>RDXM01000128.1 GCA_004292595.1 Candidatus Kapaibacterium sp. | reverse complement strand
AACCGAGAGAATACAGGGCGTTGTAGTTCGCCCAGTACGCATTGAGCATGCACTCAACCGTACAAAGTAGCAGCTTGACGTATTTGTCTATGCTTTTACGAACTATCACAACGCTTTCCCACGCCTACAAGCGACGTTCCACAAAAACAAGCAGCATCTGTGCGAGCGTACTCTGCAAACGCTGCTCGCGCTCGGAAAGCGCACTGGGCAGGTGCGTGGGCGATTGCAACGCATTTCCCTCGAAAGCCTGACCATTGCTTGCGTTGAAGGAAGGTAATTGCGAAAAAATACTCAGGGTTTGCTGCTCTGCATTCGGCAAACTCCGCTCCAAAAGCTGCACACGCAAGCGCATTTCATTTGCATCATTTTTTGTGCTGTCATTGCCTGGAAGCTCCGTCATTCCTTGCGGTGGGACAATACACACGCGCTCGGCATTGTGAACATTTATCGCAATCAGCGAGCGCATAAAATCTGCTAAATGCACATCTTTTTCAAAAGCATACACCTCTATACTCCGCTTCACACCTAAGTTTCCTGTGCTTGGCTCGGTGCGAAGCGTGATAGAACCCGAATCTATCGCTGCCTCTGCGCCTTCTTCATCAAAGACCCGAAACGTATAAAAAAGACGTTCATTTGGAGCAAGAAAAACATCGGGCTGCCGCGTCGGAGACCAGAGAATATGCGCCTCGCCGCCATTGTCGCGCTGCTGCTCACGAGCATTCGCGCTCGTATCGGTAAAGGTAGCAAGCCTGAGCCGCCGCGCTTCCTGCGGGGATTCCATGCTACTTCTGCCATGCGGACGCTCGCGCACGATGCATAACTCCGTGCCTTTGAGAGAAATTTCGCTCACCACGCGCGGCGTAAAGCGAATATACGGCAAGGCAGAAACAAGCAGCGTTGTATCGGCAAGAATAGTATTGGTGCTGCTTTCAAGGCGTTGCAATCTGAGGGGCGGCACAGAAAAATACTCCTGCAACACATCGGCATACACGCTTGCATTGGTCGCATTGGCGCAAATCGGCGTAAAGCGGATTGCCGTTTTTTCGGCGTTCAAACTGAGTGTTCGGCGGAATTGTACATTGCCAAGAGGGGCTTTCCGCGTCAGGCTATCACGCGAATTTTTGCGCGGTGGCAAAAGCGCGAACTCCGCATCAATGCTTGCTGTCAGGATAGGTTTCGGCTTTGGAATTTCCCGCCGATACGATTCCTCAATCTTCACCGACGGCGGCTCTTCTGGGTACTCTGCTGGGCGCACCTCCACGCGGCGCGAAACAAGGCGCAAAAGCGGTTGTTGGTTGTGTGCAAGCAGCACGATTGCGGTATCGCGCACATAGCTCGTATCTGGCACAGGAACGACCTTTTCTGTATTGAACATCACGCTCACACCAAAGCGCAGTGATGGTGCGGTGTTCCGCCAGCCAGACGAATCGTTAGGGCTTTTGATGGGAATATTTGCAAGCACTTCGGGGCGAATTTGCAACAGTTTATCAAGGCGAATGTTGTAGCCAATTCCTGCAACAATGCTAAATTCTTCGGCTCGCAAGCCGCTAATACGTGCGTCGTCAATGATAGGGCGCAGCAAATTCCCTGCAAGCGGCGTAGTGCCTGATGAGCGCAGCGCGAGAACCGTATCGACCATGCGGATATTGCTGCTATTGACCACGCCCAAACGCGCACCAATGCTTGCTGTCAGCCCAGAAGCGAAACTGTAGCGCAGACTTGGCGTGAGAGCGAGCGAGCGCAGATTCGCAAATGCGCTGTGCTGAAATTCGCCCCGCAACACCGAGCCGTTTGAAAGCCGCACAGAATCTGAGCTTTCAACAATACTAATATCCGAAAGCTGCGCTTCAATCTGCATACCAAAGCGCAAACCCTGAAACCATGCGTTGTTCTGGCGTTTGGTCAGAAATGGCAAGCGAAAAGGAGAATCGGAATTCAGACCAAAGGAAATCGTGCGAAGCGAGCTACGAAGCGGCGTGTAGGATGCTGCCCACGTATCGGGATAATCTGCGAGGCGCGTACTAAAGCCGCCCACAATGTAATGCACGAAGAGTCCCGCATACTCGGTGCGCGTGGTGTCGGGCGCGAGAAAGTTTGCAGGAAAAAGGCTGGAAAGCTCGCTATTCCTTGTTTCTAAAGGTTGTACTTCTTGTGCGAATAACTTTATTTCTGACACAATGAGGAAAGAGCAGCAAAGCGCAAGAATGGCACAACGCCGCATAACAACGTGCTTTCGTGCCACACGGAAGAGGTCTTTGGTGCTTTGGAACAGAGTGAAATACATTGGTAAATTTTTGACAACACAGAATACAGTACGCGCCAATATACGTGTGCAAGCGGAAAAAGTTGAGCTTTTCTGCGGTGTTTATGGGCGGGCTTCAAAAAAAAAGCTATTCTGCACACGTAGTACAGAATAGCTTTTTTTGTATAGTCGAGTGCCTACAAAGGGCAGATTGTATGCAGCATCCGAGGGGGATTACGCAACGTCTTGTTCAACGAAGGTAATGAGCGCAAGGTGGCGTGCGTGCTTGATTGCGCCTGCGATAAGGCGTTGTTGGTGCGCATTTGCGCCCGTGATACGACGAGGAAGAATTTTACCTTGGTCGTTGATGTAACGGTCAAGAAACTTTACGTCGAGATAATCAACATAGCGCGATTCACGGAGCGGATTACGGCGTTTACGTGGCTTTGCCGTTTCCTGACGCTTGTTGCGTGCGCCGACGTACACCGAGTTAGCGTTGTTCGATTGGTTATTGTTACGCATGATGTAAGAACAATGAACGATGATAATAAAAATTTTCTAGCTTAGTCGTCATCAAGAAACGCTGAGGAGGCTTATTTACTCGCGTCTTTGAGGCGTTGTGTTTTTTCAAAGCGTTTGTTGAAGCGGTCAACGCGCCCAGCAGTGTCCACGAGCATTTGCTTGCCAGTGAAGAAGGGATGCGATTTTGAGTCAATCTCCAGCACCATGCGGTCGCTTTTGAAGCATGAGCGGGTCATAAAGGTTGAACCGTCGGTTTGAACAACTTCAACCGCATGATATTTTGGGTGGATGCCTTTTTTCATAGTACAAGGTGAAATCAGTGAAAAACGAAAATTGCAATTAAAAAATTCTCGAAGAGAACCGAACGATTTGGTGAAGTTACTTCGAGAAAATTACTTCGAGAAAATTACTTCGAGAAAATTACTTCGAGATGTCGATTTTATCAACTTGCGCAATATCGGTAACTTTTACGAAGCGTGTTACGAACTTCGTTGTGCCTTTGTCTGAGCGGTAGCCTTTAATAACTTTCACGTTCAGCGAAGTGTCTTTTACTTTTTTCGATTTATCACCGAATGTCTGTGTTTTAGCCATGACGGTATATGAAAAACAAGATTAAAAATATTTGAAATTATTGATATTTTCTGTGTGGCAACAATCACGTTATCCGCCTAATGACAGGCAGTAAAATGATTTTGAGGAGAACCGCAAATATAATTTTTTTTTTCCACACCACCAAAAAAATTGCATCCAAAATCATCTTCATCATGAGAATCATGGAAATCTGCATCCAAAAAACTCATCAAAATCCTCGCCTCAAAAACGCTGCAATAACTCTTCACAAGAAAGCGTATTCACAACACTCAATGCCTGCAAACCCGCTCTTCGTGCCACCTGCAAGCCATAGCGCATATTCGACAAATCGTCCATATTGTGCGCATCGGTGTTGATTGCGAGCGGCACGCCCCATGCTTCGGCGAGCGCAGCGTGTTCGGCGGTGAGGTCGAGACGGTACGGGCTGGCGTTGATTTCCAGTGCCTTTCCATGCGCTTTTGCGGTATCCAGCACCGCTTCCATGTCCAATTCATAGCCCTTGCGCATGAGTAATAGCCGTCCCGTCGGATGCCCAAGCAGCGTGGTTGCGGGATGTTCCAATGCCCTACACACGCGGTCAGTCATGGTGTCGCGGTCGAGCGAAAAGCTAGAATGCACGGACGCAACGACGACTTCAAAGGTCTCCAGCACTGCATCGCTGTAATCAAGTGAGCCATCGCGCAAAATATCGGATTCAATACCTTTCAAAATGCGAAAAGGGTGTGTGCCTTCGCCCGCAATACCACGCAACTCCTCATTCAAACGGTCAATTTCCTCATGCTGTGCTTTTACGCGCTCCTCCGTCAAGCCACCCGCATAGACCGCCGTTTTGCTGTGGTCGCAGATAGCGAGATACTCATAGCCCAGCATTTGTGCGCGTTCTGCCATTTGGCGAATGGTGTGTTTGCCGTCGCTCCACGTGGAGTGAACGTGCAGCATACCGCGTATTTGCTGGGCTTGCACCAATTCTTGTACGCGATTACCAATCTTGCGTACTTCGTCATCATTGCTCCAAACACGAGCATTGATGCGAAGTTCTGGCGGAATTATTTGTATTCCTACTTCAGAATACATTCGTACTTCATCTGCCCAAACATCAGGTGTAATACTGCTTTCAGAAGATTTTTCTGTGAGAAATTTCACAAATGCCGCATGATATTCTGCCGAACTTGTAGCAATATGCCGCACCAAACCTTCGTTCTCAGGCGTACAAAGGATAAGTTGGCATGGTAGTTCGTTTTCGGTCAATCCTTGCAACGTAAGCATTGGCGAAGTTTGAGCAGAATTTTCAATAACGGTAAAATTCGCAAACTCGCTCAAG
Source organism: Candidatus Kapaibacterium sp. (assembly GCA_004292595.1). Lineage (GTDB taxonomy): Bacteria > Bacteroidota > Ignavibacteria > Kapaibacteriales > UBA4661 > PH2015. Next base: position 24,698 of record RDXM01000128.1, on the reverse strand, counting down.
GCTTGTATTTGTGCGCTTAATTCAGGCAATGGCAATTCCACCGAAACAAGAATACTCAGCAAACGCACTGTCTCTGCGCCCTGCGCGGCTTCGCCAACTGTTTCCGCGTGCAGCACTTTTGGCAAAGCCGACAGAATGCCGCATAAACGCTCGCTCTCCGCCCATGCTTTGTGCAAGTGTACTTGCCCTTTTGCCGAGCGATATTGCTGAATTGCTTCGGCAATATTCGCCGCCGTTTTCGCGCCAAAACCCTTTACCTGCGCTATTTTCCCTGCGTTCACGGCTTCCGAAAGTGCGTCTATTGAAAGTACGCCAACTTCTTGCCACAAAGTGCGTACTTTCTTTGCCCCTAAGCCGCGCAACTGCGTCATTTCCAGCACCGAAGCGGGAACTTTTTCTTGCAAAAGCACGTCGTCTTTCATCGCGCCTGTTTCGGCAAATTCTTGAATCAAGCCCAGTATTCCCTTGCCCACGCCTTGTACCTCGGCGATTGCGGCAAGGTCGAGATATTCAAAGTTTGCATCCTCCAAAGACCTCACTGCTGCTTGCATTGCGCGAACTTTGAATTGGTTCTCGTCAAGCATTTCCATCATTGTCGCCATTGCCGAAAGGCGTTCAAGAAGTGCGTCGATAGGCGTGTTGAGGGTGTTTTGTTCCATTTATTTTGTGTCAAAAAAAGGTGAGAAACCTAATGATACTACAACCCCTTCAAGACAAGCATCGTAATATCATCCGACTGCGGCGCACCGCCTGCGTGTGCTTGAACGTCAGTCGTGATGCGCTCTACAAGCTCTTGTGCTGTGCCATGCGCACTCGCTCGCAAGGAGTTTTCTAGACGAGCATCAGTGAATTCCTCCAAATGCTCGTTCAATGCTTCCGACACGCCGTCGGTGAAGCAGACCAGCACATCGTTTGCGGCAAGAGTGATAGTGCGCTCTTCGTAGGGGACAATCGTTTCCATGATGCCTAAAATCAAGCCGCCTTCGGTGAGCGTTTCGAGGGTGCCGTTTTCGCGGAGCAGGAGAGGCGGGTTGTGTCCAGCGTTGCAGAAGGTCAAGGTTTTACCCACAGTGTGGAGCTTTGCGCAGAAAAATGTTACGAATTTATCGGAACTGGTGTTGGTGTAGAGAAGATTGTTGATGCGGCTCACCATGTCGGGAAGCGGCATATTTACTTGCGCCAATGCTCGCAGTGCCGCTTGTGTATTTGCCATAAGCAACGCAGCCGGTGTACCCTTGCCCGAAACATCGGCAATGACGAGCATCCATTCGTCGCTGGTGTCGTCAATCGGGAATACGTCGTAGTAGTCGCCGCCAATTTGCTTCGAGGACACGCTCATTCCCGCAACGCCAAAGCCTGGAATCTGCGGTAATTCCTGCGGAAGCAAGCCTTTTTGAATCGTACGAGCGAGGTTCAATTCATCTTCCAAACGCTTCTTTTCCAATTCTTCCTGAAACAAACGCGCATTCTCCAACGCAGTCATGGCGGTACTTCCTAGTGCTTCGAGGAAATTCCGCTCCTCCAGCGTGTAGGGCTGTTTGTTCATTTTTTCGCCAACAAGCAGCAAGCCGCGTGTTTCGTTTTGCGTGGTCATTGGCGAGGCAAGGACGCAATCGCCGACAATCTCTGAACAGCGCGTCATTGCGTGTGCGGCATCCATTTGAAAGGATTCCGCCAAGGCAGCAGCTTGGCCGTTCGACATTTTAAGGCGATTCACTGCGAGGTCGAAACCATGCGGCACAGCGGGCGTTTTGATGAGAACAGCAAAGCGGCTCACAGCAAGCTGTCCCATAAGGCGCAGCGTGAGAAACTTGATAATTTCGTCCTTGTTCAAGAGCGCAGTAAACTCACGGTTGATTTCAAACAAGGTCGTCAAAAGCTGGTTTTTTCGTTCCAAATACGAACCCGTTTGCCGTAGCGAGCGTAGGTTTCGTGCGTTCAGCAGCGCGTTTGCCGTGATGCTTGCCACAAGCGAAATGTACTGCTCTTCTTCGTCGGAATACGGAATTTTAGTAAGATTTGCCCCAAAGCAAAGCAACGCCAAAAACTCCTGCTCGTCAGGCGGTGAAGCCGAATGAATACTCTCATTACCACTGCCTTGTCCAATTTCCGCAAATTGCCGCGCCCCCGTCTGTTCCTTGCGTACAGCCTGCACCATTTGAATGCCAGTATCCACAAAAACGCCATCGTTGATGTCGGTGGGATTAAAAGGGCGGAGCGCGTTGAAATCTAGCGTGAACGGCTCGGAAGGCAGCTTCATTCCTTTGCTCGCAACGCAGCACCACTTCAGCACACCCTCTTGGCGCACAGGCTGAAGGGCGCACGCCTTGAAGGTTCGCAGCTTTCCCATCACCGAGAGCAGCGAGGTGTTCAAAATAAACAACTCGTCGTCGGAGGCGTTCAAGGCAGCACTGAGGTCAATCAGCGATTGAAGATTGATGAGGTTGGACGTGGCGAGCATTTTTGCTTATAGGTGAGGTTGTATGCGATGTTCAAGGTTTTGTACTTGGACTGGGATTTTATGAGATTATTGGGATTACTGGGATTTTTTGGTTATTGGTTTATGATTGTACTTGGACTGGGATTTTTCGACATCTTTTTTAGCTCAAATTTTTATTTCAAATTTCCATCTCAAAAAATCAAGAATCCCAGTAATTCCACTCATCCCAAGAAATCCCAGTTTAGTTTTTCGACAAGACCTATGACCAAAAATCTCAGTCCACAAAGACCAATTTCCGCCCTTCTTCAGGCTTCGGAAACGGCAAGGCAACAACTTCATCAATCGCCGTGTTCATTTCGTCGGAAATTTCCTTGCGAAGCTGGTCAATACTGGCTTGCGTGTGAAGTTTGCGCTCAATGAGTGCTTGTGCGTAGCGGTCAATCGGGTCGCGTTTTTGCCATGTTTCGAGGAGGTCTTTGGGAACGTAGCTAAAATCGTCGTGTTCAGCATGACCGCGCATCCGCATCGTTACGCATTCGATAATTGACGGCATTCCTTCCTTCCGCGCCCGCTCCACTGCTTGCTTGCAAGATTCATAGACCAATTCCACATTTGTTCCGTCAATCGTTTCGCCAAAGCAGCCGTAGCCTTTGGCGCGGTCAGAGAGTTTTTCGCACGCATATTGCTGACGCGACGGCGTAGAATAGGCGTATTGATTATTTTCGATGATAAGCACAAGCGGAATGCGCTGCACGGTGGCAAAATTCATTGCTTCGTGGAAATCGCCGATATTCGAGCCACCATCACCGATGTATGTCATTGCGACGGTATCTTCGCCGCGCATTTTTGCCGCCATTGCATAGCCCGCCGCGACAGGAATCATCGCGCCTAAATGCGAAACATTGCCAAAGACTTTGCGCTCCACATCGGCGTAATGACCCGTTCCGTCGGTGCCACGCATCGCGCTTCCTTCGCGGGCAAGAAAGTTTTTCAGCATCGTGCGCAATTCCTGACCGCGCACAAAATGCCCGCCTACGTCGCGGTGCATCGGGAAATACGCATCGCTCATCTTGAGTGCAAAGGCAGAACCGACGGAGGTTGCCTCATTGCCAATTTGCGAATACACGCCGCCGAAAGCGCGTCCTTGCTTGAAGAGGCGAATCATGGACAGGTCGAATTCCCGCGCTTCCAGCATTCGAGAGAAGATAAGTTTGCGCTCGTCGTCGGAAAGGAGCTTCGAGGTGTGCATTGCTTGAATGTCGTGCTGTGAGGCTTGTTCTGATGCGCTTTTCGCAGCTTTCGGTGCTGTTGCCATGCGATTTCTCCGTGAAGACAAGTGTGTGATGTATAGAATTATTGTAACTGGTCAGCAGCAATGGAAAGGGGACGCAGATGAAGATGATTTGATTGATGAAGATGATAAACTGAATGTGTGTCTATCTTTCATATTTTCTGCTCTTTCATCATCTTTATCCATTCAATCATCTTCATCTGCGTCCAAAAAGCTATGACCTGACCAATCACGCATTACTTTTGCAAAAATCCTGCTATACCCCGCTTAAAATCGTCAGTTGTGCGGGCAATCGCATTCATAGAAACGGCGTATTTGAGTGCGCTCTCAAGCGACATATTTCCCAAACCTGCAATGATTTCCTTCGTCAGTGCCATTGCCGATGAACTGTTCGCCGCAAGCATTTGTGCGGCTTCCTGGACGGCAGTTTCCAAATTATTGTCATCAACAACGTTTGTAATCAGCCCAACGCGGAATGCCTCTTCTGCAGAAATATTTTCTGCCGTCAGCAAAAGCCGTTGCGCCTGCATTCCACCAATGCGCTTCACAAGATACACGCTCACAATGGCAGGAATAAAGCCAATCTTCACTTCCGAATAGCCAAACAATGATTTTTCCCGCGCCGCAATCACCACATCGCACACCGACGCAATGCCACATCCGCCAGCAATCGCTGCACCCTGAACACAAGCAATGACGGGCTTTGGCGAAGTGTAAATTGCGAAGAGCATTTCATGGAAGGTTTGCGAATCAGCTTTGTTTTGCATCACGGAATTTTCCGAAATCTGCTGCAAATACGCCAAATCCATGCCCGCGCAAAAAACTTTCCCATTTGCGCGAAGGACAATCACTTTCACCGAATCATCGGTGCGAAGTGCCGTAAAAGCATGGGTAGTTTCCGCAATAAGCGTGGGATTAAGCGCGTTGCGTTTGTCGGGGCGATTCAAGGTTACGCTTGCAATCGCGCCCTCGTGCTGAAGCAAAAGAGAGGTGTAGGTCATAGTAAATTTTACGAGAATGTTTATCCGATAGAGGCAGGAAGCGGTTTACACACAACAGAGAAGATTTCAATGCATTCAAGCGCACCGAAGCAGAATAGGAGGGGTAAGCTGTTTTTCACACTTAATCAAAAATATAACGATAGCCTTGAAGGGCGTATCCTGCGAAGTCATCAACGCTGTGCTGCTGCCAATTATCGGAATAATGGATAAGAAACATTTTCTTTTTTACATCGGCAGGAAGGGCTTGCAGGTCGCTGAGGGGCGTGTGGACTGCTCCAGAGAAGAATTGTACGTCGTGGAACATCACCTCCGAGCGCGGAGCGTAATAGTTCAGGAGGTCAGCATCCATGCGGGTATCAGCCGAAACGAAGATGCGCTCATTCACATACACACCGTATGAGATGAAGGAATCTTGCCACGTGGAGGCTTGTTCGGGAACGTGCTTGGTGCGAAACATTTCGATGTGAATATCGCCAACTTGAATTTCAAAGGTTTCGCGGTCTCGTCCGCCTTTCCATGCGGGACGAAGCGGGTCGAAGTAGTCGTAGAAGGAGAGTTTTTTTCCGGCATCGTCTTGCTCGTTCCATTCTAAGCCGCCGCGCAAGGTCATATCCCACAAAATGCGCTCGTATTCTTCGGTGACAATCATTTTCAATTTCGGCTTGCCCATAATGCGACGAGCAATATAGCGGTTTGCCAGCGCAAGCGATTCAATACCGCCAACGTGGTCGGCGTGGCTGTGCGTTGGCAAAATCACTTCCAAGCCTGACATTTCCAAGCCTGCGAGATTGTGTAATGCCATCGGACCCGTCATTCCAAAATCCACCACAACGTGTGTATCACCTTGCACAAGAATAAAATTCGTTTGAAACAAGGTTTTGGAAAATGCCGAACCCACGCCCAGAAAGAAAATCTCTAACTGACCGTCGTTTTTGAGGTTAAGTTTGCCGTTGGCAGGGACGATACGCATGGTTGCCAAGTGGAAAGCGAAAGTTCACAAAATGAAAATAAATTCACAACTTTTAAAATGAAGCAATAACTTACAATAAAGTCGCTAATTTGCAAAGATAAATCTGTGAAAAAAACCACCAAAGCACATCAAATGCAAACATTTGAGCTGTGCAATACTTTCTTTTTTGTCCGTCTTTGTACACGTATTGCCGTCAGCAATTATCATCAGTTTGACGATTTTTCTTCATTTTTCGATGTTGTACCCATGACATTTTCGACTGAAACAAGCGCAGTTCTTGACTACCTCGACCATTACACCGGACACAATCTCCGCAAGCGCAACGACATCGGCGCACTCTTGGAGGCAGCATCAATGCTGGATGCGCCGGATGAATTTAACGAGTTTATTTTTTCGGGGAAAGTGGCATGGAATCTATATTCAACCTTACGCAAGACGCAGAGCGGTCAGGAAGGCTATCAACATCTCGAAAGCGAGTTTACACGAGGTGTGCAGGATATGCGTGAGCGACTTCTTTTCTTCATAGCGCAAATGCCCGAAGAAGTAACGACGCGCTTTACAGACCTGTACTTGGGAATCGGACAAGGAACAATGCGGAATCTGATTGATTTAGCACACGATTTAGCACGCTTCAAAGATTTGCAAACGCAACAAGCACGATAAATCCACAAGGCAGTATTGGAAAGACGTTTAGGTTTTTTCTATGACTTTTGGTCATTAAAAATTCTTACTTTCCTACACTGTTTTCCTATTAACGAAATGTGTATTTTGTGTGTCCTTACACCGTTCTTAAACGGTTCATGCCCTTTGCTTTGTGATTGCCTTCACGTTCAAGCAAATGCAGTGTTTTCGGTAGTTATCGCGTTCTCCATCTTTTTTCCATAAACCCACAACCGTATATCGAACAAAACATACCACGTTTCTTTTTGTGATCGGAGTTTTTGTCTCGCCACGTGCTTTTCGCCCTCCGCAAGATGGGGAGCCATCTTGCAAATGCTACCATTTGTGGTGTTTTGTTTGTTGTATAAAAATCTTGTTGTTCAAGGCTCTTAATTTTGGAGAGCAACCTGTGATTGCAGCGAGATGAAGTTTAGGAAACACTATATTTCATCAAGGTCTGCATAGATTTCTTGCATGGAAATGACGCATTCGACCGACGATAATTCTACTTCTGCATCATTGGAAAAAATGTACAATTCCCAGCGTCCGTGCTGGTTGCGGCGGAATATTTCAACCAAATGTTCTTGCTGCGATACGAGCGCGTACTCCTGCAAGCTGGGAATGGAGCGGTAGAGCGTGAATTTTGTGCCTCTATCGTACGCTTCGGTGGAATCCGACAAAACCTCAATAATGACGCGAGGATTCATCAGTGCTGAATCCTTAAAGTATTCGCGTTGCCCGCAGGCTATGGTAATATCAGGATACGTAAAAAATTGATTTTCGGGAATATGAACTTTTAAATCGCTGTTAAATATCTTGCACGATGAACCTTGTAAACGCTTCCGTGCAGCAAAGTAGATATTGCCACCAATCTCGGAATGACGTGGTGTGCCACCTGCCATTTCAAGCGGTTTATGGTCTGCCATCTCAAATATTTCGCCTTTGTAATATTCGCTTTTCACCAGTGCTGTTTTTTCACGCTCCAAATACTCATCTATCGTGAAATACTGCTGCGTTGCTTGTTGTGCCGACATAATGCCTCCGTTGTTACGCAAAATATGAAGTTGCTTTTTATTGCAAAGTGTGCCTTTGCCCTAGTCTTGAAGCTCCAACCACGCCTCCGTCGCCACATCTATTGCCGCAATATTCGCAACTAATTCATCGCTTTTTTCTTTAATAATTTTGTAATCGGTTTCTGTGCCAGAGGAGAGAAAGGCTTCAATTTCCGCTTTTTTTGCTTCCAATTTTTCAATTTTCCGCTCCAAGGATTCCCGCTCGCGGTGCGCTTGATATTTGGTCTTTTTGGGTTGCGGATTTATCTCCAAACCAAGTTTCTGTGCGGCTTCTGCGGCTGCTTTTCGGTCTGCTTCTTCTTTGCGCAATGCCTCCGATTTTGCCTCTTCTCCCGCCGTTTCTTTCTTCTCAAGATATGCCGAGTAATTGCCCGGATATTGCTTAATGATGCGCTTTCCTTCTGCGTCTTCCTCGAAAGAGTAGATAAATTCTACGGTTCTGTCCAAAAAGGCGCGGTCGTGCGAAACGACAACAAGCACGCCAAAAAAATGCTGCACGTATTCTTCCAACGCGCCAAGCGTCTGAATATCGAAATCGTTGGTTGGTTCGTCTAGCAAAAGGACGTTGGGATTTTTCATCAGCACCCGTAGCAAGCCCAATCTGCGCCGCTCTCCGCCCGAAAGATTGCCGACAAGAGTGCCGAATTGGTGCGTGGCGAAGTTGAAACGTTGGAGCATATCGCGGGCAGAAAGGTAGCGGTCGCGCCCTACGCCTGTGTCGATGTACTCGGCTACATCCCGCACCGCCGCTAGCACGGAGAGCGTTGGGTCAATGTCGCTGCTTTCTTGGCGAAAGTACCCAATATTCGCTGTTGTGCCAATTTTAATTGTGCCAGAATCTGGCTGAATCTCGCCCGTCATCATGTTCAGCAAGGTAGATTTTCCTGAACCATTCGCGCCAATAATGCCGATTCTATCACCCTTTGTGGCTTTGTAGGTGAAATTTTCAAAAAGAACGCGGTCGCCGATTTTCTTGGAAATACCAACGGCATCAATAAGCTGCGAACCCGCAAACTGCGTTCCCACCTCGATTTTTATTTGCTTCAATTCCGTTGCGGCTCTCAGCCGTGCTTGGTCTTCCTGCATTTTATTCACCCAATCCACGCGGCTTTTTTGCTTTTTGCGTTGCGCCCGTGCGCCCGCTTTCAGCCACGCAAGTTCGTCGCGGAGACGATTTTGCTGGTGGTCGGCGGTGGCTTCTTCGTTGGCGGTTTGCATGGATTTTTTCTCCACGTAAAACTCGTAATTGCCATTGAAGGAAATCACTTTGCCTCTGTCCAATTCGACAATGCGCGTGGTAACAGCATCCAAAAAATAGCGGTCGTGCGTAATAAGCAAAAGCGCACGCGGCGAAGTCGTGAGGCGGTCTTGAAGCCATTGTACGGAGTCCGCATCAAGGTGGTTGGTGGGTTCGTCCAAGATAAGCAAATCCACGTCGGACATCAGCGTTCGCGCCAGTGCGACGCGCTTTTTCAAGCCGCCGGACAAATTGCCAACGCGCTCGTCGAAGCGCGTACATCCGAGCTTTTGAAGCATTGCGCGAGCTTCGTTTTCCAAGAGCCAACCGTTATCGTCGTCAATAGCGCGGCTGACCTCGTGCAATTCCTTCTGCGTGGCTTCGTTGCTTGCTGCGTCGTTGTCCATCACGGCACAAAGTTGTGCATGGCGATTCAGCAATTCGTACATTTTCGGACGCGCTTGCATGACGGCATTCAGCACCAATTCATCATCGGGAATGGACGGAACTTGGCTTAAATACTCGAATGTGGCTTCTTTGTTGAACGCAACCGTTCCGCCATCAAGCTCCTCCGCACCAGCAATGATGCGCATGAGCGTCGTTTTGCCCACACCATTCGCGCCAATAATGCCAATGTGTTCGCCAGATTCCATACCGAAGGAAACGCCCGTCAGAAGCGGAATATCGTTGTACGATTTTACGAGATTTGTAGCGGAGAAGATGGTCATAGAAGCGAGATATGATGCGGTGTTTGGGGTAAATGTTGCGATGTTGCAATAAAAAACTCTTGCACTGCAAAAAAGCAGCAGCAAGAGTTTGTTGTACTCTGCATTGTTCAAATATACCACTTACCGCTTTCTTGGCAAACCCACAAACAGCATCAATCCTAACACAGCAACGACGCTATTCACCAAACCCAGTGCCACAGCCACGCCGTCGCGCACATCCTTGCCAAGCGGCTTCAAAAATTCCAGTTTGTGAATGTACGCAAAAACAAAGCCTTCGGCGCGGTCGCTCTCCTGCACACGCGCAGCAAGGGTGCCGCTTTGGGTCTCAATATAGACAGCAGGTTTTCCCTCCGAAGCAATATCTATGCGCTGTACAGGCAATCGTTTGTTAATAAAACCGTACTCGCCTTTGAATTCCGTAACGAGCGATTCCCGCACAATTTGTGTGCTGGAAATCCCTGCAAGCCGCATAGCAACGTGCCGCGCATAGCGAATATCGCCTTGCGGAAGTGCCTTGCCTGTTTCGGCATTAAAATACGTTGCAGCCTTGATGGATTCTGGCTTTTTGCCACTTTTATCCGCGCTGGTGCTTTGCATGGGAGCGCAGCATTCATCCGCCGCTTCCAATTTTACGTTGTGTGAAAAGCGGTAGAAGACAGTTGGTACGCCGTTCATAGGCATTTTTACCGCAGAAATATCGAAGAGTGGCGGCGCGACAAACGCGGCTTCTTTCGCACCAAAATTCAGTTCTTCTGCCCTGAACGTGTGTTGCAGTGCGGGCTGCCCAGCTTCATCGCGCAAACGCTCTTTGTGCAGCGCGTGATACAATCCGCTCGAAGCAAACATCAAAGTCGAAAAAGAAACGGCAATGCCGATACTGCGATGATACTTCCGCAAGCCGCTTGCAGACTGCTGTTTGCGCTTTTTCCATGTAAAAATATACAGCACAATTCCCGAAAGTGCGGTCAGAATAATCACAGCAAGAAATGTGGTAATAACGCTCAAACGCAGTATTTCCGCGCCATTCAGCCAGCCCCAGTTGTGGAGATACTGAAACACCAGCAAAAATGCGCGTCGGAGCGGCGTGTTGTAGGTCGCCATGCGACCTGAAGAGGTTTCCACATACACATCATAGCCGCCTTCTTGAAACGAAACTTTCCATACTGGCAGCAAACGATTGATGTAGCGATAATCGTCGTCAAACCCAGTAATGACGCGCTTTTCCAGCACAACAGCATTCGGATTTCCAAAATACTGTTTTGCCAAAAACTCTGCATACAAAGCGTCACCGTCTTGCAAACGAGTTCCCGTGCGGGTTTCGAGGTAAAGGTGTTCGGGGCTTGATGCTTGCTGGATTTGATAAAAAACCGCACCTTTAAAATTGACCAAGCGAAATTGCTTAATTTCACGGATATTGTTTTGCTTCAATGCCTCTGCAAGCGGCATTATTACTTGACTTTGGTCAATCGGTTGCGGCGGCAAAAATTCCTTCGCAATCGGCGGCTTGAACCAATGCGCCATAAACGGGTGCGACGTGCCAGAAAGCGACCACAACAAGGCAGGAACAAGCGCGACAATGCTTATCCAGCGATGCAGATTGTAGGCATTGCGCTTGAAAAATTGCCGTACTTTGCTTGGAATGCTGATATTTGCTTGTGTTTTGGGCGTTTCAGTGTTGTGAACATCCGCCCGAAGTGTATTTGTAATCATAGTTTAGTTTGAGTAAATTGGAAGAGTATTTGTGAATATTGTTTCAAATTTTTGAGAACCGCCATGACACTCGTCAGTATCGCCGAAGCCTCCTTAAACCTTGCTTCGCTCATTGAACTTGCCCAAGGCGGCGAGGAAGTTATTATTGCCGAAGGTGAAAAACCGCTTGTTTGGCTCACTCTGCCCGCAGAAACCCGCTTGGATACACCTGCTCAGGAAAAGATAAAACTTCCATCATACCGCATTCTGACAAAGGAAGAAGCAATCGAAAAAACCTACGGAATGCCAGCAGAAGAATTTTATCGCAAATATCCTGAATACGCGCCACCGCCAAAAAACGATAAACCAAGAGTTTTCGGCAGTCTGGAAGGACAAATCTGGATGTCCGATGATTTTGATGCTCCCTTGGAAGATTTTGAGGAGTATATGTAGCATGAACATTATTCTTGACACCAACGCTTTCCTTTGGTTGATTGGAAATCAGGCAAAACTCTCGCGTAAAGCAGCAACAACAATAGCAGATAAGCAGAATACATTCTTTTTGAGTGTCGCCAGCCCTTGGGAAATGGCGATTAAATCTCAAAGTGGTAAACTTGTTTTGCCTGAGCCTATTGAACCCCTGATTTCAAGAGAAACTGCATTAAATAACATTGAGGTTTTACCCGTCAGCCTTGATGCCATCAGCCTTGTAGAAACTTTACCAAGCATCCACCGCGACCCATTTGACCGCATAATCATTGCCACTGCGCTCACACAAAATTTTGCCGTAATGAGTAGTGATGCGGTATTTGATGACTACAATGTTTCCAGAATTTGGTAAATCAATAACATTATGACCACCACAGCAGAACTTATCGAAAACGTTTACCACGCGCCCAATGCGGCGTTTATCCTCAAAAGCGTTCAGCATCGTTTGAAAACGGAAGCTGAAAAACGGCGTGAATACTACGCTCTTGTGCATGAGGACACAAAAGCTGAGTTTATCAACGGCGAAATTGTGTACCAATCGCCTGTCAGAATGCGGCATTGGGACGCTTCGATGCAGCTTTCCTCCTTGCTTCATGCTCACGTGAAGAAACAGAAACTTGGCAAAGTTGGCGTGGAGAAAGTGATGATTTCCCTTTCGCGCAATGACTACGAGCCTGATATTTGCTTCTTTTCTGCCGAGCGAGCCGCCGAATTCGCGCCCGACCAAATGCACTTTCCCGCACCAGATTTTGTCGTGGAAATTGTTTCCACATCCACCGAAAAAATTGACAGAGGTGTGAAGTTTGTTGATTACGCCGCTCACGGAGTGCATGAATACTGGATTCTTGACCCCGCAAAGCAAACGCTGGAACAGTACGTTTTGCCAAACGACCAAGAAGTTTTGGACAATGATTTCACCGAACAAACCTTTGAATTGCGACAAAAACTGACCAAACGCGGTGTTTGTGAATCCATCGTTGTTGAAGGTTTTTCTGTTGAAATCTCGGAACTTTTTGCGTAAATAATTTTTCTCACAACCAAGCATTGAAGCACTATGCAAGCCACATTTCATCTTCACACATCCGAACTCAACGATGATTTTTTCGCATCATTGAAAACATTCACCCAAAATCGTTCACTCAGAATTATCCTTGAAATCACGGGCAACGATAAAGGTAACGAGCCTTGGGACGATTCATGGGAAGACACCGACGGCTTGGATGAAACCGAGCGTATTCGCCGCAATCCCGCGCTCCATGCTGATATTATGCGCTCTCTGGCACAGGCGGATGCTGGAAATCTCATCGAAGTTGATATGGACAAAATTCTTGCCGGAGTGCCACCGCACGAAGCAATCATCAATCGTCCAATGGAGATGGCGGCATGAGGAACATAGCATTTACGCCACTTTCCATACAGCACATTACCGATTGGGGCAATTTTGACCGCAAAATCTTCAACAAAATCATGAGCTTGCTTCAAGAGGCTGCCAAAACACCGTTTGAGGGAACAGGCAAGCCCGAAGCACTCAAACACAACTATCAAGGCTGTTGGTCGCGCCGCATCACGCAGGAACACCGCTTAATCTACCGCGTCAGCGACACAACCATTACCGTCATTTCCTGCAAAGCGCATTATGACTAGCGTTCACGGAACAATGCACCAAAATTATACGCCGCTCCAACGCTGATTAAACGCGGATTCGCAGGCGTAAACGAATACCCAAAACTGCTCCACGACGACGTTTCTGCATACAGCGTATTTGCGAGGTTCAGCACATTGACGAACACATCCACACCGCCAATTTTGTAGCCCGCCCGAAGATTGACCACCGCATGACCCGCATACTGCTTTGTGTTCTGCACGTCTTGAAAATACTGCCCCATCGTTTGCACTTCCGCACCAATTCTGAAACCCAGTAACCATGCTGGTTTATAAGTGATTTCCGAAAATGTTACGAGGTCGGGTGCTTGTGGCATTTGGAAATTGTCGAACACGCGCTCGGATGCGCCAACGCGCTCACGGTAATTCACAAACAGATGCCGCGCCCACGTGCCGCCAATGCGGACGCTCACTTCGTCGGTCGGCACAAAACCGACTTGAAATTCCACGCCGTAATGCCGCGTCGCACCTGCGTTGCGGTTCTCGAATACGTTTTGCTCGACCTGCACCGAAATCACTTCGTTCACGCCATCCAGCAAATACGCGCTTACGTCGAGATACGCCAGACCCTCGAAAAATGCTGCGTAGCCGCCAATTTCGTAGTTGTTGAAACTCGCTTGCGTGAGATTCGGCACACGCACACCGCGAAAAAGCTCGGACAATTCGGGCGGTAGAAAACCGATGCTGTAATTCGCATACAAGCCGTTCATCGCGTCGGCGTTGTAGGTGATGCCAAAGCGCGGTGCGACGTTATTGTAGGTGGTTTGTTGGTCGGGCGAGCCAGTAAATGCGCTGGGTGGAAGGTTGTTTTTGAAATCGAAGGAAAGGCGGTCGTAGCGCACTCCCGCAATCGCTTTCAGGTGCGGCGTAAGCTGCACGTCAGCACTGACGTAGCCTGCGAGGTTTTGCAAGCCGACGTTGTAGCTTGTCAGCATGGAATCCGTTTCCGTGAATGTGCGATAAATACTGCTTCCGCCGACAATTTCTCTACCCACGCGCAGAAACTTTGCTCTCACAGTATGCGGACTATTTTCATAAAAAACTCCCGCCACAAGATTCGCCTGAACACCGCTCAAATTCAGGCTTGTACGGTATTGCACATCCGCACCGAGCGAGGAAAAACGGGAATCAGAAATCTCGCCAAACGCGCCGCGTGGATTGCGAGCGTCATTGCGCAGACGGAAACTGGGCAGCATTTGAAGCTGATTATTGCGATAAAATGCTGATGCACGGATGTTGGAATTGCGGAAAACGTCGTTGTCGTCAAAACTGTGGTCGAGCGTCAAACGCCCGCGCTGCGCCTTATTGTCGCGGTAGGCAATGAAATTATTCGACGGATACCTTTGCGAAAAAAACATCGCGCTGTCAATGCCGCCCGGCATATCGCTTCGGAGATTGTTGATGGAATACGTCAGTTCCAGTGCGGTCTTGGGGGCAATTCGGTAATCCGCACGAAGGCTTGCCGACAGTTTTTCCATCGAATTAAATGCCCGCCACGAGGTTTGCTGCCGCGCAGCATAGCCGCCAACGTAGATTCCAAGCGGGTTTTGCGACGGATTGCCCGACTCATTCCCAAACGTATAACTCGCTTGCGCATTCACACGCTGGTAGCCGAAATTATCGCCTTGCAGCCCAAACTCAAGGAGTGGTCTTGCTCCAGCGCGTTGCGTGAGGAAATTGATTGCGCCCGACACAGCATTTGCGCCATACAGAGCCGAGCCGGGACCTTTGACAACATCAATTCCACGCATGGCGGGCAGGTTAATTTCCATCAGCGCGTTGTGATTGAAAATGCCTGTGGTGCGAATGGGGATGCCGTCTTCGAGGTAGAGAAAGAGTGCGCGGGTGGTCATGGGCGAGCGAATTGCCATACTATGCTGTTCGTTGCCGAGATTGGTCATGACCACGCCTGGCACTTTGTTCATAATTTCGTACATCATCGCAGGCTTGGTTTCTTCGATAAGCTGCTTCGACACAACGCTGATGGCAACAGGCATTTCCGAGCGCAACTGCGATTGCCGATTTGCCGTCACTGCCACTTGCTGCGAGGTAATCACCGACGGCTGCAACTGAATCACAATGCCTTCGGAAGCTGATAAAATCTCGCTTACAAGGATATTTTTGGTTTTGTAGCCAAGCGAAGAAATTTGTAAAACATCCGTAGAAGCGAGATTTGGCGGGCTTTTCAGCGTAAAACGTCCGTTGCTATTTGCCAAAGCACCGATATTTGTGCCTTTCACGGTGATACGTGCGCTTTGCAGAGCTTCGCGGGAAAAAGCGTCGCTGATGGTGCCAGAAAGTTCTGTTTGTGCGAAACTTGACAATGCCGCAAAGGTGAGTAATAATGCGGCATTGAGAAGTGTTTGATATAAAGTTTTCATAATTATTTGTAATTTTGCGGGAAGATTGTTCAATAAAATCAAGGAAATATCATGGGTTTAACGTACGTCGATATAACGCTCACCAATGGCTTCGACCAAGAAAAGTTTGCTGAAGGGTACATTCAAGAACACGAAATTCGCTCAACAACAATCCGCGCACTTGTTGATTCAGGTGCGGTTATGCTTGTTATTCCGAGCAAAGTTTGTGTAGAACTTGGTCTCACCATTAAAACGTTCCGTGAGGCAGTTATGGCTAATGGGCAACGCGAGGAAGTACCGATTACAAGTGCTGTTGAAGTACAATGGAGTAATCGTACAACGCTTGTTCAAGCGGCGGTTACGGGCGAGGAAGCACTTTTAGGAGCAATCGCATTGGAAGGATTAGACGTAATAGTCGATCCCGTAAAGCAGATGCTCGTGCCGCACCCTGATTCAAAGGGCGCACCACATCTTGTGTTGAAAGGAATTCCTCAGATGAGAAGGATTGATTAAGCACGTGGCGGCTGGAACGGCACTGTTCCTTCGCCAAAGAGGAGATTGGCAGAAATGACAGCAACACTAGGTTTTGTCGCTGTTTCAGGGGATTGCAGGTGAATGGATTCCGAAATGAGATATAAAGATTCGAGATTTTCTAAGGTATTTGTGCGCTGCGAGCGAAAATTGGTGCTGCTTTCAGATGATTGTTCGTCATCAGTATTTTCGGCAATTTCTTTTTTTACCTGACAGCAGCCGTCACACTCCAACTCAGGTTTTGCCTTGTTTTCGCAGCGTTCCAAATATGCTTCGTGATTGACCACATAATTCACCACAGGCACAGCCACGCGGCACGTCATGGCGAGGTACGCGAGCAAAAGGGGGAATATGGCGAGTTTGCGAAGCATTTGGTTTAAGGATTAAGAAAACTAATATATATTAGTTGTTATCATTTGTCAAGTAATATTTCCGCATCGTTTCCGCAATATCTTTAAGAGTAAGTGTTTGCAGTTGGTCTTGAATTATTTCGCGTTGCTTTGCCCATTCAGCATGAAATGCACAAGGCTTTTCGGGATTACATGCCTCAAAGTGTAACATACAGCGCGTAAAGCGTTTATCTCCGTCGATAGCAAGGACAATTTCATACACGCGAATATTGCTTGCTTCTCGCAAGAGCCGCACTCCACCGCCTGCGCCTCGCACCGACTCTAACATTCCAGCACCAATCAGTTTGTTCATGACTTTTCTCAGAAAGGCATTCGGTAGTGCAACCCTCTCCGCAACATCATCAATGGCGATAAACGTAGACTTTGGTTGCTTTGCTAGGTGCATCATTGCTCGAAGTCCGTAGGCGCAGGCGTTAGAAAGCATAGCTCAGTTAATAAAATCTTTACAAATTATTATTTCGCCAAAACAACAGCATCTATCACATGAACAACACCGTTGGAAGCCCGAACGGAAGCGACCACTTTAGCATCGTCAATGTACATCGCGCCGTCTTTTTTGGTAATTTTTGCCGGTTTTCCATCGAACATTGTAAGCGTTTGCCCATCGCTAAAAAAGTCCACGTCAAGGGCGGATGTCATAACGTGATGATAGAGAATATCAGCGAGTTTTGCTTTATTTTCAGGCTTCAAAAGCGTTTCAACCGTTCCTGCGGGAAGTTTATCAAATGCCGCATTTGTCGGAGCAAAGACGGTAAACGGTCCTGCATTGGACATGGACGTAACCAAATTAGCCGCCTTCAGTGCTGTAACAAGTGTAGAATGGTCTTTTGAACCGACGGCAACTTTTACGATGTCAGGTTTTGATTCCTCATCTTTTACATTTTCTTGACCACCGCTTGCTAACTGTTCTGAAGCCTTCTCTTCAGATTTAGCACCCTCTTCTTCTTTTGAACAAGATGCAACGAAAACAATAAACATGCAAAGGAGACAAAGGCTTACTGTTTGTAGGGTTTTCATAACTTATCTCAATAAAAAAGTAAAACAATGTGAATTCGTAGATTTTATGAAGTTTGCAAGAGTTGTTGCCGTTCTAAATCTCGTGCTTTATCGTGCAGTACGTGATTTTCCAAATGCACGTGTTTGTGCAAATCTTCTTCAAATTCTTTAAGCTCCGCATAAGCGGCTTTGAACGTGTTACAGGCTGAAGCAGGAGGCGTGTAGTTCCCCGTCAGTTCCCTGATTTTGTGCATAATTGCGCCCGCTTCTTCATGCTCTTCTTCCATTACGCCAATCGGATTGGCAACTGTTCCAAAATGGTTATTGGTGGGCGCAAGCCCGAATTTGACTGCCATTTCCATACGATGAATCGCCGGGAACAAGACGTGTTCTTCTTTGTAGAGGTGCGCTTCTAATTCATCGGCGAGAGTATCGAAGAGTTGCGCGACTTCCAGCGTTTCGGGATAATCCGCTCCGTGCCGCTCCACAACGCGGTGGATATGCTTTTGAATGATGGGAATTGAGCACCGGACGTAGGAATGATGCTGCTCCAAGATATGCGCAATCAAATCAGAAGCGAATATTGCAGAAAAATCGGTCGTCTCATTTTTTGAAGGAATGATCTCCAATTGGCTTAAATCCTGCGTTACAGCCCGAAAATCAATATTATTTTCTGCACACAAACGCTGAAGTGGTTCTTTGCCTTTGCAACAAAAATCCACGCCGTACCGCTCAAATACTGCTGCGGCGCGAATGTCATGCTTAACAATTTGTGCGGGCGAAATTTCCGTAAAATTCATGGTTTTCTCCTTGTGATATAATCCTGTTTCATCAGGTACGGTTGTGGACAAAATTAGTTTAATGCTTCGACAGGCTCAGCATGAGATCTGAAGTGCTCTTCAGCCTGAGCTTGTCGAAGGCTTTCACTGTCCAGATGCTTATGATGGTTATTTTTTCTAAAAATCTTTCTTTTCAAACACAATTTTCCCAGCCCAGAATGGCAAACAAAGCCAGAATACAAGCGCACTTGCTGCAAGGCTCATTCCCAATGCCGTTCCGAAAAACTTCTCAAACACCGCGCCCGTGTAGCCCATCAGTGCGGCTACATCGAACTTCAACATCACCAGAGTTCGCGCCAAATCTATCGGATTGAAGATGCTCATTGCCAAAACAGGCATTTCAAGCGGATAATCGCGCAAGAGCCAAATCATTGCCAACATCAAGCCATCGTACACCACTGCTGCCATCAACCACAGCAATAATGCGGCTCCCAGCCCAAAAGCGCGGTCATCGAAGCGCGTAGCAACAACCATCGCCAAGGCAGTAAATATCAGCGTCAGCACTTTGCCCGTTGCAAGCAGCATGACGATAACGCCAATGTTTGCGCCATCTTCACCCGCCCTTGCCAAAAGCGGAACGCCCACACCTAGTACAAATGCTGCCACCAAGGGCAATGCTAATCCCAGATATTGTCCCGCAAACAGGCTCCCGCGTTCAATCGGTTGCGAAAGGAGCAGCTCCGTAAAATCGCGGTTCATATACACTGTCATCGTGCCGATAACGATGCTCACAAGCGGTATCAGCAAGAGAACGATATTCAAGAGGCTCACAACAGTTCTACCGGAATCGCTCCCAAAGCGCATCAAGCCTTCGGTTGTGAGAAAGAAAAAAGCGGTGTAGCCAAGTATCCATCGGCTACGCACGGCATTCATTGCGCCGTAGCGGGTGAGTTTGAGTATAGTTTTCATTGTGCTGTTTCCTGGATTACATTGTCACGCATAGTATTTTCTCGTTGTGAAGATGATTCCTGCAAAAGCCGCGCTATTGCTCGTTCCAACGTCTTTTCGCCAGTTCTACCCAGTAATTCTGTGGCTGCACCATGAAAGACGACACGCCCTTCCAACAAAAACACGATTGTATCAGCAAGTTCCTGCACCTCACTCATAATGTGCGATGTCAGCACAATCGTCCGACCCTCGTTTCGCTCCGATAGAATCACGTCTTTGAAGCTGCTGGCAGAGATTGGGTCAAGCCCTGCCGTTGGCTCGTCGAGCATCAAAATTGGTGGTTGGAACATAAACGCCAGTACTGCATTAACTTTTTGCCGTGTTCCGCCGGACAAGGTATGAAGCGGCTTGTCGAGATGTTCCGTAAGATGAAAGCGTTCACAAAGCTCATCTTCTCTTGTTGCTGAAGGATTTTCACGCACATCGCGTATCATCTGCACAAGTTCGCGGGCGGTCAAGTTGTCTTGAAACCGCGCTATTTGTGGCATATAGCCAACGCCTTTGCGATATTCCGAGGTTCCGACGACGTTTTCGCCCGCAAACAGCACCTCGCCTTTATCGGGGCGCACCAAACCAAGAATAGTTTTCATCAATGTTGTTTTGCCCGAACCATTTGGACCCAAAACAGCCGTGATAGACCCAGCATCAAATCTCAGGTTCAGACCATTCAAGACTGTATGCGCTCCGAAGCGTTTGGTGATATTTCGTAGTTCAATCATGGTTGATGGTTCTGTTTTGTGATGAATAATTTTTCTGGCACTATATCAATTCGCTTCATCATCGGCGCTGCATCCACAAGCGTTTCTGGCGTGAGCGAAGGAATGACGCGCTCTGCCACATCCAGCATTGTTACCAAAAGACTGTGCATCAAGACAAGCGAGGATTGTTGCTGCTCGACTAAGACCGAAAAGAGCCGCACCGGATGAAACGGCACATCGCCAATGCCGTTGCGGTCAAGATCGTAGCCTTCGTATCGGCTCCAATAGTTGTGAATGAATTGATTTTCGTTGTCAAAACTATTGGTTGCAACATCGAATGAATTGCCGATGATGTTGTTGAAACGGACGATATTATCCGTCGCACTGCCAAAAATTTTCATTGCCCAACCATTATTCACAAACTCGTTCCGCTCAATAATGGTGCGGTTTACACCCTCCGCATACAGCCCCGTTGTGTTTTTGAAAAAGCGATTTTCAGCCATGTAGGAATCGGTAATATCCTTGAACAGCACGCCATACGCTGCCGCGCCCCAATTTTGCTCAAACTTATTGCCCGTCATCCGCACAAAGCGAGAGTACATCACCGCTACACCCGAACCATTTTGGCGAAACGTATTGGATTCGTAAGCGCAGGAATCCGAAAACATAAAGTGCAGCCCGTACCGCATATTTCCTTGGCTCGTGTTCCTGCGCACGAGCGCACGGCGGTTAAACTCCAAATAAATTCCGTCGCGGTGTCCTTGAACGTCATTCCCTTCGACCGTGATATTATCACACTTCCAGAGGTGTATGCCGTTTCCGGACGACGATTCATTGCCTTTGGTGGCGCGAAGAACGTTCCCGGCGATACGACAATTTGCTGACGTAGCGAGGTAAATACCGAAAAGAGCGTTGTCAATGCGCAAGTTCTCAAACACGCCATTTTGTGCGCCTTCCACGCGAATAGCAGCGTTGTCGTTCATGTAGCTTATCGGCACATTCCTGAGTGCCAAACCCCGCATCGTTACGCCGTTTGCGCGGACAAAAACCATCGAACTTCCCCGCAATTCAGCATCAATAATTACCCTCAGTTCATCTCCTCTTGCAGCCAAGATATGAAGCGGCTTTCCGACAACAATATCATGCTCCTTGTACACGCCCGCACGAAGCCTGAGCGTATCGCCGGTACTGGCGGATGCTATCGCACGAGCAATCACGCCGCCTTTCGCGGAAGGGGAAATTTCATGCGTTTTAGCAAATGCCGTTGCGTAGGCAAGGGCGAGCAAAAGCAGCGTTGGTGCGGTATGTCGGGAAAAGTGCATAGTGATTATTTTGATTGTCGTGCTTGTGCAATTCAGTGTTCATGCGGTTTGTCGGCAGCCCATGTTTTTGCAACAAGGAGGCGCACTCCATCCCAATACAGTTCATTGCCGCCGAGCTGTTCCAGTGCAGTTTTCACGGACTGACTATTGGGGAAGGCAGCAATATTGAGACTCATGGGACTTTGGAGTTTTTCACTTTGTAGAAAAAACGATTTTTGTGCATTCAAAAATTCGCCCTGCTTGTTGTAATCTGCCACCCAAACCGAGTGCACATCAGCCTTCGCAACCTTTCCTTCGTTCAAAAAAGCAGCACCGCATTCGATTGCGTCAAATTTATACGCCTTGCCTTTTGTCGTCAAAACCTGCGCAGCAAAGCGTTTGTCGGCGATATTCATTTTGCAATGCGCACATTCTTCCTTGCCCCAATCAATGGCTTCAGGCTTGGGTTCGCACGAAACCAATACCGTAGAAGCAAGCAAACACGCGGTAAACAGCATTGTGGGAATGCCTATAAATTGCGTGGAATCAGTATCACGCAAAACGCTCGTTTTCGGTTGTTTTTTTTCTCCGCGAATACTCAACCACCATGCCGCAAAGCCCAGTAAAATCGACACTCCAGCGATATATCCCGCAACATCGGGATACGAATGTGCCGTAAAATTCAGCAACTGCTTCGAGCCGATTAGTGGTGGCTGGTACGCCATACCTTCAATCACAATCGCGGCGTGAGGGTCGAGATTATGCCCGTAGTCGTATTCCCAGAGGTAAAAATCGGTTATGCCGACAATTCCCAAAACAACAAACACACACGACCACGCAAGCGCCATCCAGCACCGCCCCAGCCAAGCTGCAACCAGCCCCAGAGCAATCATCGCACCAATAATCATCGGCATATAGCGCAATTCCGCGATGGAATCTGGCTCAATCCGCTTCATACCGATATAGTGATTCAGCCCGTTGATGTTTGTGAGGTCGTTTTCCGCCGCTCCGGTAATGGTGTTGATGTAAATTTTCAACCCCAAACCTTCGGGATATTGCGGCGCGTCCAGCGAAATGCTCCACATCGGCAAAAAGTACATTCCAATCAGCATCAATGCGGCAACGCCAATCAGGATGCGGGATAGCGGTTTCATGGGTGTTTCCTTTGGAAAATTTCGTGTTTTGTTTCTTCTCCATCTCATTCGGTGTAGCCCACTTTTGAAGTGGACTACACCTCCAAGAATGAGATTTATTGCGGTTTCTTGTCTTTTGCAGCATTAGAACTCAGTTCCACTTTTGCATTGGCAGGTGAAACCCTGATGTACCCCTGCATTTCTTGGTGCAACGCCGAGCAGAAATCCGTGCAGTACATCGTTACGATTCCGGGCTTTTTCGGAATCCATTTCAGCGTTTGTGTTTCGCCCGGCATGATGAGCAGTTCGGCGTTTTCATTGTGGCGAACCGCGAAGCCGTGCGGTACGTCCCAGTCTTGTTCCAAATTGGTTACGTGGAAATAGACTTCATCGCCAACTTTCACGCCTTCGATATTGTCAGGCTTGAAGTGCGAACGAATAGCGGTCATATACACGTGAACCTTGTTGCCAACGCGATCCACGCGGCTTTCTTTTTCGCCTTGCGTGACGTATGGGTGCTTATTGTTACTCAGTTTGAAGGTTTTGAGCGATTTCGGTTTGATAATATCTGCCGGACACATCTGGGCATAATGCGGTTCGCCAATCGTCGGGAAATCAAGAAGCATTTTCATTTTCTCTCCCGTAATATCGTACAACTGTGCTGATTGTGTGAGTTCGGGTCCCGTTGGCAAATAGCGGTCTTTGGTGATTTTATTCATGGCAATCATGTATTTACCCCAAGGCTTTTTGCTATCGCCGCCAGTAACAACAAGGTGTCCGACGGAATAGAATGTTGGCACCCGGTCAATGACTTTGCACTCTTTAACGTTCCATTTTACGACTTCCGAAGATACGAACATGGATGTATAAGCGTTACCATCGGCATCAAACTCGGTGTGAAGCGGTCCCAAGCCCGGTTTTTCCACTTCGCCGTGCAGCGCAGCTTTGTAGTTCAAAACAGGAATTCTGGCAATTTCTCCTTCAAAACTTTTGTCAGCAATGGCTTTTTGAATTTTCGTAAAAGAAAAAACAGGAATGACCGTAGAGAGTTTGCCGCCACCGACGATGTATTCACCCGATGGATCAACGTCGCAGCCGTGCGGCGATTTTGGCGTGGGCATGAAATACACCAAGCCTGGGCATTCTGCGGGATTCAGCGTCATCACGTCCTGAATCGTTTCCGAAGAAGCAGAATGGGTTTCCTCGCTGTACGTGTTGTGCATATAGGGTGCTTTTACTTTATGTCCTTTGCCCGCAGCCAAGTATTCTTCTGCTTTCTTCCAATTCACTGCTGCGATGTAATCTTTATCTTTCTGACTTGCATTCATCTCAAGCATCGTATTTGCCTGCTCGGAATTATAGCACGTGAAAAAGAACCAACCGTCGGACGCGCCTTTGCCAGAGTGCGAAAGGTCGTAGTTAAATCCAGGCATGAGAATTTGGAATTTGATACCCATATTCCCGGAAGCCTTGTCCACCGCAATAAAGCTCAGTGCGCCCTTGAAATTATCTTTGAACGATGAAATGGCAACATCACCATTTTCAAAGGAGTATGGCTCAGAGAAGCGCGTCGCAGCAACAGTGTATTCCGTATTTGCCGTAATAAATGGCGAAGCGTGATTTCCTGCGGTATTCGGGATTTCGATAATTTCTGCTGTGCGGAAGGTTCGTAGGTCAATGCGGGCAATACGCGGCGTGTTATTGCCGTTCACAAAGAGCCAGCGTCCGTCGGGAATGCCATCGGTCATAGAAAGTTGTAGGTGGTGCGTGTCGTCCCAAGGAATAAAGCCCTGAGAAGACGTTAGCATGGGCTTGGTCTCTTCGGAATATCCCCAGCCTTTTTCAGGGTCTTGCGAAAAGACAGGAATCACGCGCAGCAAACGCCCGCTTGGAATGCCATAGACCGCAACCTGCCCGCTAAAGCCACCAGAGGCAAAAAAGTAGTTTTCATCGTACTTGCCGGGCGCGACATAGACTTTTTTTGCTGCATCGCCCGCATCGGCGGTCGTGTTTTTTGCCGAAGGGCAAGCGGTTATCAGCACAACCATTGCACCGATTCCAAGTGCCGCAAGCCCTGTTAGAATCTTGGTTTTCATTATATATCCTCTGAATTTAGTATAGGAAAAATGAGGTAGAATAACGTCTTGAATTCAAGTTACAAGTGCGAAAGTTGTAAGTCTTTGGAAAAGAATACCTCAGAGGGCGTTCGGAATCCGAGAACCTTTCGAGGTCGATTGTTTAA
>RDXM01000027.1 GCA_004292595.1 Candidatus Kapaibacterium sp. | reverse complement strand
GCGTTGGAAGCCGCTACAGCCTATTGGAACAAGTACAAAAAGCCCTATCAGTTGAAGAAATTAAAAATAGTCCCCTAATTCAAGAATCATGTACTTAGTGCGAATCATTCCAAACAAGTAATGAAGCCCCTTCTACGGAAGGGGCTTTTTTGTTATTTGCATGATTATTGATGCGAATTAAAAGTTAAAAATGAGGGCGATTACGGCAGCGGAAAGCCGCCCAAGTGTATGAACAATCAGCCCTTTTGTGGAACGAACCTTTGATGCTTGCTCCATATGCGTTTTTTCTTGCAGCCAGTTGAACCACGACTCAATCGGCTGTCTCATGCGTGAAATAGAAGTGTTTCGTAAGACCTCATCGGTCGGCAATGCTTTTTGTCCTCGTGTTCGTGGTTTGACCGCCCAGACGACATTTTCTTGCTCTTGGCAAATGTCCTCGGTTTGGTGGTAAAAGTACGCTCGGTCGCCATAAATATCACACTGATGCAGCATATCAATTTGTCGGCGTAAACTGTGTACATCATGTTCAGAGGCTTTGGAAAGCTCACACGCGGTGAGGCGCGGCAAGCATTGATGCCCTTTATTGAGCATTGCGTGGAGCTTTACACCGTGATAATACAGTTTTTTCGTGGCGCAATATCCCTTGTCAGCAATTTCTCGTGCGACTTTTGCGGTATCTGCTCGTCCAGCACGGGCAAGAACAATCGGCATCGAATCAATCAAGACCACGTGCGAAAAAATTGCTTGCCTTGGCAGCATCGGAGCCAGAAGCTCTGAAAGTGCGTCAAAGGCGGGTGCCAAGCGAAGAAGAGGATGATTGAATGCTTCATAGTTTGGTAAGGCGGGAAACCATGGCAGCCAGTGTTCTTTTGCGTACTTGTGGATATCCTTGCTGGTAAAGTGTCGCTGAAGAATGCCAAAAAGATATATCGTGAGGACTTCCTCATCGGTACATTCTGGTGGCTTTGTGCGGCTCATACGCTCTACTGTATGTGCCAGAAATGGAAATTTGCTGCAGACCAAAAGATAGACCGATATGAGGCGTTCTTCGACAGACATGAATTGCTCCGAAAGAGTGATAAAAGATTGGTGGTTCTTTCTTTATCACGAATTTAGGGCAATTCAATTTTATCTTTTAATTCGCATTAATACTCTTTTGAAGAGGTACACTATGGGACGCAAAATAACACACGCACAAAAAGCGTTGCAAAATCAATTTCAACAGATAGAAACGGCTCATGCCCAGTCTGGTCAAATACCATCTTGTGGGAAATTACATACATCAAACTGATGTGCGATAAATTCCATGAGTGATTTATGAGAGCTGGAAAACTCGTTCAATGAAACAAAAATTGGAATATACGGTAGTTGCCGCCTATTGTTAATGGTCTCAAGAGCAATGTAGCGCAAGAATGTGGTTTTGCCTGCACCTGGCTTCCCCAAGAGTAAGAGCTTATGTTTTTCCTGTACAACTTCCAATGCAGGGCGTTGTTTTTCTTTGTATTGGTTGCCCTGTTCAAATATACTTTGTAGCTCTGCTATGTTAGCAAAATACCTTCGTGATGTAGGTCTATCAAGGATATTGAGGTGCGTAAAAATATTGCTGAGAGGAGTAGGTTCAGTTTTGCCCAAAATATGGGTTGTGCTATATCGGCTCTTAATTTTTTCTTTATATTTCTCCTCTCCTTCCATCCACTCATAAGTCTGCCACGCCTTTTGAAATGGTTCTGCTATCATACCCATAATTTTTTCGCCAAAGGCTTTGCCCATACCTGCGAAGAAACTCCGAGACATTCCATCTGCCATATACTACCTTCGATTATTTACAATGAGAAAAGCTCTAAGAGCGAGTATTTATGAAGATTTGCGATTCTTTTATTACTGCGCTCCAAACACTTGATGCTCACGCATCTCGGCGGCAACCTGCTCCGCAAGCGAATACCGCCCTTCTTCGTAGATAATTTCAGGCTGCAAGGATGATTTCTTCATAAAGCCAATGTTGCGGATAGCTTTTTCTCGCAACGTCTCTTCTTCGGGTAAACCGACAAGAAACGATACGTGAATATCTTCCTTTGCCTCAGCCAGAGCAGCAAGTTTGCCGTACCATTTGAAAACTTTATCTTCAATGGAATGCGCTTCCTGCAAATCAAGCGAAAGCGGCTGGTAGGCTCGGTATGAGCCGTTTTTCCAGCAATGTGCAAACTCAATGTCTATTTCAGGCGTTTCAATTTTTTGCGGAAAAAGATGCTGCAAGATATTTTGTTCGCGGAATACTTCTTCAAAGGCTTTCCAAACGTCTTCATCGCGTTTGTTCTCGCGGTCGGTATGGGCGAGATTTTGCACGACAAATCGGTCAAATAACGAGGTAGTTACGGCTTCGAGATTTTCCGTTAGCCCGCCGCCGACAATATCTATTTGAAATGAGCTATCATTGGGCGGTAGAACGGCATGAATAATCTCTTGCAAACCGCGTTGCCCGCTCTCAAGCAGTAATTGCCCCGTTGTCGGCTCTTTGAACGATTTTCCGATACGCTCAAACTCTTGTCGCAATTTTGTAACCACAGATTTGTATTGCGTCGGGTCGAAGTGCGTAAATGCTTTCGACAGGCGACCATATTTCATGGTTATTCGCGCTTGGAAAAAGTGTGCCGTCGGCGCAAAAACAATGATGCCGATATTCATAGATTCGCCACTTACCACGTCGTGCTTGTAGCGAACAAGAGCGTAACTATAGGGCGTTTTCATAAAAGTAGGATATTCAGGTCGTGAAAAAATTCGTCGGTATGGGTTAGCATTGCCTGAAGATGCGGCAATACCTTGTCTGTGTGAGTATCGCTCCACGCCGAAGGTACGGACGTAATAATCTTCTCGGCAATACTTTCGGTGTGCATTTGTTGGAATTTTTTGTTGAGAGCATTCCAATCGGGGGAAGAATGCTGAAGATGACGAAAGAAAATATGCTTGCGGAGCCAGTCATCGTGCTGCACTCGCCAAATTTTTTTTCTTGGAAACAGCGCGAGAGCAAAAGAGAATGCAAGTTCGTGGTCAATGACCGTCAAAGCGTCATTTTTCACGAGAAGATTCGGCTTACCTGTGTGGCGGTCAATGTTTTGAATAAACGCATCAAACGCAAAAATATTGAGTGCTTGCGGACGTTCTTGTGCGGTGAGTTTCGCTGTTGGAATCCATTCGGACAAGCCATGACGTAAATACGTTGTTGCGAAATTCAGACCAATGCTCTTGCGCACCCGCTCGGCAGTATCGGTCTGCGGTATAGCGTGGGACAAAGCCGCATCAATATCAACAAGAAATGGCTCTGCGCAAGCAATACCAAGATAACGAGCCAGAAGAGAGCAGGTATATTCAGCAAAAGAGCCAAGCGCGGGAGTTTCCATGCCGCCCCTCAGCTTTACAACCATTTCACCAACATCATTTCCATTTGCATCGGAACAGCTAAAAACACAAGGTTTTGTGCGCCCACTTCCTAATTCTCGCCGAAATTCTGTTACAAATATTGTTTGAATGCTCATTCTCTTGATAAAACTGAGGTGTGCGGGAAGGTGGAACAATGTGTATTCACACAAATATATTCAAATCCTGCATTGTAGGGAAACGGAAGAGCCGAAAAGAAAAATTTTACTTTGCTTGTTTTTATTGAGAAAGTATCAGTAATTTTATCAAAACAATCTCCCACAAGCCAGTATTTGCTACCTTTGTACAAGTCTTGTTTGCCCAGTAAAAACTTAAAAGACATATAAACGCTTGTGTTTATGCGGTTTTTGGGGGATGCTGGGGATTGTTGCGTTTAATCGAACCAGTGTGGAATTGAAATGAAATTTGCTAAAAAATCAGTACATTGCACAATCACAATGCCGCATCAAACCTTGAATATACCGACACTATGAATGTCCCACATTGCCAGCAAGCATTCATTGACGAGCCAAAGTTGAAAGATTATTTGCTTTCGCCTACGCATCCGCAAGGCGCATCAAAAGCCCGATTTCTGGAAAGTCTTGGCTATGGAAAGTCAGATATTGCGGCACTGGAAAAGGCGTTGTTGCATATTATCACCAATTTCGATGTGAGCAGTTTTCAAGAAACATCGCACGGCGTGAAGTATGTTGTTGATGGGATGCTGCCTGTTCCCAATGGTTATGATGCACTCGTAAGAACGGTGTGGATTATTGAGAAAGGACGCTCTGCGCCTCGATTCATAACCATGCACCCGCTTTTAACCTTCATCGCTACTCAATATAACCTTGTTCCAACATTATTCTCAAAAAGCCATGATACAAGAACATGAATTAGTCGCCTTAACGAGGCAATTTCCCGAACATCATTTGGAAATAGATGATATTGGAACGGTTGTTCATTGCTACGAAGGAGGAAGTGCCTTCGAGGTTGAGTTTATGCTCGGCGGCGGTGAGACCATCGTTGTTTTGACCCTCGAAGCGGCAGAAGTACGCGCTTTGCGCTCGCATGATGTTCTCCACGCCCGCCGCCTTGCCGCTTGAGGAATAGCTCAAAATGCTCAATAAATTATCAGTAATTTTATCAGTACAGCCCTCTACAAGCCAGTATTTGCGCCTTTCGTTCAAGTCCTGTTCCGGCACCCAGGAATGTTCGCCGCTTCGTGCGAATCATTCCAAACAAGTAATGAAGCCCCTTCTATGAAAGGGGCTTTTTTGTTATTTGTATGATTATTAGACCTTATACCAATTTAATTGTATTTTGACTATTTTGCATAGAATAATCAACACTCTTGGGATAAAAATCCTTTCAAAGCCATGAATAGCCTTGATTA
>RDXM01000127.1 GCA_004292595.1 Candidatus Kapaibacterium sp. | reverse complement strand
AGCGTCGCCTTGCCCCGAAGACGGGTCAAACCGACACTACTTCCTGGCTGAAGCACAATGCCTTATATCCCCATAGCTAAAGCTAGGGGTTTTACGGCATATCTGATAAAAATGGAAATAGACATGGAAGTAAACAAAACCTCCTTGCATCACGTTTTCCAGCCTTTTTTACAACTTCGCCGCCAGCGCAATCGCTTTGCGTAATGCCCCCAGTTTGTTCTTCACCTCTTGAAGCTCGCTTTCAGGCTGAGAATCTGCCACGTAGCCCATTCCTGCTTGGTATGTCAGCGTATTATTTTTGCTCATAAGCGAGCGAATCATAATGGCGTGATTGACATTTCCTCGAAAATCAATAAAGCCAATTCCCCCACCGTAGAAGCCACGTGCGCCGCGCTCGTAGCGGTCAATGAGCGTCATTGCCATGTATTTTGGTGCGCCAGAGAGCGTACCAGCTGGGAAGGTATCGGCAAGCACAGAGAGCGCGTCATTGCTGGTAGTAAGCTGTCCCGTTACTTTCGAGACTAAGTGAATGACGTGCGAGTAATACTGCACTTCCTTATAGACTTCTACCTGCACGTTCTTGCAGTGGCGGCTGAGGTCGTTTCGCGCTAAATCAACAAGCATCACGTGTTCAGCATTTTCTTTCGGGTCTTTTTGCAATGCGGCTGCGTGTTCGGCATCGGTTGCGTCGTTGCCGGTGCGCCGAAACGTGCCTGCAATCGGGTGAATTTCTGCTTTGCCGTTGTGGATAATAATTTGCGCCTCTGGCGACGACCCCATAAGACGAAACGAGCCATAATCAAAATAAAATAAATACGGCGAAGGATTCACGCTGCGAAGCGACCGATACACGTTGAAATCATCCCCCTTGAAGCTCCGTTGGAAGCGGCGCGACGGCACAATTTGGAACACATCGCCACGATAAATATGCGGCTTTATTTGCTCCAGCGTTGCGAGAAATTCTTCATCGGTAAAATTCGATTGCTCCTCTTCCGACGGCGTAAAATGGTAGCTTGCGAAGGTTTTTTTGCTAATCAGCTGTGCGAGTGCTTGTAAAGAATCATCATTGTTCTGTGCTGGCACATCTTCTGGCACGTGTTCGACCAAAAAAACTTCATTGGTGAAGTGATTCAGAATAATGATGTATTGGTACAAATGATACTGCAAGCAAGGAATGACGCGGCTTTCTTCTGTTGTTTGCGCAAGCGTAATATCTTCGCAATACTGCACGGCATCGTAGGTGATGTAGCCAAAAATTCCGTCGTGTAGATAGGGAATATCCAAGCGTTCGGTATGAAAACCCGCGATAAATTGCCGCAAGGCAGGCAGTATCTCGTTTGCTGGCACATCGGCGCAAGTTTCGTGGGAATTGTCTGGCAAGCGGCATGAAATCGTGTTTTTCGTGCCGTGTTGCTCCACAACAAATCCCGCAATTGGCTTACAGCAAATGTACGAACAGGAGTTTTCGTTCCCATGATAATCCGAGCTTTCCAGCAAAACGCTATTCGGAAATACGTCGCGGACTTGCAAATAAATACTGACCGGCGTGAATGTGTCGGCAAGCATTGTAATAAAGCGGGGTTTGAGTGTCGTGGTGTGGTGCATGAAGATAGAGAAAGGTGAATGGCAAAGTGTCAAGCAATCGCCAGCAAGCAGTGGTCAGCGCGTCGTTCACTCGAGCACGGGAGATTTTAGCTCTGTCATCGTAAAGAGTGCGTGTAGTTCTAAGCCCGATTTTGCTAGCTTTTCGCGTCCGCCTTGTTCGCGGTCAATCACACACAGCACACCAACAATATCCGCACCAGCATTTTTCAGGTCTTGCGCACTCAAAATCACCTGTCCGCCGCTTGTAATCACGTCCTCAATAATGAGCGTTTTTTTGCCATACACCTGCGCACCTTCGGAGCATTTGCGTGTGCCGTAGTCTTTGGCTTTTTTGCGAACAAAGGCAGCAGGGAAGCCGCTTTCCAGCGATAATGCTGTTACAATCGGAATACCGCCCATTTCCAGACCAGCAAGCACCTCTACGCCGCTCGGAATCAAGGCGTGCAGATGCTGTGCGATAGCACGAAGCACATCGGGGCGGCTTTCAAATAAGTATTTGTCGAAGTATTCATTGCTGGTCATGCCAGAGCGAAGAAGAAACGTTCCCGTCAAATGAGCGATGTCGAAAATAGTACGAGCTAGTTGTGGTCGGGTCATAGCGAGTATTCAAAAAAAATTGAGTGTTAAATGAGCCATTTCAAAGTATTCGAGAAGAAAATGACTGTATCAGAGATTTTGCTGGACATAGTGTAGGTTTCACACCACATATTTTACCAAGCGCACACGCAAGCTATGACGCACGACCGAACTGTCATAGAGCGGTACAACGCTCACAATCAGAGCATCTGCGCCGCGAAAGCGTGCCTCATCAGCAAGTTCTTTTTCGAGCAGCGCATAATCGTCTCGTTGCACCAGAACGCCTGTCCATGCGAGTTCACCGATGTACTCAAAACGATTTGTGCGCAAATCTCGCTCATCATACACAACATCAACCCGCGTCGAAGGCGGGAAGAATTTTCCCACATAAAACATCCGTGAGCGATTGTAGGTGCTTGGAAAGGCACAGCTTACTAGAACAAGTAACAATGCGGCAGCCGCAAAAAATTTCGGAAACGTGTGCATTGGTGGATAATTCATATGGTACGTGGGCTACGTCTATTCCTTAGTTCCCGCTTGGCGTTTCGATGCGAATACGCACGGCGCGGTTATACACGCTCGCTTCGGGGAGTTGTGAAGTCAGAAGCGGCGTTCCAGCATCGCGCAAAATCGCATTGCGGTCATCCAAACCCAGTGCCTGTGCGACACTGCGAGCGGAAAAGTTTGTATTGCCGCCATACACCGTGATATGTACTCTGGATTGTGCCGACAAAGCTGCCTTCGCTGCCGCCAACACCTGATTTGATGCGGCATCGAGGTCGGTCAAACTATTGACAACAACAAATTCAAATTGCTGAATGGATTTATCTGCACGTTTATTTGCGCGTTTTTGTTCCAGCGTGATTTGCTCTACTTTCAAGGTTTTCAAGGGCGCATCGGGCGCAGCCGCATTGTTGATGTCAAATGCTCCAAGGCGCATAGATACTGGTTCGGACGACTGCGGCATCGTTGCTGGTTCTTCGTTCAAACGCCAGACAAAACGCGGCGGATAATTCGCGCCACCGTTGGTGTCTTTCAGCACCACGCCTTGATTGTTCACAATTTGCTGAATTTCTAGTTCCCATTGCTTCAATCCCGCACCAGTACTGATGTCTATGCCAATGTTCACAACGGGCGGGTTTGCTAGACGGGCGGTGTAGTCCATGCCGAGAGGTGCGGTTATATCTGCGTTTTCGGAAGAAATATCCACGCGGCGGTCTTGTGCGCTGGAACTTGACGACGAACCTGTGCCTTTATTAACTTTTTTGTTCAAACGTGAAGCAGGAATTTTCCAAATATCTTGCAAGTACGTGGCGAGCGTTTCCACGCGGGTTTCCGCTAATTTTGTATCGGTTTCGTCGCTGGACTGCGTACCAGTGAGCGTGATTTTCCCTTGCGAGGAAGCAGCGCGTTTGCCAATGATGTTCAAGAGGTTCGGATAGAGCGAATACGAGCTTCCAAGCGCATCGGAGGGGAGCTTGTAGCTTTCGCGTTCGGCAGCCTGAATGCGCTTGTAGCGCGTTGAAAGGAGCGCAGAACCTTGGTCGAAATACACGCTTGGGAGCAGCGTTTTTGTGGCGGTTGCTTTGTATTGCTCAATGCGCACCGTTGGGTTTTCTGCTGTTTCCGAGCCGTCTTCGTTTGTGCCAGTTATTGTTGTGAAAAGAGCTTGAAACACTTTCTTTTTCGTATCAACAAGCTCGGTTTTGAGGGCTGTTTTTTGCTGCTCAAGTTGATTTTTTTCCAACGCTGCTAGGCGGTCCGCCATTTTGCTGGACAGAACAACGGTATTGATTGCCTTGTCCGCAAGCCCGATAGAGCGTTGGCGGAGATTATCAACGGTACGACCAATGATAGCATTGGTAACGCGCAAGCTATCGGTGCGGCGTTCTTCTTGCTGTAATTCATTCAAAAGGTCGTTGTTGTTGCCCGCGCTCAGAACAAAACTGAGTCCGACCGACGCAGAAAAAGGCTGGACGCTGATAGGGTCGAAGCGGGTTCTGCCAGAATCTCTGCCAGAGCTTTGCGCAACAAGCGGATAGCGATATGCTGTGGTTGAATCATAGCCAAGTCGTGTAAGAGCAGCTTGCACCTTCGCATTCATGCTGTTGAGCGCATCCAGCGTGAGAGGCGAATTTCCAGGCAATGTATAGCTAAGGTTTGCATTAAAAAAGAGCGTTCCTGTGCCGCGAATTTTAATAATTGGCACTTGCAAGCCCAAGCGCGGCTCCCAGAAAATCTGCATTTTTTCTGGAGCAATCGTTTCGGTTGCTGCCGCGAGATTTAATGCGCCTCCGCCTTCGGTCTGAATGGTAGAAGCAAGGAATGGCAAGGGAATACCGACATTGACACCCAAAAGCAAACCACCGATATTGAGCATGGGCGAGGCAGAAAGAACCTGAACATTCGTAAAAAATCGCGCAGTTTCAGCACGGAAGCGGTCTGCGGCGGAAAGATTGCGCCCGATGGCATCCAGATATTGCGCACTAGCAGCACTATTCAAAATGTAGCGAGGAAAAAGCTGCGTTCCAAAGTTATAGTTTGCCAAGCCCAAATCAAGATTCAGTCCAACGGTCTCGCCGATAAGTGCTGGTGCCATGAGCGTAATGCCAAAATCCACTTGCGGCAAAAAATCAATGTTGAAGCCTCTATCGCCAGCAATGCTTGCCGTTGGTGTGTAGCTTGGATTTTCCGAGCGAAAGACGGTATTGATTGTTCCTTTTGCTGCGCCCCAAAGACCAATTCCAAAATAGGTAACATCTTTAGCGGGCGGAAATTTAACAAAGTCCAGCGAATCAGAACGCACCTCTGGCGTGGCAATAAGCGGCATTTCGGCGGGTTTTGGTGCTTGCGCCAGTGCAGCGTTTAGAGAAAAAAATGTCGGCAACACCGCACCAATACTGATACTTAAAAGAAATTTTGTAGCACAACGACGGAGAAAAAAAGTATTCATAATTGCATCTCTCCTGAAATAGGGTCGGAGAATAACGGAAACTGTGTGAAAAACAAATGGTATGAATTTCGGAATATCTGAAATATAATGATAATGCAGACAAACAGCATGAATCTAGTATGGATGCGGCTCTCGTGCTTGACCAACGTGCAACGCTACATTCTTACGGCACAGAGAGATAAAGCGACCGACAACGGCAGTATCGGCGGGGGACAAGCGCGAATACACCATGACAAGAAAAAATTGAGCGAGGATGAAACTTACTGCTGTTCCGCGCAATATGTGGACTCTCGTTTGCACAAGAGCAAACACACCGCTTTGGAACGTCCCCCTAAATCAGACAGCAAGCAAGCACAGCAAGCAACAACCTCGCTCACTTGTCAAGGGTGCGCGAATATACAACTTTTCTGTGAGTTGTGGTAGTTTCCGAAAGTAATTCTTCTACATTACCAAAAGTCACGGTGTCATATCCCTTCGCGCACTCTTCGTGAAGAGCCTGATGTAAAGCATTACAAATCAAATGAAAACGGTATTCCGCACAGTATCACACAATAAAATTCACCAGTTTTCCTGGCACTGCAATCACTTTTTTCGGTGTTTTGCCATCCAAATATTTTTGTACGGTCGGGTCTTGAAGAGCAATTTTCTCAAGCGTTGCGGCATCCGCATTCGCTGGAACGATGATTTTTGCGCGAACTTTGCTGCTGACTTGCAAGACAATCTCGATTTCGTCCTGCACTAATTTCGCTGCGTCGTAGTCTGGAAACCGCTCCAATGCTACGCTTGTGGTATGTCCAAGTATTTGCCAAAGTTCTTCGCCAAGGTGCGGCGCAAACGGCGCGAGACATAGCACAAATGCTTCCATCGCTGAACGCGGCTTCACATCTGCTTTGAAGAACTCATTGACAAAAATCATCATCTGCGAAACGGCGGTATTGAAGCTCAGATTTTCAATATCTTCGCCAATTTTTTTAATTGTGGAATGCAGCATGAATGCTTGTTCTTTCGAGAGTTCTGCGTCCTTCACGCTTGGTAAACATTTGCCCGTCTCTTCATCAACAATCATGCGGTAGGAGCGGCTCAAAAACCGTGCAACGCCCTCCACGCCTTTGGTTGCCCAAGGTTTTGCGGCTTCGAGTGGTCCCATGAACATCTCGAAAACGCGCAGCGCGTCCGCGCCGTATTCCTTGATAACATCGTCAGGATTGACCACGTTTCCACGCGATTTCGACATTTTTACCGAATCTTCACCCAAAATCAAGCCTTGGTGGAACAGCTTTTTGAACGGCTCTGGAGTGGAGACGTAACCGTAATCAAACAAGACTTTGTGCCAAAAGCGTGAATACAAAAGGTGCAGCACGGCGTGTTCTGCGCCGCCCATGTACAAATCTACCCCGCCATTTTCGGTATTTCCCATCCAGTATTTTTCCAATGCAGAATCCACAAACACCGCATCATTGCTGGGGTCTATGAAGCGCAAATAATACCAGCACGAACCCGCCCACTGCGGCATGGTGTTGGTTTCGTAGCGGGCTTGTTTACCTGTTTTTTTGTCGGTGAAATTCACCCACGATTCCACTTTCGCAAGCGGCGATTCACCCGTTCCGGCGGGCTGGAAGTCGCTCACATCGGGCAGTTGCAAGGGGAGTTCGTCTGCTTCCAACGAGCGGCGTGTACCGTCCTCGAAGAACACAATGGGAACGGGTTCGCCCCAATACCGCTGGCGCGAAAAGAGCCAATCGCGCAGTTTGTACTGAATTTTCAATTTGCCCAAACCCTCGCTGGCAAGCCACATCGTTATCCATTTTTTCGCTTTGTTCGATTCCATTCCGTCCAGCGAAACGTTCTCATTTTTGGAATTGATAGCAATTGCATTCTCGTAATCATCGTAGCCATTCTTCGTAAAGTCCCACTCCGTGCCGTCTGCGGGCTTGAGGACGATTGGAATTGGCAAGCCGAATTTTGTTGCAAAGGCGAAATCGCGCACATCGCCGCAAGGAACGCCCATCACTGAACCCGTGCCGTAGTGCGCCAAGACGTAATCGGCAATCCAAACGGGGACTTTTTCACCATTTGCGGGATTCAGCACGAATGCGCCCGTCCAAACACCAGATTTTTCCTTCGCAAGTTCGGTGCGCTCAAGGTCGCTTTTGAGAGCAACGGCTTTTTTGTATTCCTCAACGACAGTGCGCTGCGCTTCAGTGGTGATGCGCTCTACAAGCGAATGCTCTGGCGCAAGAACGATGTAGGAAACGCCGAAAATCGTGTCGGGGCGGGTTGTGTACACGGTGATGCCTTCCTCATGCCCGACAAGCGGGAATGTTACTTCCGCGCCTTCTGATTTTCCAATCCAATGTTTCTGCATTTCCATTGTGGATTGGGGCCATTCCACGAGTGCCAAATCATTCAGCAAACGCTCTGCATACGCCGTAATGCGGAGCATCCACTGACGCATCGGGCGACGCTCGACGGTATAGCCTTTTGATGTCCATTCATCAACTTCCTCGTTTGCAAGCACTGTTCCAAGCTGTTCGCACCAGTTTACGGGGATTTCAGCGATGTATGCCAAACGCTTGGTATCTTGATATTCCTGAATTTCAAGTGGAGTTTTATATTCTGCTGGAATGGGCAATTCGCTGATGGGACGCGCTTTTTTCTGGTCTTCATCGTACCACGAGTTGTAGATTTTGAGGAAAATCCACTGCGTCCATTTGTAATAATCGGGCGTGGTGGTGTTGATAACGCGCTCCCAATCGTAGCCGAAGCCGATAGATTTAAGCTGCCGCGTGAAATTGACGATGTTGTCCGCCGTTACTTTCGCGGGGTGAATACCAGTCGTCATCGCATACCGTTCCGTCGGCAAACCAAAGGCATCAAAGCCCATCGGGTGCAGGACGCTGAAGCCTTTCATGCGTTTGTAGCGGCTCACAATGTCAGTTGCGGTATAGCCTTCGGGATGCCCGACGTGCAGCCCCGCGCCGCTTGGGTAAGGGAACATATCCAGCACGTAGTATTTAGGCTTGGTCGTGTCGGTGATGGTGCGAAAGGTCTGGTTTGTATCCCAGAATTGCTGCCATTTGGCTTCGGTGGATTGGTGGTTGTAGGGCATAGAGTGTTGTTGTAAAATAATTTAAAAGGATCAAGTATGGTTAAAATTTTGCGAATATTCAACTTCGCAGTTAGGATTTGCTTCTTGAAACTCTTGCACTTGTTTGGGATAAAGCAGAGGCATACCGAATATTCGCAATTTCTTGAGGTTTGACAAACTATAGAGTGGCACTAAATCAACAATCTCAGTTCCCGATAGGTCTATTTCTTCAAGCAAACTAAGAGCGTATAGTGCAGAGAAATCATAAAATTTAGCTACAACTAGTCTTAAAGAACGAAGATTTCGTAGTCCAATAAGCGACTCAAGAGAAAATCTTTCTCTTTGCTCATGGTACATACTTGTACCTGTCAGTTTTAATTCAACTAGATTTCCTAGCAATGAGAAATCAGGAGTTGTAACAAAATCGGCATGAATAGAGAGAGATTCTAAGTTCTCTAATGGAGATAAAAAATCAGGATTTAACAAACCACCGCAGGATAAATCCAGTTTCTTTAGTTGTCGAAGGTGACAGATTGAGCGAAAGTCATTTGTGTCAAGATACTTCTCATACCCGTAAATCGCTGCATCATCACAAATTCTTAGCTCCTGTAACTTAGATAGGCATCCAAGCGGCTGAAAATTATGTGTGACTATTTTATAGCCGAAATTACAGTTAATTACTAAAGATAATGTCTGCAAATCTTGGAGTTTCACCAAAAATTCATAGTCAGCATCAATATCAACACGAATACACAGATATTCAAGTTGCTGTAAATCAGCGACTATCTGTAAGGGTAAATTTTCACAGCTAAGATAGCGTAGTGATTGTAACTGTCCAATCGGTGTTAAATCAGTTTCAAAAGGTTTAACAAAAGAGAGGCACAGTTCAGTAATTTTTGTCAGTTTTTTAAGGGCGGAAAAATCTTGAATATTTAAGAAATCGTCTGGGCAGCCAATAGTTAAATTTGATAGATTAGGCAAACGTAATAAGGGATTTAGATTACGCACATCACCATCATAACAATGAAAATATTGAATGCTATCTAGATCGTCTTGAGTAGGTATAAGCTCTTCCCATCCCTCAACAAAGCTCTCTACTGGGTGCAATGCCTTCCTAAACATACGTTGCCATCTTTCATTCAGAGAAAACCACCATTCGCGTAGTTCCCTTTCGATGTCATAAACTAGACCGCTGCTACGCAATATATCTTCTATTGTTCGTATTGCATCCTTTAGAGATAGCTTGAAAAATTCTCGGTTTTGCATATATCTATGCTTGACAAGTTTCTGATGTATAAGCGATTCTGCCAGACTACAATTATTGACAAATTCACTATATGCCACAACAAAACTAGCTGGCAATCCCGTCCCTTTCGACAATTCTTTTGCTCGTTCTTCAGGAGTGCGTGTTGTCATCCCAATTTTGAGCAAATCAGGAAAAGCTGGACTAATGAGAATGTAAACGTAACCTTGTTCCATATTCTTCGCGGAATTGTTTGTCATTATTTCCTCTGTACACGACAAAACTCCTTTCATAGTGGCACAGACATTCTTGTCTGTGAGTGTTGGTGCTGGTTTCAGACGACAAACACAGGCAAGAAGCCTCAAGCCACTGAAGCCTGATTTTATACACCTTTCAGAGGTTTTGTCGTGTACAGAGCATTATTTCTTATAATCAAGACAGGAAACTACTTCCAATTACTCCTGAATTACCTCACAGATATTTTCTTCGGTATTTATGAGTTTGAACCAGTAATACACTCTGCGCTATGGCTGTTTTCGCGCTGTCATCACGATAAACTGGGCTTCGGGAGCTTTTTTATCTTTCAAAATATCTTGAATTTGCCGTTGAATCATGCTCATTGCTTTGGTGCGTATTCCTGCTTGTTCTGATGCGGTGCGGGCTTCTTGTTGCATCGCATTCACAGCATTGGTGCGGTCTTCGAGTGTGATTTTATTCCACCAGCCGTTTTCGTCCGTTACCACGCTGTAATTTTTCATTTCTAACGAAAGGATTTTTGCCTCTGGAAGCCGCATCGTTACGCGCTTTTTGGCAGAAGTGTTCGGTGCTACTTGCACGTCATCAATGTTGAGTGCAAATTCTTCTTTCAAATCGAATCCC
The DNA here is from genome assembly GCA_004292595.1 of Candidatus Kapaibacterium sp. Classification (GTDB taxonomy): domain Bacteria; phylum Bacteroidota; class Ignavibacteria; order Kapaibacteriales; family UBA4661; genus PH2015. The sequence continues at coordinate 22,733 of RDXM01000127.1, read as the reverse complement.
GATTTAATAACAAATTCTCCCCGCAAAACCAGTGTTTTCGAGCTTCCCAGAAAGGTGTGTTGCCATTTGTATTCACGGAAAATATTTTCTTGGACGCTGGCAAGTTCTAAAATGGGCAAGGTTTGTTCAATGACCGTCAAGCCGTTCACGCTCACCGATGGCGTAAAACCAAGCCGTTGCTTGAATGCGTCTGCTGTGCGCTTGGCAATGGAGCGAGCATCCGTCTCGTCGTTGGAGAAAAAAAACAGCACTCCTGCGCCAACGAGCAGCAATATCACTCCGCCAATCAACGGAACGACGGGACGCATGAGAATATCAAGTTTGGAGCGGCGTGGCATAGCATTTTTCCTTAAAAAATAATCTCAATAAAACACAATCGTATTTGGGTTCAAACCTACCTCGAAGCGGCGTAGATTCTTGTTTTGCACGTGAAAAATAAGCACTTCGCCCGCAACCTGATTATTCCGTGCATTTCCCACCCATACCTCACCATTACTGGGATGTAGAGCAAGCGCATACCAAATGTTGCTTGCATTGCTGGAGTACAGCGTTTGCAACTGCGCCGAAGGCTCGCCGAGGCGCACCAATTCTACACCTTTTGCCGACAAGCACAACAAGGAATCATTGCGCAAGCGCGGTGCAAACGGCTCTTTGGTGCGCCAACGGCGTAATTCCTTGAGATTCACGGCATCGTATTCCACAATGCCGCCCAGCGAATCCTTTGCTGAGTACAAGTGCGTGTATGCCGCATATAATCTCGTTTTGTCGGTGGAAAGAATGAGATTGCGCACATTGGGAACATTTCCCAAAAGAGCAAACTCTCGCCCTGAAGCCCGCTCTATTACTGAGATTGTCCCTGCTTTTGCTTCTTGTGCGCGAATATCCCCAAAGCCAGAATTTGCAACAAACACATATTTTTCGCTTGCCGCAATACCTTCGGGCGAAGGACCAACAAGGATTGGTACGCCTTTCAGGGTGAAATTTTTCGGATTCCATTCCTGAATACTGTCATCGTTCAGCAATGACACAAACGCAGTTGAATCGTTCACAATGCTGATGTGGCGCGGCTCTTGGCGTGTTCCTGCAAAGCGAATGCGTCCAATCCACACGCCCGTCGAAGCGCGGAAAATCTCAATCGTGCGCGAGACCGAAACGGCAATGTAGAGCGTATCGCCGCGCAAAACCATGTTGTTGGCGGTATCGCCCAAGCGCAGATTGGGATTCAGCAATGGTACAATATCATTCACAACCGCCACAGAAGCCGCATCGTAGCGAGAAAGTGTTGCATTGTCGTTGCGATACAAACCCTCGCACAAAATATACGCACCGCTTACACTGGGCATAGCGACTGGTTTTGTAGGTGAAGTGGTGGGAGGTTTTTCGCAACATGACAGCATAATGCTACTCAACAGAACTGTTCCCAAGAGCAGCAAGTGCCGAGAAAGACCTATAAATGCTAGGCTTGAGCGTTGTTGTTTGAAGGACAACGTATCAGAAAACATAGTATGGATGAATTATTTTGCTCTTCAGATAGTGGCACAGACATTCTTGTCTGTGATTCTTCAAACCCGCATCAAGACTCACAGACAAGAATGTCTGTGCCACTGTAAAATTAACGTGTATAAGGTCTCATTCACAGCAAAAGAATTTTTCTGAAAAAATACTGCCCTTCTGAGCGCACCACAAGGAAATACGCGCCTCGTGCCAAATGCCCGACCGAAAGCGCGGTAAAGGTTTGTGGAGCAAAATCCAGCATTGATGCACCGTGCGCATTGAACAAGCTCCCAGACCAGCCAGAATGGGCTTGTGCGGACAATCCTTGCGGAATTTCTATCGTCAAAATATCGCTGCTGGTTTTAATGATAATTTCCGATGATATTGGCATTGCAACAGATGTGCGGGGTTGCATTGGCACAAGCGAAAAGCCGACAAGCGCGTCCACATCAAAGCCCGTGATAGTTGGGTCGTAAAAAGGATGGCGCGGATTGTTCAGAACGATTGCCGAAATATCGGTGATTTTCACAAAGCGAATCGAATCCATGCCAATCGTTGCTAAATCGAAGCTGTCTCCGCCCGAAACACGAGGATTGAAGGGGCTTTCGTTGCCATTGGTCGGTGTTTTTCCCGCGCAACCCTGCAAACTGAGCGAATCAAAGGGAAACTCTACAAAGCGCACCCCGTCTCGGCTCACTGCTATTTTTGCGGGTTCGGCAAATACTTTTCCATCGAAGCGAAGAAACGCATTTTCAAAGACCGAAAAATCTGCGCCCGTGCGATTGACCAACATCGCATTTTTCCAGCCAAGCACGATTTCGCCGCCCATTCCGAGCGAACACACCTGCGCGGGATTGTTGGAGGGGCGGTTGGCTCGTGCGCTGGTGTCTGGCAGCCCGAGTACGTTTGCGGGGAAATTACTTCTGCCAAAATCTTGCCCCATGCCCCATTTTACCGAAAAGACGGTATCTGCGCCTGCGCCGTATGTTTGTGCTGTGATAGCTTGGAAAGTAAGTATTTGTGCGGTTAGCAGGAAAAGACATCGTGTCAGAAATTGTTTCATAGAATTGAAAATTGCTGGTGAAATTTGTCGCCGAGAGCGAGACTCTCACCAAGAAGTGAGAGCCTCGCAAGAGCGCGTCGTTACTTGATGACCGACATCTGGCGCACAATTTTTTCGCCATTTGCCTCCAGCACATAGAAGTACACACCAGATTCTAAGCGGCTTGTATTCACCTGCACGTCGTGAACGCCTTTGGACAAAATGCCATGAAGCGGCGTATCTATGAGCGTTCCGAGTGCATTAAAGATGGAAATTTTTACCAGCGATGATTCGGCGAGACCAAGATTGAAGCTCGTGAAATTTGCGCTGGGATTGGGGAAATTCTGCTCCATGAAGTAACTGCGCGGCGCAGAATTAGTCGTCAGGCGAATCACGACCTCGCACCGCCCAGTATCTAAGCGGAGAAGCGGCTTGCCTTCGCCCGAAAGCGGCAGTACGTCTTGCACACAGAAGGCATCAATGACAAGCGAATCGCGGTATTGCTGCTGCACGAGCGGCGAGAAGCAAAGAGTGAGCTGGCGCGTTGCGCCATTTGGCGGAACAATAAAAGGAAACTGAGATTCGGGAATGGAGAACCACAAGTTGCGGCGCGGCGTGAGGCGTTCAATCACAAATGGCTTTGTGCCGACGTTACGATAGGTCAGCGTTTGGCATTCCAAGCGCGTGATTTCGATTGCTCCAAACGCCCCTGTTTGCGCGGCTGGAGGCAGCGCAGGCACAAGCTCCAGCGTGAATCCCTGCACGGTGTCGCGCACAACGCGCTCATTTCCTGCGGAATCAATGACCTGAAGCGCATAAATAGCATCACGTCTGGGGTTCAGGATATTCAGCCGCGCCCGCACATCTTGTGCATTTGCGCTGGTAATGGGGTCAATTTGCAAGGTACAATTTATGAGTTGTCCGAGGGCTTGCACCGTGCGCACACCAGAAAGATACGGCTCGGAATCTGCAATGCGCAAGGAAACAAGCCGTGCGCAGTTATCCACAGTAGAAGCAATCGTTGGCGGCGTTGTGTCTCTACCAACATCAATGACCAAGCGGAGAATAGTGCGGGTCAGACAGCCATTCAGAACAGCAAACTCAGCCACAAATGTTCCTTGCTGCGCCGCTTCTACACGCACAAACAGGGTATCACGTCCATTCGGGCGCAACACCATCGGTAATGGTCCGAGAGTAGGAACAACAACGGCATTAGCAGTATTTGTTACAATACTTCGCGCAAAATTACTGACTGTTTGCGTGGTTGTGCCGTAATTTTCAATCACAAAACGAAAAACGCGACTGCGCCCAATATCAAGCGTGAAGCGGCGTTCAGGTATTTGTGCGCTTGCGCCTACGCCTTGCAGGGCGACGGTTGCTCCTGGAATAAAAAATGCTCGCCGTGCTACAAAGCCCGCAGAATCTCGTGCAACAAGCGTAAACGAGCCATCGGAAAGGGTGTTTTGGAGTGTAGCAGAAAAGCGCACACTATCAGCAAACGGGCGAAACGAAGCGATGTTCACGTTCACATTTTGCAGATTTTCCGCTTGCACCGAAGCAATCCGCGAATCCGTTGCAAGCGTATCGAAAACTATTCCCCCAAGACCAAAGCACGAATCGCGGCTAACAATCAAGGGTTCATTGCGGTCGGGAGCGATAATGCGCAGCTTCCCGCCGCCCACGTAACCGTAGGAATTAAGAACGCCATAGCCATACACATACACGCCGAAGGCAGAATCGGCGCGGGCTGTGTGGGTTCCGGCACTGGTGGGAATATTCACGTAGGAAAATGCCGAAGTGGGAATCGGGGTAAAGCGATTGCGTCCAATAAGCGTTTCATCAAATCGAATATTATCGAGAGTTGCATTCGGCGCAACGATTGTAACATAATGAAATTCAAATACTTGTCCGCCTGTTGGAGCGGGAAGGCTGATGTCTGTAGCCGAGACATTGACAACGCGATAGCTGTTGTCGTACTGCTCCACTGTCGGAATGACAATCATAAATGGGTCGCCGCGAAAGTCGTTGCCGTCGCGCGGACTGGAAGTTTTTTTGTATTGTGCAACAAGAATTTGGTCGCTTGCGGTAATGCGTCCGGGATTGATAAGATTTTCCTCAAAATGCTCTCCCGCAGCCAGTGTCCGCACAAACTGACCATTGAAGAAAACCCGTGTGGAGTCATATGCAGCCAGCACACGAAATTTATCGTTGCCGTCAATTTCGCCTTGTGCGCGGATGAAAGGCGTGACAAAGGCGCTTTTGCCCCATGTTTCCAAGCTCGGAAGCTGCTCGACGAGGTGGTCGCGGGTGCGAAAAGGATTGCCGCGTTCCTCGACGGGAATAGTTGCTCGTTGGTGTCCAGCAAAAACAGCAATCGGCTTATTTGCTCGAATACGGCTTCCCGTCAGGTCTGCAAAGCCTTGCCGCGAGCGCGGGTCGGCTTGGACGAGGTAGCTATCGCCCTGATTCATCCGCACAATCTGCGGTGCGGTGGATTGCGCTAACAGCGTCGGTGCGCTTGGTTCTATGCGGACTTCCGTGCCATTGTCCGTTGCCACAATCGCAAACTGCGACGGTGTGCTAATCTCGTTTGGGTCGTTAGGATTAAAACTTGCGCCTCGTGCATCGCTTTTGTACGAAAGCACGACGTACTCTTGCCCAAGCGATGTGCTGGGCAAAGCCAGAAAGGCATCGCTGGTAAAGAGAGCTTGATTTAAGCCATAGACAGTAACGTCGTTGTCTGCCGTTACGCGAAAATACTGCGGTGCAATGCGCTCAGATTGAGCATTCACGAGGTCAATCGCTGCTGCGCCATTTGCGCCGCGCCCACCCAAGAAAAATCCACGCAATTCAAAATTTTGAAAACCGATGCGAAAAATGAATACTTCATTCGGGTTGGAAATGCGAAAAGACCGCACCGAATCGGCACCAGTGCTGCTACGAAAACGAATGCGTCCGCTTGTCGGAACGTCGCTCGTGATGTAGATATACAGTGAGTCTGATACACTTGAGCGACCAGAAGAAATGTCATGGACGTTTGGCATAAACGTCATAAAAAAATCGCGTCCGCGACTGGAGCGATTCTGCGCCGTTGTCGGCTGGGCAAAAATATCTCCACCAAAGAGCAGCAGCAGCACCACAGCGAGAGTGTAAAAACGGCGGTGTGCTGCGATGTGTGCTGAAGCGGCGTGTGCTGAAGCGGCGCGAAGCGCACGGAAAAGAACGGTTGTACTCATTGATGCTTAGAAAGTGATGATGCGGTCGTGATGAGTTGGGAAGCGTGGTGCAGAGAGGACAAGACCGAAGAGTTTGCGTTGCTTCGACAGGTAAATTATCAAAAAAAGTTGGTGAAAAAAATGAGAATTTATGCAGCGAATCCTACGAGCGGAGTATCGTGCGGCAACATTCTTGAATGCTCATTGTGCTTGTATTGATGCAGCGTTCAGCGTATTGCTCGTAGATTGGCAGTCGGCGCGTATAATTGGCAATAAGGTCGGAACGCATATCCGAAGCAGCGTTCAGGAGCGGTCGCTGCGTTGCGTTGGTGCTTTGCGCTTGGGGTTCTGCCAGAAGGCGAGAGAGAACGTCGTCCAATTCAGCATGAATCCAGACGATTTCGCCAAGCTCGCCCAAAAGCCGCATATTTTCTGGGTTTTCTACCACACCTCCGCCACAATCAATGACGAATGCGGCAGCAGAATTATTGTGCGAACTGTGAGGATATTTCTCCCAGAGAGCGCATATTTCCTCGTGTTCGTGGCGGCGAAACTCTGCCCAGCCATGCTGCTGAACAAAATCTGCGATACTCATTCCGAGGCGCTTGGTTACCTGCTCGTCGGTGGAAATGCGCTCTGCACCTCGCTGCGTGGCACACTCAAGCGAAATCGTTGTTTTTCCTGTACCGCGAAAGCCGATAAAGACGAGGTTCTGAGAGGGTTTTGCTTGTTTCATTGTACAAGTTCAAAGCACAAGTTCAAAAATAAAAAATTTCAAATACTCCGTTTCGGGCATACTCGCAAGAATCGGATGGCAGGGCGACTGCATCCCGCGAAAAATCAGGCGTAGTTGCCGCCGCTCGCGCAGAGCCTCTTGTTGAATTATTTCCCACAGCATTTCTTCCGAAACGTGATGCGAACAGCTTCCCGTTGCCAGCAAACCGCCTTTGGGCAAGAGTTTCAGCGCGGCGCGGTTGATTTTCGCATAGCCCCGCTTTGCTTGTGGAATGGCGTTTTTTGCTTTGGCAAAAGCGGGTGGGTCAAGAATAATGCAGTCCCAGCGTTTTTCGGGCGGCAGCTGGAAAGCGGCATCGCGCTCGCCAGCGAGGTCGTGCAGATAATCGAACACATCCGATGTTTCAAAGCGTGCGCGGTCATCCATGCCGTTCAGAGTAGTATTGATGCGGCATCGGCGAATAGCGGCATCGGAGGAATCCAAGCCAAGCACTTCTTTCGCACCACCCAACGCCGCATGAAGCGCGAAGCCACCTTGATTGGTGAAACAGTCCAGAACCCGCATTCCACCACAAAGTTCCTTGATTTTCTGCCTGTTCAGCTTTTGGTCGAGGAAATATCCCGTTTTTTGCCCTTCCATGAGCGAGAGGGAAAAAAGTATGCCCTGCTCGCGCATGAGAATTTCTGCGGGAATCTCACCCCAAATCACGCTTTCACGCGCTTCCAAGCCTTCGTGTTTGCGCAAAGCGGAATTATTTTTCTCGACAATTCCTTTTGTATTCGGAAAAACCTCGCGCAGTGCCGAGCAAATATCCTGAATGCGAGCATCCATGCCGAATGCCAGCGTTTGAAGGACGAAGTAATCTGAGGAATTATCATTATCGGGTGTGGTGTATTTGTCAATCACAAGTCCGGGCAGCAAGTCGGATTCGCCAAACACAAGGCGGTAACTGGTTTCGGTGGGAAAAAGCCGTGCGCGAAGATTCTGCGCCGCCCGAAAGCGTTCTGCGAAAAAATCCACCGAAAGCGCGTCAATACTTGTGTTCAGGAGGCGCACTGCGATTTGGCTTTTGGGGTTCACCATGCCTGTTCCATAGCTGCGACCGCTTGCATCCTGCACCTTTACGAGGCTTCCCGCTTCCATTGCTGCAAAATCGCGTTGCTCGACTTGTTCAATTTCATTGGCAAATACCCACGCATGACCCATGCGGAGGCGTTCATTGGTGCGGTTTTTGAGCGTGATAGTGTGCATGAGCTTTAAATGGGTGAGACCGAATAATGCTACGTCTGGCGGTGATTATTGCTATTGCTTTGCGAGTTTTTTCACTTCAGGAAAAAGCTGCAACGCCTTTTGCACTTGTTTATCGTTAGTGATGCTGACGGCAATTTGCTCGTTGATATTCCACAGACCCCGCGCCAGTTGTGCTTTGATGTAGGTTTTGATAATGCGCTCGTCGGTGGTGTAATGCGCATCGTTCCACGTAACGCCGCGCTTTTCGGCAAGCGCACGAAGGCTGGCAATGGCATCACTGCTGACCGCATAATTACTGAGGAAACGCGCAAATTCACTGTGATACGTGGTACGCAAATTTTCCCCTTTTTGCGCTAGGTAACTATCGCAAAACTCGCGTAAAACCTTGCTTGCAAGCTCAATGGTGAGTTTGGTAACGGTATCGCTTTTCACAATGTAATCTGGCACAATGCCGCCGCCGCCATAGACGGTGCGCCCTGAAAGCGTCTTGAATGCTGGGCGCGAGGAATCGCCTTTTTCTTTGTGTGCAATGTTGTCGCCCTCTGCCTCGTCTTTGCGCCCTTCCAAGCGACGATATTTTGCAAAATCTTTCGAGTACGGACGTTGAATGGAGCGTCCCGACGGCGTGTAGTAGCGTGAAATCGTGAGGCGATACGACGAGCCGTCCGACAAATCATATGGACGCTGCACCAAGCCTTTGCCGAAGGATGTTTCGCCGACAATTAAACCTCTGTCCAAATCCTGCACCGCACCAGCAACAATCTCGCTTGCAGAGGCAGAACCCGCATCCAGCATGACGATAAGCGGAATATCTTCAAACTCGCCACCGCCCGTGCCGATGTATTCATCGTTAAATTGCGTTTGCCGCCCTTTGGTATAGACAATGCGCTGCCCTTCGGGAATAAAAGCATCGGCAAGCTCAAAGGCTTGGTCGAGCAGCCCGCCTGGATTGCCGCGCAAATCCAGCACCATACGCTTCATGCCCTCCGAGCGTAGCTTCCGTGCGGCTTTCACAAATTCATCGAACATCGTTGCGCGGAATTGATTAACCGCAATATAGCCAATATCGGTGTTTGGAATCACAAACGCTGCACTGACGCTGTAAATCGGAATTTTATCGCGGACAATCGTAAAATCCAGCAAATCCCGCATATTTCCTCGCTTGATAGCCACATTTACTTTTGTATCTTTTCTGCCTTTCAACGCCCGAATGACGCTTGTATCGGCAAATCCAACCGCATTTTTGCCATCAATTTTCACGATTTTATCTCCGGCGCGAATGCCTAGTTTTTCGCTCGGACCGCCAATTATCGGGGTTACAATCGTGATGGTGTCGTTGATAATTTCAAACTGCACACCAATTCCCTCAAAACTACCGCGAAAATCCTCATCGTCGCGCTGCTTCTGCACGACGGGAATGTAAACGGAATGCGGGTCCAGTTCGTTCAGCAAGCCTTTGATAGCGGATTCGGTAAGATTATCGGTATTGACGGTATCAACGTAGTTTTTCTGTGCATTGGCAAGAATTTCCTCGAATTTTTCCGCATTTTTACTCACACTTCCTGCGCTGGAAAACGGCTGTTGAGAACGCTTGGAAAGCCAGTATCCTGCCAATAATCCAACAACAACGCCAATGGCAACAAGGAGAAATTTTTTCATAAAACGCTTGTGGAAAAGAGTGGGAATGGTTCTTGTTGAATTTGGCAAAAAATCTTTGTACACAACACAATTTCTTCGTTAGTGGCACAGACATTCTTGTCTGTGAGCGTTGGCGCGAGTTTCAAGCGATAAACACAGGCAGGAATGCCTGTGCCACTGAAGCCTGATTTTTCCTACTGTTCAGAAGTTTTGTTATCTATAAAAGTAAAAGCTAATCTTTGTAGTTCTTACGCCCGAAGAGCGCGTATTTGCTTGCTTCCAGACAAAGAATATCCAGAAGACGTTTGCCCGCCGATGCGGAACTGCCCAATAAGTGCGAGCAGTTCATCTGCCTGTTCGCGCAAGCTCGAAGCGTTCTCGGCGATATTTTGCACCTCACGTGCTGATTCTTCAATGCTGCCAGTAATGACGCTCACGCTTTCTGCCATGGTGTTGCTGGTGGTGGACTGCTCCTCGCTTGCGGTTGCCAGTTGCGACATCACATCGGAAACGCTTTCGGTGCGGTTCAGAATGGCGCGAAAGGCATCGGCAGTTTTGCGGATAATTGTTTCGCCGTCCTGCACAAGGCGCGTCCCTGCTTGCATTGAGCCAACGGCTTCGGTGGTTTCTTTTTGGATAATGTGAATCGTGGAAGAAATCTCTTTTGTGGCTTGTTGTGTGCGCTCGGCGAGCTTGCGCACTTCGTCGGCAACAACCGCAAAGCCGCGCCCTTGCTCGCCTGCGCGGGCTGCTTCGATAGCGGCGTTGAGCGCGAGAAGGTTTGTTTGGTCGGCAATTTCGTCAATAACTTGCACAATTTCGCCAATCTGCTCGCTGGATTTGCCAAGCGTCGAGATTTTCTCTGCCGCTTGAATCACCACATCCGCCACGCGGCGCACATTCTCAATCATGGACGACATTGCCGAATTTCCATTTTGTGCATCGTCGTTGGCGAGCGAAGCTTCATGGGCTGCGACGGAGGTTTGCTGAGTTGTTTGTTCAATGGTGGAGGACATTTCTTCTACTGCGCCCGCCACGTGCGTGGCTTGTAAGGATTGTTTGCCAGAAGCATTTGCCAAGCCTTCGGTAGCGGAGGTGATGTCGCGCACAGCACTCACGGTGCGCTCTGCGCTCATTGCCACGCGTGCGAGCATTTGCTCAATGGTTTCGACGGTTTGGTTCAGGGAATGTGCTAATTTGCCAATATCGTCGTTAGATTGTATGTGCGAGCGTACAGTCAAATCGCCCTGAGCAATAAGGCGAATGTCTTGTAAGAGTCTATCTATGCTGCTTGCAAGGTATTGTTTTTGTGCTTCAGAGCGGGCAAGCTCTTCGGTAGCGCGGCGTTCATTTTCTGCTTTCATTTCCTCCAATTTGTGGTAGTCTTCTTGGGCTTTGCGCTCGCTTTCAAGGCGCGTTTCTTCCAAAAGTGTGTCGGTTGCTTGTTTTGCTAATGCTGTTTGCCCTTGCACTGCGCTCATAAAAAGCATGAGTAAAATGAGGGAAGCCATTGTAGAATAGCGCATTTGGTCTGGCGTAAAGACATTAGGCGGGAAAGGAATAATTTGCAACGATTCGAGTACAAGCATGAGAAAAACGACAATGACCATAGAAAATGTTGCCCGCCGCCCCATTTGAAAGCCTGACAGCGAGAACGCCAGTAATGGCACACAGAGAAGAAAATATTCAACGGTGGAAACCGTGCCGCCATATGCCCAAAAAAGTAAAACAATAACGGCTACAAATGTAGCAAGAAGAATGAAGAGCGTGGCATTTAAGTTGCCGTTCTTTCTCAATAAAAACGGATTAAGAATAGCAAGAATAAGAGAAAGAGCAATACCGATTTCTGCGTAGATATTACCGCCAAAGAGCATATTTTGCAGAAACGAAAAGAACGAAAGAACGGCGGTAGTCCATGAAATTGTGATAGTAAGACGCGCACGGCGGAATTCATCTTTATTCTGGCGCAAAGAATCGGGAATAAAGCGCAGGATAAACTGCGCATTTAGAATTTCTAACATACAATTCTCCTATGCTTTGAAAAAATGTGTACAACGAACTGTGTAGAGCAAACTGCGTACAATGATTATACACAAATACACGAAAAAATCTGCGTGAAGTTGCAGAATATATTACGATGCAAAAGAGCATCAATCCCGCAAAGATACTTGCATTCCCAGCAAGAACAAAATAAATCTTTGTTGTGGAATTGTGCATTTTATGCGATGAACGAGTAACAAAATTCAAAAACAGAATGAAATATTTGGTAATAGTATAGAAAAGTAGTAAATTAGCTGTCTTGTTAGGAAAATTCTCCATACAGAATATATACATAATATGTAAATGCGTGGAGTCAAAAATATAGAACAAAATTACAAATTCTTTTCATAGTGTTTCTCTTTGGATTGCGCTAAAATCCTTATCAAATCTAGCATTGCAAGATTGTAGAACGAAAGAGAACACATATTTATCAGCAGAAAGCTATGTCAAAAGTTTGCCAACTTACCGGTAAAACCGTTCAATACGGACACAATGTTTCGCACGCAAACAACAAAACTAATCGTCGTTTCTTGCCGAACTTGCAGAAAAAGCGTATTTGGATTGCCGAAGAAAAGCGTTTCGTAACGCTTCGCATTTCTACCCGCGCTTTGCGTACCTTAGACAAAAAAGGCTATACCGCAATGGTGAAAGAATCTGAAGCAAAAGGGATTTTCTAAAAAATTCTCTTTTCCTCCGTGCATTATCCTAACGCTTCATTTGAGTTTTTTACCTTCTCCGACAATTCAATACTCTTTTCATTTTTTTTCACATTGCACCATGGCTAAGAAAACTGCCCGCATGATTATTACTATTGAGTGTACCGAAGCAAAAAAAGAAGGCAAGCCAGCTTCTCGCTACACTACCGAAAAGAACAAAACTAATACGCCTGAGCGTATGGAAATCAAAAAATACAACCCGTTCCTTCGTCGCCATACCGTTCATAAAGAAGTAAAATAAGACGACAACGGTTTGATTTTGATGGTGATATGTATGGGTTCGTAGAAGCTCAACAAAAAGCCCCGATAGCAGCAAAAGCGCGTCTATCGGGGCTTTTTGTTGCGTAGTTTTTCGCATACCTTCTCATAGCACTATCGGCAAAATAATTTTTTTATTCGTGTATTTTTCTGTTATTAGTAAATTGATAATTCAAGCGTTTACGATAGTTGATATATCTTCTGTCGAGGTGTTTTTTGTTGATATATCAACTTTTTATTTGCCACACGCCGAATCTTTGCTATTTTGCGCCCCGTACAACCATTTTAACCATTTTGTTCCCTTCCACTTTTCATCACCGAATACTACCAATGGAATACGCAAATATCCTCGTAACGCGCCCTGCTGACGGCGTTGGCGCAATTCAGCTGAATCGTCCGAAAGTATTGAACGCGCTCAATACCAAAACAATGAGCGAAATTCTCCACGCGCTTCGTGAGCATGAGCATGATGATTCTGTGCGCTGCAATGTGATTTACGGCGATGAACGCGCCTTTGCTGCTGGTGCGGATATTCGTGAACTCGCCGATTCCAGCACAGTTCAGATGATGATTCGCAATCAATTCTCTGCATGGGAAGACATTCGTGGTATCAAAAAGCCAATTATTGCCGCAGTAAGCGGTTTTGCGCTTGGCGGCGGCTGCGAACTAGCAATGCTCTGCGATATGATTGTTGCGAGCGAAACAGCACAGTTTGGACAACCAGAAATTAAAATCGGGATTATTCCTGGTGCTGGCGGTACGCAACGCCTCACCAAAGCCGCTGGAAAGGCTCGCGCAATGGATATTGTTCTGACGGGACGCAATCTGAGCGCACAAGAAGCCTTTGATATGGGCTTGCTTACACGCATCGTGCCGCAAGCAGAATGGCTGAGTTCCGCAATAAGTCTTGCTACCGAGATTGCTGCGATGCCGCCGATTGCCGTGCGCGAAGCCAAAGAAGCCGTTTTGAAATCCTTCGACCTCAGTATTGAAGCAGGTTTGGAGTTCGAGCGCAAAAATTTCTATCTCCTGCTTTCCACCGAAGATGCCCGCGAAGGTATGCGTGCCTTCATGGAAAAGCGTATGCCTGTCTGGAAAGGCTTGTAAAAGCACAACGATGAAATGTATCAGATATACTAAAAGTGGATAGGAATTGCATAAAAAGCGAAAAAATGAGATGTAGTCCACCTTTGAGGTGGACTACATCTGAATTTGAAGCGCAAACCTTTTTAGTATAGTACCCGCCATGACAGCTGCTTTGCTGGCTGGCGGGTTCTTTTAGTAAAAAATTATGAAAAAAAATCTTGCACATTCTTTTCCAGCGTAGTATATTTGAAGCTCTACAATTCAACGCGCCATCTTTGCGCTGCTAGAAATGTAGGACAACTGCACCATGCAAGTAAACTGGAAGGTTCGCATAATGGTATTGCAGCGGTCTTGAAAACCGCCGGGAGTGATCCCATGAGAGTTCGAGTCCCTCACCTTCCGCAAAAAACGGCGTAAAACACAAGGTTTTACGCCGTTTTTCTTTTTTATTCTTTTCTTATCCTCTGAGTATAGAAACGTCGTTCAACGTTTTACAACGCTGCCGCTTCCGAAGATAGATTTGTTCACGCTTGCCGTGCCAGAATAGACAACGCTCCCACTGCCGCTAATACGGGCGTTCAAGGTTTTTTGTGCCATGACTTTCGCACTGCCAGAGCCTGCAATACTCACTTCTACGTCGTTTGCATCCAATTTTTCGGCAAGTACACTACCGCTTCCATTGATGGAAATCTCATGCTGTTGCACTTTACCACCCTTGTATCGAAGAGAACCGCTTCCGCTAATCTCGGAGAAAAGTTTTTGTCCTTCAAAACTATTTTCTATTTCCATTGAGCCGCTTCCGCGAATCTGCGCAGCTTCGAGCGTGGGGTTGGTGATGATAAATTTCAAGTGCATATTATTCCACGAGCCAGATTTCATGCCGAGTACAAGCTCTCCATTGCCACTAACATCGGTTTGAACGCTTTCCCAAATATTATCGTCCGCTTCAACAATGACCTCGCGTTTATCGCCTTTTTTGAACACCACATCGCCGCTTCCAGCGACAATAATTTTCGTGAAGGCAGGAACAGTGCGGGTGTCGGAGAGAATTTTGCCAGAGCCGCGTGTGCCGCCGCCCCAGAATTGTGCAAAGGCGGGGAGTGCGCCAAGCGCAAGCATCATTGCCGGAAGAATGAAGCGCGAATACCGCGCTACGTGCGAGAGAATCAAGGTGTTCATGGTGTTTGGTAAACAAAGTGAAAAAGGATAGTTTGAGTTTAAGTACCGTTGTCTTGCCTACAAACACTTACGCAACGGTGCAGGAAAAAGTTGCAGCAGAGAGGTATATTTCCGCGTTCATTTGCCTGTCTGCATACTTCTCAACACTCATTTTAACACTCATTGATACGAGACGCTATGCTGCATACAGCCGATTTTGACAGAAAAAGTATTCTTTGCAGCTCCCTTGCGTGTATTGTGCTTGCTGCTGGGGAGTCTTCGCGTATGGGCGGCGAAAATAAACTGCTTTTGCCTTTGCAGTCATCCACTGTTCTGGGTACAACACTGAGTTTGTATGCTGCTGTGGGCTTTGGCAAGATTATCTGTGTAACTGGACGCGACCATAGACAGACACAATACATTGCAGAACAAGAAGGGATTCAAACGCTCTATAACCCAGATTTCATGCGGGGTATGGCATATTCGATGCGTACAGGAGTGCAAAGCATTGCTGAACATGAATACGAAGGAATCCTGATTGCTCTTGGCGATATGCCATTTTGCTCGCGAGCAAGTATTTATCAGCTTTGTAGCACATTTTTATCTGCACCGAAGAATGCGATTTGTGTTCCGTATTTTGAGGAACAGCGTGGTAATCCTGTTCTTTTTTCGATAGCCTACAAGCAAGATTTGCTGCTGCTTACAGGCGATGTGGGCGCAAAATCACTGCTCAAAAAATATCAGCAATATTGCATTCGCGTTGAAATGCAGGATAATGGTTGTGTGCGGGATATTGATACGAACGAAGATTGGCAGAACGCACAGCGAAAATAATAGTACGCGCTTCATCTGCTGCGACTGCGAAGTATTGATGTGGTAAAGTTTTATGAAAACAGCCTTTCTAAAATTTTGTTTTCTCACTAATTTTTTACAAATTGCGACTGGTCGGTCGCTACTAATCAGTCGCTATACAATTTTTACGATAATGATTGCTCTCTCGACTTTCTCCAATTTACCCGAAGACCGCAAAGAAGCTGTTGTTATGGCTGCTGCGGAAGAATTTGCTTTGAAGGATTACGAAAGTGCGTCGCTCTCGGAAATCATCAAACATATCGGTATTGCCAAAGGCAGCTTTTATCGCTATTTCGATAGCAAACTTTCTCTGTATCGCTATGTGCTGAATCACGGATTGCAACTGCGTTTGCAACATGAAGGAAAAATTTTGCACGAACCAGTCCAGGATTTTTTTGCATTGCTCGTCCGCAATTTTCAGGAAAGATTACGCTACGATGTGCAACATCCTGTTTTTGCGGCACTTGCGTACAAAGTGTTGCAGGAACAGCACGACGACGTGCGCGAAACACAGAAAGAACTGAAAAATCATATTTTGACGGTGTTAGTGGAAATGCTCAAAAAGCAGCAACGACGCGGCATTGTGCGCAAGGATGTAGATGTGCGCCTGATGGCATACAGCATTTTCCAACTGCAATCGGGAATGTACGACTACCTTGCAGACCGCTTCGATATTGACATTCGCGCCAATATTCGTGAACGAAAACCAATAGTAGAACTGAGCGAGAAAAAAGTGCTGAAGGTCGCACAGGAGCTTGCACTCTTGGTAAAAAACGGGATTAGTACAGAGTAAATGTATTCAACAGTATTTTTCATTTTCTTTCAAAACAATGCTCGCATTTATTCAACAGTATTTCACCACCGTCGCTGCGGCTCTGGCAATAATGAGTACCGCATATCTCATTTTTTGGGTCGCTTTTGGCAATACCTTACGCAACAGAAAAATCCAACTCTCGAAGCGGGCGGGAGCGCATCAAATCAGGGAAGAAGTCGTTGCAACGCTGCTTTCGTTCATCGGTAGCACGGTGTTTATGCTCAGTATTGTAACACTGAAAGATAATGGATTGACCAAATTTCATGCGGAGGCGGGAAAATACGGTTGGTCGTATGAAATACTGACGGTCGTCGTCATGGTGCTTATCTCGGATACGTGGTTTTATTGGAGTCACCGAGCAATGCACCATGCGAAGGTCTATAAATACGTTCACGCCTTGCATCACAAAAGCCTCGACGTAAATCCCTATACTTCTACGTCTTTCCACGTTATTGAAGCGGTATTGCTTACGGTCTGGATATTGCCGCTCGGAATGCTCATGCCTGTTTCTATGGCTGCGCTTGGTGTGATGCAGGTTGTCGGCACGTTGAATAATTTGAAGTCGCATCTTGGCTACGAATTGTTTCCTGGTTTTTTTACTTTTCCGCCGTTTAATATGCTTGTAACCGCCACCAATCATAGCTTGCACCACACGCAGTATAACGGCAACTACGGACTCTTTTTTCGATTTTGGGATATTGTCTGCGATACCGAACTGAATACAACGAGCAGCACCTTTGCCGAAATTCATCAACGCCACGATGCAGAAATTATAGACAACACCACATACAGAACGCTCGTCATTGATGGATTAGTCAAGGAAAATAGCACCACGATTTCCGTCTATTTTCGACCAACGGACAAAGCATTTTACAACTATCACGCTGGACAATATCTCACCGTGAAAGTAAAAATAGATGGCAAAACGTATAATCGCTGCTTTTCTTTAAGTTCTTCCCCAAACATTGATAACTTTTTGCGAATAACGGTCAAATTAAAGGGTGAAGTTTCGCATTACTTTTTTAGTGATGCAAAAGCTGGCGACACAATAGAATCGCTGCTTCCCGTTGGAGATTTCACATTTCGTCCTCACACAGATTCAGTGAAAAATTATGTCATGGTAGCAGGTGGAAGCGGCATCACGCCTTTGTTCAGCATGATACAAACAGTGCTGTACACCGAGCCAGACAGCACCGTAACGCTCCTCTATGCCAACAAAACCGAAGCAAATATCATCTTTCAAAAAGAACTACACCATCTTGCCCAGCACTATCCCCACTTCACCTACACAGATTTTATTTCTGGCAAAAAACGAATACGCAAAGAAGATTTGAGCGCGAATATTTCTCCAAATGCCTCATATTACATTTGCGGACCAGATACGCTGAAAGGAGAAGTAGCAAAGCATCTGAAAGACATGAATATTCAAAAATCACATATCCATATCGAAAACTTTGCCGACGGCTACATTCCTTGGTTTGGGCTTTTTCAGGGAAAGCCGACGATAAAAGCATGACAAACATACGAATAATTGAAGGCTTCGCTCATTTTTTACATAACTTTTCACATAACATTTTACCCTCATTTCAATCATGGCAACAATCCTTCAAAACCACTACGTTCTTGCTGTTCATAACGTAAAAGCGACTGCCGAATTTTTTGGAAAACTTGGCTTTACCATCAGTTCCGAGCCTCCTGGATGGATATTCGTCGAGCGGGATAATTGTATGATTATGCTGGGCGATTGTCGCGCTTCTCTTCCAGCAGAAAATCTCGGCGACCACAGTTATTTCGGATATTTGCTTGTGAATAATGCAGCAGAATTTTATGAAGAAGTCCGTAAAAATGGCGTTCTGATTCACCATGCTCTTGCCGACAAGCCTTGGGGAATGCGGGAATTTGGCGTACAATCGCCTGAAGGACACAGAATTATGATTGGTGAGGTTATTCTGTAAAGTCATTCCGTTAGCCTGATTCTTCTTCGATGTTCCTACACTCCTGCTCGCACAACAATGGGTTTTTGTTTCAAGCCTAAGAACTGACGATTTTTCCACAGTGTTTGCTCAATAGTCATTTTGGCTGTCTGAATATCATTGTACGAACCAGAGCGGAGGCGGTAGTAGGATTCACCAAAGCTATCCACAAAAATCTCCACTCGCGCATCACGAATGCCATTGCGCAGAAGAAATGACCGTGCTTCCATTGCATCGGCTTGATTTTTAAGCGAACAGTACTGAATCACATAATAATTCAGCGTATTCATCTTTGATGCACCAATACTGACTTTCGGAGCTACAGGTGCTTTCGGTGGTGCTTTAGAAAAGACAGGAGGAAATGAACGTGGTTCAGGTTCATCGTCTATTTCTGGTGGCGGGAGTTTCCGTTTTGTGGCTGTCCTTGCTTCTGTAGGAACTCGTTGTGATGCCTCTATTTCTCGTGCTGTAGCTGCTCCTGGTCGGGAATTTAAGACAAATTTTCGCTCAAACATTATGTCGTCGCTTGCAGTCGCTTTGGGTGTGCGGAGTACCTGTGTTTGCTGTCCTGCGAGCTTGGTAAGCATACCGTATCGTTGGGGAACATCTGCAAACATAATGTAATACGTGCGCTTCGGCTGGAGCTGTATCGTCTCGCCAGAGCGGACAGATAGCTGCCGATTACTCGCACTATCAATCACTTGCAGGTCAATATCAGAGCGGTATTTTTCCTTGCCAATTTCCGACCCCGACGCATTGTACTGATGCTCAACAACATCCAGCGAAAGCCATATATTACCTGGCTTAGAGGCGTATTCTGCACTTTGTGGTGCAGATTTTCCACCAGCAATTTTTTTGCCGTTTGTAGCGAATGCGCCCGTTTGTGCTGAGGCTACTGCCGAAAATAGAGAAAGAAAAAGGAAGCAATACCACACGAAGGCGGTGAAAGAGCCGCGCATTTTTTTCGCACAGCCCAAAGCAGTCAAACAAAAGAGTGCATTCATATCGGTAAAGAGAAATTCTCGTGGAAAATATTCACATGGAAATTTTCGTAGAAATTTGTGTAAATATTCTGCGGAATGAACAAAAGCAATGATGAAGATACGTTTTACCGTTCCTTTCACACTTTGCCAAAAGCAAGCAAAATCAGTGCCATTTTTTTTAGAATGCTTTACAATCCTTGCGCTCGCCGCTCAGATTCTTTATACTTATACTTTTGACTGTATTTTGAATACTTTGATTTGAGCAAGGCAGCATGCTGCCTTGTTTCGGAGAATTGAAACTATTCATTTTACAATCGAAACGGTATTAGGAGTTTCGCAAATGGATGTTTTGGAGTGCGGAATGTTCATTCCGCAAGAACCGCATCACGTACTGAAGCGGGTTTGCGTCGGACGGCGGAATTAAATTCCGCACTCCACGTTTTTTGCGAAAGTCCTATTGAAAAACACTGGGCGCATCTGTTTTCACAAAATGAAAACAACTTCACATTTTGTGCAAATTTTATCCGAAAAATCTTGCAAGAAGGAGAAAAGAAGGCTATTTTTGTATGGTAGAGGTTACGGTATTTGTAGCTCGTCCATGTACTGAAAAAGAGAGATTTTACCTTTCAAGCCGCGCTATTATCGTTTTTATTTGTCACGCTTTCTCGTTCTTTTTTGTTGCTGCCATGAAACATTCCCCCGCCCGCGAAATACTCCAACGAGTAAAAGATTTATACGATATTGCCACCGATGCGGAATTATCCGAGTTTTTCGGCATTACGCCCTCGGCACTCTCGAATTGGAAATACCGAAATACGGTAGATTATCGCTTGCTGTTTGAGAAATGCTATGGATTTAATTATCACTACATCATTACAGGCGAAGGCGACCGCTATGCGCCAGAAGACGACGAGCAGTTTATCCCGCCCAAGACTGAAATAAAAGAGCGCAGCGAAGAGCGTAGCGTGGACGCTATTCCACAAAAGAAAATTTTAATTATCGAAGACCATACGCAAATGCGCCAACTCATTGAGCGACACTTGCGTAAAGAAGGCTATATTGTGCTGGGCGCAGGCGATGGTGTCGAAGGTTTGGCGATGGCGAAAGAACATATCCCAGACCTCATTGTTTCTGATATTGTCATGCCTGGATTGAGCGGCTACGAGGTCTTGCGGGAAATTCGTGCCGACCTCCACACAACGCATATTCCCTTGCTCTTTATTTCCTCGAAAAGCGATATGAGCGAGGTGCGGCACGGCATGAATCTTGGTGCCGACGATTATTTAACCAAGCCAATTCAGATAAAAGAACTCATGCAAGCCGTCAATGCTCGCTTACATAAAAGTGCGCTCGTGCAGCGCCAAATGGATTCCGTTTTGCAAAAAATTCGCTCTGGTTTTGTGCGCGTCCTGCCGCATGAATTTCGTACGCCGCTCTCTACCATTATCGGCGGAACAAAATATATCATTGATTCTTTTGAGCAGTTAAGCAAACCAGAAATTTTAGAATTACTAAAAATGGTGCATGGTTCAACCAATAATTTGAACCGCTTGCTGGAGAAGATTCTTCTGTTTGCCAAGCTCGAAACCCTTGCCGACGATGAAGAATCGCTCGAGCAATTAGGAAAAAAATCGGTAGAAAATGTTGGCGATATGATTGCCGATATGGTGCTAGATGCAGCACAAAAACAAACCCGCATGAAAGATATTGAGTTGAATATTTCGCGGGAAAATATCCACGTTGCCATTACGGCATCCTACCTGACGAATCTTATTTCTGAACTTATGGATAATGCCATGAAGTTCTCCGAGTCTGGCACACCAATTACCATCGGCGTTACCTTGGCAGAGCAAGGAATGTGCAAAATCAGTATCCGCGACGAAGGACGCGGCATGAGTTCATCGCAAATTCGTGCTATTGGCGCATTTACGCAGTTCGACCGCGATTTATACGAGCAGCAAGGCGTGGGGCTTGGTTTCTCTATCATTGCCCGCATTGTCGATTTATTCAAAGGACAGCTCACCATTCACAGCGAACCCGCAAAAGGCACAAGCATTAGTGTGCTGCTCCCCCTTGCCCAGAGCGAGCAAGTAGGCGAAAAGAAAACAGGCAAAAAAACAGGTACAGTACAGTAAGCAGTACAGTAATTTTTTATAATAACCGTACCTATTGTTTTCTATTTCAAAAATTTTCCCTAAGTTTGTAATCTGTTTTCGTAAAAAATTGTTGTGCAAAAGACCTTGAGACTCGCAAACAGATACCTCTCGCGTTCATGCTATCACTGAAAACTACATTCCTTTCGTTCAATTTCCTTCCAATCTCAGCATTTATCGTACTTTTATGCACTCTCATCAAGAACACAATACCCTTCCACAGCCTCGTCCTGAATTAGCTCCCGATGAAGTTATTCGCATCCAACTTGATGCTTTGCGCCATAACAACACCTCCAATGATGAAGGTATCGCCACTGCCTTTAACTTTGCATCCCCTGGAAATAAAGTTTATACTGGTCCTCTGTCGCGTTTTAAGCAAATCGTGCGAAACCCCATCTATGGTGTGATGCTGAACCACAAAAGCGCATTGTATGAACCCGTGATACTTGCTGGTACGATTGCGCAGCAGCGCGTTATGGTTATTGGCGAAGAAAGCCAAACCGTTATCTACACCTTCACTCTCTCCTTGCAGCGCGAAGCTCGCTACCGTGATTGCTGGATGACCGACGGCGTAAGCGTTGATGCGATGTTTTGGCTGAATTAACTGGCACGAAAACAGTATCAAGCCCGTACTTGCTTTCTTGCTCTCGCCCTATCTTCTTCATGGCATCCCGCTCATAATCCCGAAAAAATCAGCGTCCTCCACGTGCTTGTATCGCTCGTGTTTGCAATGCTGGTGGTAGAATATTTCCAGACAGGTACTTCGCCGTTTCCGTGCGGCAGTATCACGCTTCCGATCGTTGTTGTTCCTTCGCTCGTGCGTTTTGTTGCCCAGTCCAGCAAAGCGTTATGTTTTGCGGGGGCAAGCGGGTCGGAATCGCGGGTTTTCATGTCGAATACGCAAAAACAGCCGCTTTTGAGCATCACGATAAAATCTGCAAAAAAGAGGCGCAAAGTGCCGTTTGTGTCAGCGTAGGAAACCGAAAAATGCTCACGTCCGCTATCGCCATTTTTCTACCACCACGCAACGTACTGGCTTTGCTCTTCCAAAAAGCGCACAAAATCTCGCTCCAGACGGCTTGCGTCCTGCGCTTCATAAAATGGGTCGAGAATGTGCTGCGTGATTCCTTCCTGTGCCGCATAAACACTACTGTTGTAAAAACGCTCTTTGGGAACCCGCCATCTGCCCATATCAAATGGATGCCCTCGAAGAGTTGCCTCATGCGATGAATCGTCCGAAACCCGCAATCATTCTCGGTTGTTGCGCCTGAGCAGATGACCACTGCAAGCAAAACCCCTTGGGTATCGGTGAGAATACTTCGTT
>RDXM01000026.1 GCA_004292595.1 Candidatus Kapaibacterium sp. | reverse complement strand
TTTTGACTGTATTTTGAATACTTTGATTTGAGCAAGGCAGCATGCTGCCTTGTTTCGGAGAATTGAAACTATTCATTTTACAATCGAAACGGTATTAGTCCTCAAACCCAAGATTTTTCGGCTCTTTGGAATTCGCAAGTATATCCGTAACAGGAACATCTTTGCCGACAACTTCTAAGAAGTGCCTCAGGATGACGCAAAGAATCGAAATGTTCAAAGGCGCGAGCAATGGTCTCGGCGCAAATGTCTTGCGCGGTTTGGTGCGCTTGCGTGAGACGCGCATCGGTCATCACCAAGGCGCGGATAAATCGCTCAATGTTTGGTAGAATCGGCTTGAGAGCGAGCATGAATCGTTCTTGTTTGTCGTTGTGCATATGGGAGTCTGCTTCCAAAAAAGATATGTGAAAATGCGGTAATTACTGTGATGCAGCAGCATTGGTACGCATTTGAAGAGTAGGAAAGCAATGAGGCAAAAAGGTTACACGAAACTGAATGCGTTTTTTTTCGCCAACGTATTCCGCACAAATGCAAGCTGTTTTTTGCACAACATTCACAATAAAACTCCTGCTCGGCAGTCTGTATAAAAGTAATCATGCCTTGTTCAATCACACAGTGCCTCACCACGATACCTCGTTGTGATTGCGGGTAAATTGTTCACCACTCTCCCCAAAAGCTATGCCTCGTGCGCTCTGGAATGGCGTTGTTGTTGCCGAATCCGATACCTACGAACTTGTTGAAGGAAATATCTATTTTCCATCTTCCGCGCTCAAACGCGAGTATTTCAAGGATAGTTCGACCAATACAAAATGCCCTTGGAAAGGCACCGCAAGCTATTACACGCTTTCGGTGAATGGGCAGGAAAATCCCGATGCGGCGTGGTATTATCCCAAAACGCTGCCTTCGGCAAAGCATATCGAAGGCTACATCGCGTTTTGGCGCGGTGTACAGGTTGAAAAATAAGCAAGATATTTTCGCGCTTCTCTCACACATTCATCACCATTGTATTGTTGTATGGCATTACCCATTGGCGCGAACGCGCCTGATTTTACGCTGCCTTCGACCGCAGAAGGCACATTTTCACTCTCCAAAGATTTTCGTGGAAAAGTTGGTGTTTTGTATTTCTATCCAAAAGATTTCACGGCAGGTTGCACCGCAGAAGCCTGCTCTTTCCGTGATTCTTTCGAGCTTTTTCGCAACGTGAATGTTCCCATTGTTGGTATCAGCCCCGACGATATCCCAACGCACAACCGCTTCCGCGAGGCGCAT
The DNA here is from genome assembly GCA_004292595.1 of Candidatus Kapaibacterium sp. Classification (GTDB taxonomy): domain Bacteria; phylum Bacteroidota; class Ignavibacteria; order Kapaibacteriales; family UBA4661; genus PH2015. Next base: position 3,701 of record RDXM01000026.1, on the reverse strand, counting down.
AATCTCCCGTTCCATCTGCTTGCCGATACAGAAAAGACCGTTGCCGCAAGCTACGATGTGCTTGCGCCAATCGTCAAATTTGTTCAGCGCGTTACGCTCTTGATTGATGCAGATATGAAAATTGCGGCGGTCTATCAGGATTTATTCGATGCCCGCTCGCATATTGACCAAATGATAAAAGCACTGAATGTCAAGTCTCCAAGCCGTGTGTAGCTGCTTGACATATTAAAAAGCGAAAAAATGAGATATAGTCCACCTTTGAGGTGGACTATATCTAAAGCAATAATTTTTTGCTCAATCTCAGGAATGCTGCTGCGTTATAGGTAGCTCAATAACAAACGTTGCTCCCTTGCCATGCTCGGAAATGCACGAAAGTACGCCATTGTGCATATCAATAATTTTCTTCGTAATCGCCAAACCCACGCCATTCGAGCTTTCTCCGCCCGTTGGCACAGCGGATAAACGCTGGAAAAAGCCAAAGAGTTTTTCTTTATCTTCGTCGGTAAATCCTTGCCCTTCGTCCTGAACCTCAATACGGACGCACCCTTCAGCCCTTTGGAGGCGCAGATAAATCGTTGTGCCGTGTGGGGAATACTTGATGGCATTCGAGACGAGATTATCCAATGCCTGCTGCAATCGCCCAGAATCCGCTTCAATACTAATGTTGGGCTGAATATCAAACACCATTATTTGTTCTTTATTTTCTGCCTCCGCATAATGCACTTCGCCAACATCGTTCAGGAGCAAGGACAGGCGCGTCTCGGCAAACTCTGGTACTATTTTCCCTAAGTCCAATGCCGCCGAATCCAGCAAGTCCTTGATGAGAGTAATCGTGCGCTCAGTGGTTTTTTTGATTTGTGCAGCATAGATTTTCGGCGAAGTTTCTTCGGGCAGCATGGAAAGAAGAATCTCTGCCATGCCCATAATTGCGCCCATCGGATTTTTTAAATCATGGGCAACAATACTTAAAAGCTCGGTTTTGTGTGCGTTTGCCGTTTCTGCTTCTTCGCGCAATGTTTCTGAAACTTCCAAAGACCGCTTCAAATCTTGTTGCAAGCGTCGCATTTCTACCTGCATCGAATCACTAATGCGGGTGATTTTCATTGTTTCGTTCAGCAAACTTGCATACTGCTTTGCCAGCGTAGTATATTCGCGTTGCCAATCCTCCGAAGCAAGATTTGATGAGCTTTGTAGGTTTTTTTCTGTTTGATGAATAATAGAAATTTCCGATTGATACACATCGGCTTCGGCAGATTGATAGGCATGGAGTGTAAGCATAAACACAAGCAATAATGCGGTGAACAGAGAGGGTAAATATTTTTGTGGAATGCACTATGGGCAATGTAATGTCGAGAATTCACGCAGTATGCAAGGCTACGGAATCAGCACAATTTTTCCTGTACTTTTTCTGCTTTCTAAGAACTCATGCGCTTTCGCGCCATCTTTTAACGCAAACATCGTCGGGGAAGCAAGGCGCAGTCTGCCTTCGCGCACCCAATCGAACAAACAATGTGCTCGCCGCACCCGTTCTTCTTTTGAAACAAGATAGCTCCAGAGGTCGCCTCCCGACAGGGTTTTTGAGGAATCCATGAGAAAACGCGGGTCAATATGCGGCGGGTTGCCGCCCGAAAACCCATAAAACACCACCTGACCGCATTCGCACGTCGCTGCAAAACTTTCCATCAGCGTCGAACCAACGCTTTCATAGACCACATCCACGCCCCGACCTGCCGTTGCTTGCTTGGTAAGCTCTACCCAGTTCTCACTGTACAAAAATACGTTTTCCGCGCCAGCTTCCATGGCAGCATTTTTCTTTTCAGGCGATGACACCAAGCCCAGTACCCGTGCGCCTTGTAGCTTGGCTATTTGCACCAACAACTGCCCAACGCCGCCTGCTGCTGCATGGACGAGTGCTGTTTCGCCGTGTTGTGTTGTATGGCTGTCGCTTGCGAGATAGTGTGCGGTTAAGCCTTGCAAAAGCAGTGCTGCTGCGGTCTCGAAGGGAATCTCCTCAGGCAAGGGAATCGCGTGAGCGAGCGGCACAGCAACGAGTTCCGCATTTGCAAAGGGTACATCGGCAAAGGCAACGCGATCGCCTACCTTGAAGTCCGCATGATTACTTGCTTTGACAATTCCCGCGCCCTCGTAACCAGCAATGTAGGGCGGCGTTCCTTTCAAGTGATAATCTCCGCGACGGCGATAGACATCGGCAAAATTGAGTCCGATTGCCTTCATCTCAAGCAGGATTTCATCAGGCTTTGGCGTTGGGTCGGGAATTTCGATGTATTCTAAAACATCACTTGCGCCAAAGCGCGAAAAGGTAAGTGCGTGCATAGTTTTTCTTGAAATATACTAAAAACGGGTAAAAATTGCATATCAAAAAGTGAAGGAAATGAGATGTCGTCCACCTTCAAGGTGGACGACATCTAAAGCACCAAACCTCTTTTAGTATAATTGAAGGAGAATCAACACCAAAAGCCGTATCAATACTTATTGGTAACGGCAAAAATACTATCTTTCAAGCGTATTTCCACTGTGCGAATTTGTACATGACGCTCTAGTCCGCTTGCGATGGGCTGCAATTCGGGCATTTTCGCCAAAAGCTGCATATCCAAACGCCCGATGATTGCTTGCTCGGAGCGAGCAAGTTCGTAATCAACAGGTGCTTGCAAATTGGGTAGTTTTTTCAAGCCGCTCCATTGGAAAAATTCCGTCATTTTGAGGGGCGTAAAAACTTGTGCTGTTACTTCTTGCCACGTTGCATTTTCAAAGGTGAAAAAGCGCACTTCGCTCATTGAGCCTTGTGCCGTCCAGCGACGCTTGCACCAGCCTATAAGCGGTTTTTTGACAGGCTTTTTGGCTTTTGGAGGAAGCGTTGTGTACGTCCACTGCGCGACGGAAAAGGATGTTCCTTTATCGCTTTCGGGCGTATTGACGACCAAAAATGTGTTGAAGGTTTCCAGCGCACCCAAGAAGAAATCCACGCCGTTCATTCGAGCAGAATCGCTAGTGCCAGACTGCAAAATCAGGCGGCGCGATTTGGTGTCAAATGGCTTGGTTTTGCCCTCGTACTCAAACAGTGATTCTGGCAAGAGCAAGAAATAATCAGCCACAGAGTAGGGTGGGCGGAGCGTTTTAAGCAAAGAAACATCAATTGGAGAGCCGAACTTCACCTGCTTGCTTTCTTGTGCATTTGCTCTTCTGTAGGAAAATATCCCACAAGAAAATATTTCACAAAAAAATGCAACAAATAACCAGCTCACAGGGCTGATATATATTGGCTTCTCAGCCTTGTGTGTTTGTTGTGCAAAGAGAGAAGGAATACTATTTTTTTTCCATGATGCGAGCATAATGTAATCGTAATGTTTGATTGTTCAACGAAATGATGCTATGAAAATTTTGCAACAATAAGGTTATGGACGTAAAAAGATGAAACCAAACCCTTCGACAAGCTCAGGGTGAAGAAGTCATAAAACCTTATGCTGAGCTTGTCGAAGCATCTTTAACAAATGACTGTGCACAACCTTATCTGCCGTCATCTACACCTGCCGCAATCTACAAAAATCATATCATTTGCACGTGGGATATTCAACAGAATTTAATATAATACCGTTTTGACTGTATTTTGAATACTTTGATTTGAGCAAGGCAGCATGCTGCCTTGTTTCGGAGAATTGAAACTATTCATTTTACAATCGAAA
>RDXM01000126.1 GCA_004292595.1 Candidatus Kapaibacterium sp. | reverse complement strand
TTCTTTTACCTTACCCCAGACAAGCGCGTAATACTGCCGTTTTGCGGTGCGGTCGGCGAATTGTTTGGCAAGTTTTGCATGGCAAGAAATTTCTTTGGAAACCACCAGAATCCCTGATGTGTCCTTGTCCAGACGATGCACAATGCCCGGACGCACGGAATCGTGCGCATACAGCGAAGCCTCCGAGCCAGAAGGCGCGAAAAATGACGGTGCAAGCTCTTCATCATCGTCGCTGCTTGTTTCGGCATCATTATCATTATCTTCCTCAAAAGCCTCGTCGTTGCTTGCTTCCAGAGGAATTGCCTCGCGTACGCCTAAGTGGTACAAAACTGCATTCACGAGCGTTCCGTAGCGATTCCCAAAGCCTGGATGCGTTACCATTCCTGCGGCTTTGTTGATAACCAGCACGGCATCGTCTTCGTAGCAAATTTCGAGTGGAATTGCCTCTGGCACAAGCGAGAGCGGTGGCGGGCGCATCACGCGGCATTCAATATGGTCGAAGGGAAGCACTTTGCGACTTGCTTTCCCAGTAATCGCGCCATTTACAGACACATTTCCTGCATCAATCGCTGCTTGCACTTTCGAGCGCGTTGCGTTGGCAATGTATTCGGTGAGAAAGACATCAAGCCGCATCGGTGTTTGTTTTGCGGGAACGTCGAAGGTAAAAACCCGTTCCACGTAGGGCGGGTAATTGGGGTCGAAATCTTGGAGGTCTGGTGTGGTGATATTTTCAGGCTTCATAAGGCGTTTACTCACATTCATAAGAAATCAAAATAGTGGCACAGGCATTCTTGCCTGTGTTTTGTCCTGAGACCTGCACCAACATTCACAGACAGACTGAGGGAATCCCTCAGGTCTGTGCCACTACTGAAGCCTGATATTATGCGCTTTGTAGAGATTTTGTCGTGTACAAAGCTATTACGCTAATTCTTTCAGCAAACGTTCCACAATATCCACTGTCGAAACGCCATCGGCTTCGGCGTTGAAGTTCGCAACAATGCGGTGGCGCAGCACGGGCGGTGCGACGGCGCGAACATCGTCCATGTCGGGTGTGGTTTTGCCTAACAGCGCGGCACGTGTTTTCGCACCCAAAATCAGATATTGCGATGCTCTGGGACCCGCACCATAGCTCAAAAAGTCCTTCACAACCTTGATGGTTGATTGCGCCGATGGGCGCGTTGCGTGAACGAGCTTTACTGCGTATTCCACAACATTATCGGCAACGGGTACACGTCGCACCAAATCTTGATACTGCATAATTTCCGCCGCACCCAAAACCGCCTTCACCTCAGGTTTGTAGCCCGATGTGGTGTTTTTTACAATGCTCACTTCCTCCTGAAACGAAGGATAATCCAGCCAAAGATTGAACATAAAACGGTCGAGTTGCGCTTCGGGCAAAGGATACGTGCCTTCTTGCTCAATCGGATTTTGCGTGGCAAGCACGAAAAATGGCGTGTCGAGTTTGTAGGTTTGTCCGCCTGCTGTTACGTTGCTTTCTTGCATTGCTTCCAAGAGCGCGGCTTGTGTTTTCGGTGGTGTGCGGTTGATTTCATCCGCCAAGACGATGTTCGCAAAAATTGGTCCTTTGATGAAACGGAAGTTTTTCTGCCCCGTCGAGACGTTTTCTTCGATAATTTCTGTTCCCGTGATGTCGCTCGGCATGAGGTCGGGCGTGAATTGGACGCGGTTAAATTTCAAATCCAATGCTTCGGCCAGGGTGCGAATAAGCAGTGTTTTCGCCAGTCCTGGAACGCCGACGAGCAAGCAATGACCACGCGAAAAAAGCGTGATAAGAAGCTGCTCGACAATAGTTTCCTGCCCAACAATGACTTTACTAATTTCTGTACGAATAGATTTTACGCTGCTTGCAAGGTTTTCGATTGCTTTAAGGTCGCTCATGGTGGAGTGTTGGTGTGAAAATGAAAGATGGGATGATGTTCAAAATAATGGTCATGGAAGCACAGCAATTTACGCAAAAACCTTGCCATTTGCATCTACAACGCTCACTGCGCCAAATTGTTGCAGTTTTTCACGTAAAAACTCCACTGTTCCTGCTGCGGCAATAACGAGATTTTGCGTGGAAAAACGACGTTGCTGCACCGCGAAAAGCTCTTCTTTGCTGATAGTTGCCAAACGCGCAAGATAGCCCGCATGGTAATCCTTCGGCAAGCCGTAGAGTTCCAGCGTACTGGCGAGCGAAACCACCTGCGTCGGTGTTTCGGTGCGGAGCGCGAAACTGCCAATTATGTATTTGCGCGTGGTTTCGAGTTCTTCGTCGCTTACTGGCTCTGTGCGAAGGAGTTCAATCTCGCGCAGAATCTCGCTCACAGCATTTTCAACGACTTCGCTCCCAACGTGCGTTCCCACCGTCAGCGAACTGGCGTACTTGCGCGAGTCCACGCTGCTATGAACGCCGTAGGTGTAGCCTTTTTCTTCGCGCAAATTGTGGTTCAAGCGAGAAATGAAGCTGCCTCCGAAGATAGTATTGAGCATTTGCATTGGGATAAAATCCACGTCGTGCCGTCCAGCCGTCAAAAAGCCCACGCGAAGCGAGGTTTGAGCAGCATCGGGCTTTTCAATGAGCATAATTTTGGTCGCTTGCGCAGATACAGGTGATAGCTGCTCATCAGGTTGTTGCTCATTGGGAATAGGCGACGGCGCATGGGATGTCCATTCTGCAAAGTGTGTGTTTAAGCGGTCTCGGAGTTCATCGGTGCGAAATTTTCCCGCAGCAGCAATAAACACATCCTTCGGCTGAAAGCTGCGCTCGTAGGCGGTTCTGCAATGCGATTGCCCCAAACCCCGCACAATATCTTGCGTCCCGATGACAGGATGCCCATACTTTTGCCCCTTGAACAAGCCTTGCGTGAGCGCAATCGACGACAGGTACCCCGCATCGTTATTGGCTTGGTCAATTTCCACCAGCGTTTGCTGACGGACGCGCTCAATTTCTTCGCCAGGAAAGCTGGGACGCAGCGTCATGTCTGCAAGCAGCTCCAAACCTTGCTCGGTGAAGTCCGACAACACGCTGAGGCTCGACGAAAGCGAATCGAACACGCAGGACGCCGAGAGCGAACCGCCCGTAAAATCTATCTCGTCGGCGAGTGTTTGTGCGTTGCGCTTGGTTGTGCCTTTGTTCATGAGGCTCGTCATAAAATTCGTTTCGCCCCAGATTTCATCCTCCGCCGCACCATTGCGCGAGACAATACTCATGGTCAGGAGCGGCTGCGCGTCGTCTTCGACCGTGATAAGTTTTATGCCATTCTGCAATGAAGTTTCGTAAAAATCAGGTAAGCGAAGCGTGGTTGGCGGCGCGGCAATAGGCGGCATTGAAGGCATAGTTTGGAAAAAGGTTGATGAGTAGAGTGGTTGAATTGAAGCGAATAGACGATGACGAAGGGCGAATATACCAAAATGATACATTTTGCAGTGAGCAAAAAATGCAGGACGTGAATTCACGGGAAGCAAAAACGCTAACAATTTTCTATCATTTGGCGTATATTTGCAAGCGAAAGCACAGCATATTGGAGCTTTGAACGACAGCAAATGCACATCGAACACACTTTTTCATGCAGCACAATTCATGTAGCACAATTCATGCAGCACAGCAAAATGAATACATCACAAAAAAAAACAGCACTTATTCTAGGCGGAGCAGGTTTTATCGGCTCGCACATCGTTGAACGCTTCGCGCAAGAGGGATGGAACGTTGTTGCTATTGACAGCATGAATCCTCGCACCAGCGCACGAAGCGAGAACATATCAGGCATTCAGGGTGTTACATTTCTTGACAAACCAGTAGAAGATGTTCCAAACCTTGATGAATACTTGTCTGCATCGGATATTGTCATTGATACTATGGCATGGACAGCGCATAGATTGGCACTTTACGAACCACAATTCGACCACGCACTAAATCAAGCCTCGCATCTGCACATCGCAACGGCACTGGCGAAGCATCCCGCCAAGCGGCTTGTGTACTTGTCTTCACGTGGGGTATATGGCGCGTTTGCAGGCAAGGAAATCACCGAAGAAACACCGCTTTTGCCCGAAGATATTCAAGGTGTGCATAAATTAGCGGCGGAATCGTATTATCGCATTTACGCAAAGCTGTATAAGTACTCGGTTGTGAGCCTTCGTTTTGGGAATTGCTTTGGCGAGCGTATGCCCACACGCGGCGAAGATATTGGCTTGATTGGTGGCTTTGTGCGCGATGTGCTGGAAGCGCGTCCGATTGAAATTTTTGGTACACACCGCACCCGCCCTGTGGTGTACGTGCGCGATGTTGTCGAATACGTCTGGCGCATGACGCTCACGCATCGTTTTGATGAGCCTTTCACCGCATTCAATGTGAATGGTCAAAATATCGGGATTCATACGATTGCCCAGCACATCGTGGATTCATGCGGCGAAGGAACGTGTATTGTCAAGCCATTGCCGCACGAAATCCAAACGATTGACATTGGCTCAACGCCCGTGAATGCTGAGAGAATCAGCTCATTGACGGGATTTACGCCCTCAGATGATTGGTCGGAGGCTCTGGGGCGCACCATTGCGTACTTTCGGCAGAATCTGTAGTGGAATCTATAGCACCAAGAACATTGCTCACAAAAAATTCTCTCCTCCTGCACATCACCAACCCCGTGCAAAATCTCATGAATACAGCATCTTTCATTTGTCATGCTCATACAACACCTCATACAACAATTTTTCACAGGCTCAGATATGCTGCGGGCTTGGTGGTGATGGTGATGGTAATGATATGCGCTTTGCAAGCCTGTTCCGATACAGAAATTATCACGCGCCCCGAGCAGGTTGTTTTTCCAAGCTCTCAGGTAACGTATCAGCGCCATGTCAAAAACTTTATGGCGGTAACGTGTGCGTTTCCGGGCTGTCATAGCAATGCTTCACGGGCAGGTGGTGTCATTCTGGATGCATATTTTGATATGCTGTATTTTTCTCCTGGGGTTGTTACGCCGCGCAATCCCGACCAAAGCCGCATTGTACAGGTCATAGACCCGCGCTTCCAGCTCTACGCCTTGCATCCGATTAGCTTTCAAGGAAGAATCACGCAAAATCACGTGAGCGGTATTCGCACGTGGATTCAAGAAGGAGCCGAATGATGAAGAAGGAAACAATCCATCCTAAACGTATTCTTTTCCAGCACCTGATGTGCTGGTGGTTTGTTTTGATGTGGAGCATCGCACCCACCCCGTGTGGCGCACAAAATCAGGCTTCACAGGCAAGCACTCCGCAAAACACTACTTCCCCAACTGCGCTTCGCGTCTGGCTGACGGTTGAAGTTCTCGAACGCAAGCCGTCGTTGGACAATACCGCAAATGCTTTGAACGAATATATTCCAGTGGTGATTCTTGACAGCGCGTCCAACGGCTATTTGTATGCTCTTTCTGGGGAAATGGTCGAACTTGCGCCAGAGCGGACGTATTGGGTGAGTGTTGTCTCGGGCGAAGATAAACGTTTTCAGGTACGCGGTGCGCCTGTGCAGGTGGTTCGGACGGGGCTTCCCACCAAACTTGATTTGGTCTATCAACGCGAATTTATCATCAACGATATTCTTCCAGCCGATACTGAGCTTGCCTTGCCAGAGCGCATCAGTTCCGACGCGCAGCCCGCTAAACCGAGCTTAAAGCCAGAAGCAGCAACAATTTCCTATCATGCCAAGACACTGAGCGAATGCCCCTACATTGTGCAGTTTTGCGCTCTGTCGCTGGAGGCAGACGCAACAATAATTCGCAATGCCCTCAAAGGCTCGTCCATACAGGATGCTCGCGTAGAACCCTTCCGCGACGTTCAGCGCAACATTCAGTATTTTCGTGTTCGGGCGGGCTGTTTTGCCGAGCTTGCAGGGGCAAAAGCTGCGCAAGATAGCTACTTCAAAACTGCACAAAAGCTCAAACTTGGCGTTGTGCCGATTGTTGTCAAGCAATAATCTTTTTTCGTAACTGGTCAGGTCTTAACCATGAAGAGGGGACGCAGATGAAGATGATTGGAGGGATGAAGATGATATTGATAAAAAATAAGAGCGTGAATGCAGACTTCATCGGTTGTTAATGTTTTCTGCATTTTCATCATCTTCATCCATTCCATCATCTTCATCTGCGTCCCAAAAAATCATAACCTGACCAGTTACCTTTTTTCTTCCTTGAATTCACGTTCTTCCAATGAAGCCTTTTACTTCTGATTCCATTGTGCTTGCTATCGAAAGCTCGTGCGACGAAACCTCGGCTGCCGTGTACGAAGGCGCAACGCTCAAAAGCAACATTATTTCCTCACAACTGGTGCATACTGATTTTGGTGGAATCGTGCCAGAGCTGGCTTCCAGAGCGCATATCCAGAACATTGCGCCTGTTGTGCAAGCGGCATTGCGCGATGCTGGGCTTGGTATGCGAGCGATTGCTGCGATTGCTGTTACGCAGCAGCCGGGTTTGGCGGGTTCGCTCACGGTGGGTGCGAATTTTGCAAAGGGCTTGGCTGTGCGCTATGGCTTGCCGATTGTTCCTGTCAATCACATTGAAGGGCATATTTTCTCGGCATTTATTGAGAATGAAGATATTCACTTTCCCTTTCTCGCGTTGGTGGTGAGCGGCGGGCATACATCCTTGTTTTTGGTGGAATCCTTCGAGCAGTACAGCGTTATCGGCTCAACGCGGGACGATGCGGCGGGCGAGGCGTTTGATAAAATTGCGAAACTCCTGGGCTTGGGCTATCCGGGCGGGATTCAGGTGGACACATTGGCACGGGAAGGCAATCCGAAAGCAATCGCCTTTCCCCGAGGAATGATGCGAGAAGACCACTTCGATTTTAGCTTTAGTGGCTTGAAAACAGCAGTACGCCTGTATGTGCAGGAGGCGTTGCGCCAGAACGTTGTGCTATCGCCAGAAGCCGTGCGCGACATTTGTGCCTCTGCGCAGGAAGCCATTGCCGAGGTGCTGGTGCATAAAACCATGAAAGCTGTGCAGCGTTTTGGTGTGCGCGATATTGTCGTGGCTGGCGGTGTGGCAGCAAATTCGCGCCTTCGCAGCCTCTTGAGCGAGCAAGCAGCACGGCACAACGTACACGTGTTCATCCCTTCCATGAAATTTTGCACCGATAATGCCGCAATGATAGGCTGTATCGGACGCGAAAAGCTCCTTCGCAACCCGCTTCATTCCTACGACGCGCTTACCTTTCGTGTCGGAAGCAATGCACTTCGGGCAAAATATCGTCCGTGAGCAATGGGCGCGGCATCATGAAATTTTTCATTATTCTTCAACTTCATTCAGAACAATTCCCATACATTTCCATATGGAACTCCACAGCAAAATCTATGTAGCAGGGCATCGCGGCTTGGTTGGCTCTGCCATCGTCCATCGTTTGCGCGAGCAAGGCTACACGAACATTCTTACGCGAACCTCGCAGGAACTCGACCTTCGTCGCCAAGCAGACGTAGAGCAGTTTTTTGTCGCCGAACAGCCCGAATATATTTTTGATGCTGCCGCAAAGGTCGGTGGAATCTATGCAAACAACACGTATCGGGCAGATTTTCTCTATGAAAATTTGGCAATCCAGAACAACGTGATTTATTCGGCGTATCGCACGGGCGCGAAAAAACTCCTTTTTCTTGGAAGCTCGTGTATTTATCCCAAGTTTGCGCCGCAGCCGCTTCGGGAAGAGAGCTTGCTGACGGGGCTTCTTGAGCCGACAAACGAACCATATGCGATTGCAAAAATAGCGGGAATCAAGCTCTGCGAGGCGTTGTACGACCAATACGGCTTTCGTGCTATTTCCTGTATGCCAACAAATTTATACGGACCAAACGATAATTTTGATGTGCAAAATTCTCACGTCATGCCTGCACTTATCCGTAAATTCTTGGAAGCAAAGGAACAAGGCGCGGCAAGCGTTACAGCATGGGGAACGGGTACGCCGTTCCGTGAGTTTCTTCATTCCCACGATGCCGCCGATGCGATGATTTTCCTCATGCAGCACTACGAGGGGCGTGATTTTGTCAATATCGGCACGGGTAAAGAAATTAGTATTAAAGACTTAACGGAATTAGTTGCGGAAATTATTGGCTATCAGGGGCGTATAGACTGGGACACAAGCAAACCCGACGGCACACCGCGCAAACGCATGGATGTAGAACGCTTGCACGCGCTTGGCTGGCAGCATCGTATTGGCTTGCGCGAGGGAATTGAAAGCGTTGTGGAATGGTATAACGCGCAAAAACTGAACAAGGAGCAATAACATTGGGTAGTGTCGAACATTCGTTGTTGCTTGCTGGACGTAGCTGTAAGCAGAACACTTTCTTTTTACAATAAAGTTGAGATTATATGCCTCTTTCCCGTCAATGTTATCGTGTTTCCAAAGCTGGCGCAATGACGAATATGCGCCTCACTCACGAGCAGCTTCCCGCTCCCACAGCGCATGAAATCATCGTCGAGGTGTATTCTATCGGTCTGAATTTTGCCGATATTTTTGCCATTATGGGCTTGTACAGTGCTACGCCGAAGGGGAGTTTTGTGCCGGGTTTGGAGTATGCAGGGCGCGTGATTGCTGTGGGCGAGCGCGTTACAAGGGCGCGTGTGGGCGAGCGCGTTATGGGCGTGATTCGCTTTGGTGCGTACACGAGTCATCTCGTTATTGATGAAAATTACGTGCTTCCTCTGCCCGATGATTGGTCGTTCGATGAAGGTGCGGCATTCCTTGTGCAAGCATTGACGGCATATTACGCGCTTTTTCCGCTTGGCGCAATGAAGCAGGGTGCAACGGTGCTGATTCATAGCGCAGCAGGTGGTGTGGGGCTTATGGCGAATCGGATTGCGAAAAAATTTGATGCTTTTACCATTGGCACTATCGGCAGCCCGCATAAAAGCGAGCTTCTGCGCCTAGAAGGCTACGACCGCATCATTGTTCGCTCCAAAGGCGACAACTATGCGGAAATGACACAATCGCTCACCAGCGCATTGCAGAAAGAAGATGGCTCGAAACGCGCATTAACACTGGTCTTGGATAGCATTGGCGGAAAAACGCTTCGTGCCAGCTACGACCTTCTTGCGCCGATGGGACGCGCTGTGTGCTTTGGTTCGGCGCATTTGGCATTTCCGGGAAAGCGTCCGCCGTACTTGTCGCTGGGGTGGAAATACATCCAGCGTCCCAAGTTCGACCCTTTGGATATGATTGAGAACAACAAAGCTGTGATGGGTTTCAACTTGATTTGGCTCTGGGAAAATCTCGGTGAAATGCACAGCATGATTCAAATGCTTGACGCATTGCACCTTCCCAAGCCACTTGTAGGACACACCTACCCTTTCGAGCAGCTCCCAGAAGCACTTGCTGTTTTTCAAACAGGTATGACCGTTGGGAAAGTCGTGGTGCAGCTTCGCTCGTGAGGAAATATGCTATGAGTCTTGATGGTGCGATGTTTTCTACTCGGCAGCACCACAGCATTCGTATAAAATCACTCCTGCGGCAACAGCCACATTCAGCGATTCCGTCCCCTGCAGACCGCCTGAAATCTTGAATGTATTGTGCAAGCACCGTTCCACTTCGGGCGAAATTCCTCGCGCTTCGCTGCCCAGCACAATGCCAATCTTTTTTGGTGATGTATCGGATATATCTTGAAATCGTTTTGACAATGTGCGCAATGCCACCGAAGCCTGTAACGATGCGCCCCACAGCTCATACTTCGTACAATTATTTTGCAAATGCGTAGCAAGCACAGGAACGCTTTGCAGCGCACACCGCAAAAAAGAACCCATTGTTGCTCGTAATGTTTTTGGGTGGAAGCGGTCGGCACAGCCCTCGCCGAGAAGAATCGTGCGCACCCCAAACCAATCTGCGGTGCGGATAATTGTTCCAACATTTCCTGGGTCGGAAACGCCGTCCAACACCAGTATTGGAGAGCTTTCTGGCGGTGCATATTCGGGAAAATCTATCACCGCAAGAATACGCTGCGGCTGCGCGGCATCGCAGAGAAGGTCGAATTTTTGCGCTGAGGTCGTTCGGCAGATTGCCAAAGGGTCTGCTTGGCTCAACTGCCGCGCCAATGCTTGTATCTGTGGCGAAACACCTTCACTCGGAATGACAATACTTTGTACTTGAATATTTTGCTTCAAGACGCTAGAAGCAGCATAATTGCTCGTATTCTCGCTTTGAAGATGACGTAAAAGCTCGTAGCAAAGGTGTTCGCCCTCCAAAACGCACGAGCGCACCGCCTCGCGCTCCGAGCGTTTGTGCAAACTTCGGATATATTTTTGCTCGCTCTGCGACAATGACAAAAATGCAGAAGGCTCATCAGTACTGGATTTGCGAGAGTGCATTTGAAACGATTTTAGTGAAAAAGCATTGAATTGTTTATGCGAATGAAAACTCTGAAAGCCTTATCACACCTTGCTTGCAAAGGCATTGAGCAATTCGGTTATTGTGCGAATCGGCGCGGATATTCCACAAAAGAGTGCCACAGACTGATAGATTTCATGCGGCGTTTGAGCATTCTCGCGCATGGCTTTGAGCGAATCGGCACCTTTGGATTTGGAGAGCTTTTGCGATGCGCCATCCAACAAAAGCGGATGATGTAAAAATGCTACGCGAAGGAAATGCTCATAGCCCAAATGCCTCGCCAATGCTTGCTGCACGACGCTTGACGGCAATAAATCTTGCCCACGCACAATGAAATTGATGCCGTCCAATTCATCATCCACAAGCGAGGCAATGTGATATGCGGGAATACCGTCTTTGCGCCTTAGCACAGCGTCGCCAATTACATCGGTGGAATGCAAGCGCATTTCACCCTGCACAATATCCACCAAGTGTGACTCCGCGCTGCTTTCAGAGCGAAATCGCCAAGCGTAATTTGGCTCGTCAAACAGTAGTTCCTTCGTTCTGCAAATGCCAGTGTACAAGCCCTGTTCGGTAAATGCTCCCACCGTGCGCCGCGAGCATTCACAAGCAAATACCAGTCTTTGCTCTCGAAGCCTTGCCAATGCTTGTGTGTATGCCTCCACACGTCGCTTTTGCGACCAGTTTTTGTCGAAATCTTGCACCGAGCGCGGACCAGAATCGTAGTCCACACCAAGCCATTCCAGCGTTTCAAAAATATCCTGGATATATTCGGGGCGAATCCGCTCGGCATCAAGGTCGTCAATGCGCAAATGCAGCGAGCCGCCAGCACTGGAGCGCGTAAGCAGCCACGTCAGCACAAACGAAAAGGCATTTCCACGATGCAAAAAGCCGCTTGGTGTGGGCGCAATCCGTGAACGAAAGGGCTGGGAAGCAAGCAATGAAGCGGTTACTAGCATTAAAATTAGAGCATGAAAAGAAAAATAATGCTGAAATATTTTCGCAAATTTCTGTATTCCCCAGCATTTTTACTATCTTTTTTCGACGATAGACCCGAAAAAGACATGAAGAATAATTTGCAGGTCGCCGCGATTTTGCTAAATTGCGAAGTCAAAATGTGTGCGTGATGATGAAGGAGGGTTTACGAAAAGCCGCACAAAACCTTTATCTCCGTGTTCTTGACCAATTTGCCGTCCGCAAACACCATTTTTCCTTTCAACCACAACCAAGCACTATGCTTCTTGCAACCTTGATTACGCCGCTCGTGGGCGCACTCGCACTTTTGCTGGTGAGCCGCGATGCAAAAAAAGCTCTTCAAATTTCAGCCTTTGCTGTCTCGCTTGTTGCGTTTGCCTTTGGTTTAGCGACCTTTATTTCCTTCGATTACACCAACCCCGCTCTGCAAATGATAACCAACCAACGCTGGATTCCCTCGTTGGATGCGGGCTTTCGCGTGGGTGTAGATGGAATGTCGGTGCTGTTTTTCTTTCTGACGACGCTGACGATGCCCATCGCTATTTTGCTCGGCTCAACGACGATTAAAGAACAAGAAAAAGAATTTTACTCGCTCATGTTGCTCTTGGAATTTGGCATCTTGGGCATTTTCGCTGCAACCGACACGTTTTTATTTTACGTGTTTTTCGAGTTGATTCTGATTCCGATGTATTTTCTCATCGGCGTTTGGGGCGGCGCGGGTAGGATTCATGCGGCATTGAAGTTCTTCATCTACACGATGTTTGGTTCAATGATTATGCTTGTCGGCTTAATTTGGCTTGGGCTGTACGCGCAAGAAACGACGGGGCATTTCACCACAAACATAGCACTGCTCCGCGAAATTGCGCCAACAATTCCCTTCGATACGCAAAAGTGGATTTTCGCCGCGTTTATGCTGGCATTTTGTATCAAAGTACCGCTCTTCCCCGTGCATACGTGGTTGCCAGAAGTGCAGTCGGAATCGCCTGTTGTGGGAACGGTGGTTGTGGGCGCGGTGCTGTTCAAAATCGGCATTTACGGCTTAATTCGTTTCGGATTAGAATTTTTCCCCGCAGCATCGTTTGAATACGCAAAAGTCATGTGTACGTTGGGTGCGATTGCCGTCGTGTATGGCGCAATGGCAGCGATTGTGCAAACCGACATTCGCCGCATCGCTTCCTTCGCGCTTGTGAGCAGCCTTGGCACAATGGTCATGGGCGTATTTTCAATGACGGCAGAGGGCATTCAAGGCGCGATTATCCAAACCTTCAATCACGGACTTTCGGTAACGGGATTATTCCTCTGCTTGGGCATGATGACCGACCGTCGCGGCTCTACGTCGCTGGAAGATTTCGGCGGCGCAGCGAAGGTGATGCCTGTCTTTGCGGTATTTTTTGCGATTTCCCTTTTTTCGCTTGTCGGACTGCCGGGCTTGAATGGCTTCATTGGTGAGTATTTGCTGCTTCTTGGCACATTCCGCTCGCCCTTCCTCAATTCATGGGCATTCGCCATCGTCGGCGCGACAACAGGTATGTTCGTGGCAATCTATATGCTGCGCTTGTACCAAAAAACGTGCTTGGGCGAACACAGCAGCCCAGATGCTGCCAGCCTTAGCGACATTTCCGCTCGTGAAATTGCGATGCTGCTTCCCGTAACAATCCTCATCGTCTGGATTGGCATTTATCCTTCAACATTCATGCGGGTTTCAGAAGAATCTACTCGCGCATTAGTTGGAAAATTGGAACTAGCAAAATTCGGCAAAACTAGCTACGCTGCATCGGTGAATAAACTTCGCCAAGCAGAAGCAGAGCAAGCAACGGCACGAAGCGAAGCGCATAAAGCCGCAGGGCATTGAAGAAAATTATGAAGTTTGAAATAAGAAGTATAAAATGACAAAGCGCATGAATACTTGCTTCAACGAAGTCTCAAGCAAACTGCTCACTCAAAACTCAGCACTTAAAACTTAGCACTTAAAAATTATGATGCTCGATGTTTACTACACATTACCAATCGCTCTTAGTTCCTTCTTTGGCATTAGCGCAATGGTCTTAGGTGCGCTTTTGCCGCGCAATCGGAGCAATTTCGTATTGCCGTACTCGGTTGGAGGCTTGGGGATTGTTTTTCTCTGGGCGGCTCTGCTCTGGGGGCGCAATGGCACTGCCTTCAACGGCATGGTGCTGACGGGAATGTTTCCGTCTTTTTTCGATATGCTCTTCTCGGCAGCGGGAATTTTGGTAATGCTTGCAGCGCGTCCGTATTTGCAGCGCATGAATTGGGAATTTGATGAATTCTACGTGCTAGTACAATTCGCTGTAAGCGGCATGATTCTTATGGCGCACGCTAATCACTTGCTGATTGTTTTTATTGGCATTGAGGTTATGTCCATCAGTTTTTACGTGCTAGCGGCGTATATGCGTAACCAGATTTTATCGGTCGAATCAGGCTTTAAGTATTTTCTTTTGGGCGCGTTTTCTACGGGATTTTTACTCTACGGCATGGCACTCATTTACGGCGCGACGGGCAGCATGGAATACACCAGTATTCGCGCGGCAGTCAGCTATGGTTCAAAAATGCCGATGTTGCTTCTTGCTGGAACGGGGCTCATTATCGTGGGTTTGTGTTTCAAAGTGGCAGCCTTTCCTTTCCACGTCTGGGCGCCGGATGTCTATCAAGGCGCACCAACAGTGGTTTCTGCCTTCATGAGTACGGGAGGCAAAGCGGCTGCCTTTGCAGCGTTTATCCAACTCGGCAGCGCAATTATTCCCAATGGCGGACCAGACGGCGCGAAAATGACCATGCTACTCGCGTGTATTTCTGCGGCTTCCATGCTTGTTGGCAATATCTCTGCTTGTTCGCAGCGCAACGTCAAGCGGATGCTGGCGTATTCATCGGTCGCGCAAGCTGGCTATATGCTCATGGGCATTATTTCGGGTTCGGGACGCGGCACAAGCGGTCTGATGTTCTACCTCGCGGCGTATATGTTCACGCAAATTGGCGCATTTGTGCTGGCTTCCACGCTCGAAAACGAGTACGGTAAAAACCTTGAATTTGCAGATTACGGCGGCTTGGCAAAGCGTCATCCACTGTTGGCGGGCGTTATGGCATTGTTCATGTTCACGCTGGTAGGTTTGCCGCCCTTTGCGGTCTTTTTTGGCAAATACTATCTCTTCACCGCCGCGATTGAAGCGGGCTTTACATGGCTTGCTATCATTGGCGCAATCGCGTCGGTCATTTCCGCATATTTCTATTTGGGCTTAATTGTCGCAATGTACTTCCGCCCCTATGAAGGCGCAGATACTCCCTCTGTGGCACAGCCTGGAATGTCTGGCGTTACCTTGACGATTGCCGTACTAGGAATTATTCTTCTTGGATTTTTGCCAAATCTCGTGATGCGCCTGACGGGAAGCGGAATGTAGAACGCGCAATGGAATGTCAATTTTGAACAGCAGGCAATGACCAAAATCGGTGATTGTCTGCTTTGTTTTTATGATGGATGTAGTAATGAAAATTTTCAACTTTGTTTAGTTTTACTCAGAATCAATGAAAGCAGTAATTCTCGCAGGCGGCTTAGGTACTCGCCTCCGCCCCTTTACAAATGTCATTCCAAAACCACTTTTGCCGCTTGGCGAGGGCGAGCCGGCAATGATGGAAGTTCAAATCCAAATGCTAAAATCGCACGGAGTTGATGAAATCTACGTTGCAACCAATTACAAGTCCGAGATGGTCGAAGCCTTCTTGGGCGACGGCTCGAAATACGGCGTACAACTCACTTTCAGCCAAGAAGACAAGCCGCTCGGCACGTGCGGGCCCGTTACGCTGCTCAAAGACCGCCTCACCGAGCCGTTTTTGCTCATGAATGGCGACATTCTCACAGCACTTGATTTCACCAAAGCATTCGACTTCGCAACCCAGTCTGACGCGCCGTTTGTGGTTGTCACGAAGGAAATTATTACGCCGTTTGCTTTTGGAAAAATCACCACAGAAAACGATTACATCGTGAACGTCGAGGAAAAACCAGACTTCAAATTCGAGATTTTGTCTGGCATCTACATCTTGAAACCCGCGCTGTTCGACATCATTCCCGACGACACCTACTACGGCATTGACACGCTTATCAAGGATTTGCTGGCGCGAAAAATGAAGGTTGGGCGATATTTGATGCAAGAATACTGGCTTGACATCGGGCGTGTGAACGACTACGAAGCCGCGCAAGCCGCATACAAAGAGCATTTCAAGCCAGCCGAGTAAAAGATTTGAGTAAAAAACTGAACAAACATTTTTTTGAACAATATTTGCGAGGAGCAAGCTATGAAGCGCGTTACAGGCATTGGCGGCGTATTTTTCAAAGCAGAAAATCCCGCCGAGCTAAAAAATTGGTATGAAAAACACTTGGACATTCCACAATCCGACTACGGAACAACCTTTGAGTGGCGCGAGGATGCAAACCCTGAAAAGCGCGGAACAACGGCGTGGTCGCCCTTCAAGGCAGATTCAAAATACTTCGCGCCAAGCCAAAAAGAATGGATGATAAATTACCGCGTTGAAAATTTGGTAGAACTGCTCAACGTCTTGCAAACAGAAGGTGTGCAGATAGTCGGCGAT
The DNA here is from genome assembly GCA_004292595.1 of Candidatus Kapaibacterium sp. Lineage (GTDB taxonomy): Bacteria > Bacteroidota > Ignavibacteria > Kapaibacteriales > UBA4661 > PH2015. The sequence goes on along the minus strand of RDXM01000126.1, from coordinate 14,598 downwards.
ATGGAAGAATACGACTACGGTAAATTTGCGTGGATTCTCGACCCCGAAGGCAATAAAATAGAGCTGTGGGAGCCAATAGAGACTGCCTCGTAGTCTATGCTGACTAGCTGACTAATGGTGAAACTGCAATCGTGAAACCCGTACTACGGCAGCGTTGCTGCGTTCCTCAGCCATCTTTTTGCTTCCACGTATAGTAGAAAGCTCACGAGTCGCTCAAATACTCATGCTCACAATACTTCACAATCCATTTTTCATTATTTGAAGCGATGTTGCACCGACAAGAGGGGCGCACCAACACCAAATGGCAGTGCAGCAGGAGCAACAAAGCCAAGCGCACCAAGGGGAGAAAACTCTATTATTGTGCGGCTGCTTATATCTTCCAACCACGATGGCTGCTCTTGTTCAGATGTTGTACGAACAGACATTCGAGGTGAGGTTTGTCCTAATGGATGTAATTCCAAATAATTTTTGCGAGCTTGTGAAAGCTCACCGAGCAATCCAACCATCATACCTGCACCCCATCCTAAAATAGTTGAACCGAAGAATGCTTGTGGAGTAGCACTCGTACCTGATGTTCGTGGCAGCAAAACACCGATAAGCATTCCTGTTAGTCCTCCATATGCGGCAGAAAGGCGAATGCGGGTTTCTTGTTGATACGAAAAATCATGTTTCTCAAGAAGCAGTGAACCGACACCATAGCCAGCAATTTGCCCCAACAGTGAAATAACTGAGCCTGTTCGTAGTTGTTGTGTAAGGAGTTCATCGGTTGTTGGTGAAAGAATACTGAGTGTCAAGGGCAGCGTGAGTCCAATTTTGCTTACCGCATCAAAAACAAAGCCGTTTCCACCTGTCATTGGACGCTCTTGGTTCGTTGCCATAAGGTATCCCGAAGCGTATCCCACCGCCGCACCAAGTAATGTAGAAGCACTAATGAGGCGCAAAGGAACATGAGAAGGTGGCGTAGATGGAGTACCAGTTACCATTCCTGGATAGTCGGGTGGTTTGGAAGCAGAGAAAGGAAGTGCAGCAAAGGCAATCGGCAACACCGCACCCAAGAGCGTCCCAGAAGCACCTGCGCCAAATATCGTCAGTGTTTGTGCGTAGTTCAAGCCTAATCTCTCTGGTAGTCGCGTAGCAAGTGCCGTGCGCACAAGCGATGCAGCCATGCCAACTCCATACATCGCAAATACATTCGGATTGGACTCGTTCTCAAACAAACCATAGAGAGCCATTCCTTGCGGTAATGCCCATGTTGCGCCGTCCATCAAGACCAATCCCGCAGAGCGAGTAAACGAAGGCTGCAGCATCCCAGCAAGCGTTACAGCTGCACCGCCAAGTATATGCAAAACTGGTACAGCGAGGCGCGTCGAGGATGACCTATCCCAAGGCGCAGACAGCGATTCTGGTAGCAATGTTCCGATGAGTGCTACCGAACCATATGCATCGGTTAGAAGTTCAGCTTGCGTCCATTTTTCATAGCGCGAAATACTTTGTTCCGACAATAACGATCTATTGCTTCCAAATGCCCGTGCTTGCCAGTCAATCGCGTACAGGAGTTCTTTGCCCGTATTTTCGTCAATCAAATACCGCTTTACGCTTGATTCTACGCCTTGTTCGCGCGTTTCAAGAACATATCCACTCACGGCATACTTAAACAAGCGAATGCGGTCAAAAGGTTTTGGAGTTTCAAGAAGATGAAGCGAAGTAAGAATGGTGTTGTCCAGTTCCCAAATCGAAGGATTTTCAAACGTAGAGCCAAAGGAAACACGAGAATCAGATTCTTGTGTTGTTTGAAAAACCGCCAGAGTGGTATCAACTGCGGTATGTTCAATGATACGTGAAAGAACCGGACGCATACTCATCACTGAATCCAACTCTTTACGATAGTGATAATCAACAAAATCGGACTGATGTTCTTGCAATGCAAAGACAATGTTTGCACGGCATTCTGTCGCTAAATGCTCACGCACATTCCAGTACCAGCGTTCATTTGTATCAAGGTCGTCTCTGTAATATCCAGCAGATTGCTCAATGCCATTACGCTGCGAAGAAGAATAGGCAAAAGCAATAATCGAATCTTTGCGCAAATAAATTGCCCAAATATTTTCCGATGTATAGACATCATTCCAATACGAATTTGTCGAAATGTGCTTGCGGGCTACGATACGATAAAGGGTAGGGCTAAAAGCGATTTCAACACTATCTAATCCCGCTTTACGGCAGATTGCTGCAATTTCCTGTGCGCGCTCGGAGTTTTCACGCGGTGGACATTGCACGGTCATGCGAGGAGAGATGTGATTAACCGTTGCACATGATTGCAAAACACATCCAAGCAGAACACTTCCTGCAAGTATGTACAGGACAAATAATTGATGAACGTTACGCAGCATTGTGAAAGCAGAAAAGGTTCAAAATGTAGTGGTTTTGGTTCGGCGGCAATCTGACGCTCCAACGCTTGGCATTGGCTTACGCTGCCGAGCTAAAAAATTGGTACGAGAAACACGTGGATATTCCACAATCCGAGTACGGAACAACGTTTGGGTGGCACGACGACGCAAATCCCCAAAAGCACGGAACAACGGCGTGGCCGCCCTTCAAGGTAGATTCAAGGAGAACTGCTCAACGTCTTGCAAGCAGAAGGTGTGCAGATTGTTGGCGATATGGAAGAATACGACTACGGTAAATTCGCGTGGATTCTCGACCCCGAAGGCAACAAAATAGAACTGTGGGAGCCAATAGAACCTGCTGCCTAAATCATGCAGTTAGCGTTGCACAACTACTTTTCGCACAAAAGAAAGAATATCGTTTGCTTCGATGTGTAGCGTATAGACACCCGCTGCAAGCGTTTCTGTATCTGCTTCTATGAGATGTTCGCCCTGCATATATGCCGCATTGGCAAGAACAAGAACCGTTCTGCCGAGCATATCTATTATGCTGAGTCGTAAGCGTACAGCTTGGGGAAGAGCAACACGCACAAGAAGCCGATGCTGTACAGGATTGGGGAAAATATCAACCATCAAACCTTGCGTAGATGCTCCCAATACACTTGTAATGCTCGTAGAAATACTGACACGAGCTGGACGGCTTTCATTGCTGAGGCGGTCGAGTGCCGTCAGAGCAACGGCAGTCGTTCCTGCTGCTCGCCCACGCAGCGTAAAAGCGGTATCGCGCGTAATACCCAGTATTTGTGCGGCATTGCGAATGTGCGTACTGTCCAGCATTCTGCTACTTGGCAGTTGAGAAATGCTGTCGGCGAGGGCGTAGAGAACGTATTGTGTGGCTGTGTCGCCATCGGCGGCGGGAGTAGGCTTGCGCCATTGAATGCTAAGAGAATCACCAGCACGGTTGCCAACGGCATTTTGTGGGGTATTGGGTGGTATGTTGTCTTTCCATGCCATTGTTGGCGGAAGCGCGGGTGTGCGGTATTGATTTCCTTGCATCATCGTGCGAATTCCCTTCAAATCTCGCGTCAAGCCATTCGAGCTGAACCAAACAGCACCTTCGCCTGATTGTTCACGGTTGAAGTCAATTTGTCTGGTGAGGTCATCCGCCGACCACGCGGCATCGGTGAGGCGATATGCTCCCAAGCCCGTGTACGAATGCCGACCTGCCGACCGCGCCACGCCTTGCCACCAGGGCATGAGTTTGGCGTAATCCTGCCCACCACCGAATTTCCAATAGAGCTGTGGAATCACGTAATCCACTGTTCCGGCTTGCAACCACGCCAGCGCATCGCAATAAATGACCGAATACGCATCCAAGCCCGTTGTGCCTTGCGGTGTGCCACTTCGCCAAATTCCGAAGGGACTAATGCCAAATTTTACGTGCTTTTTTGCTGCACGAATGCTATCGGAAACCGCTTTTACAAAAATATTAACGTTGTCGCGCCGCCAGTCGGCAATGTTTGTGATGCCGCGCGAATGCTGGGCAAAGGTACTTGCGTCCTGCGTGGTTGTGCCTTCGTAGGGATAAAAATAATCGTCGAAATGCACACCGTCAATGTCGTAGCGGCGCACTACATCCATAATGACCGACAGCACATATGCCCGCACCTCTGGCAGCCCTGGATTGAGCAAACGAAATGGACTCCCATATGCAAGATGCCATGCGGGTTGTGTGCGCGAAATATGCGTATCTGCGAGGCGCGAATTTGCCGAAACAACCGAGCGAAAAGGATTAAACCACGCATGGCATTCCATATTGCGCTTGTGTGCTTCGTCCAGCAAGAACTGAAGCGGGTCCCAAGCGGGTTCGGGAGCGCGTCCTTGTGCGCCGGTCAGCCATTCCGACCACGGCTCACGGGCATTGCTGTAGAGGGCGTCGGCGGCAGGGCGAATTTGGACAAAGAGAGCATTTATGCCAAGCGCACGGTGCGTTTCCAGAATGGCGATTGCATCTGTTCGTTGCTTTTCGGGCGCATCGGTGGAACGAAGCGGAAAATCTATATTCGAGACCGACGCAATCCACACTCCGCGAAACTCACGTTTTGGTGGGCTTTTTGGGGCTTGCGCATGGCACGAAGCAACAAAGAGAACAAACAAGAGCAACGATGTTTTGAGCATACATGGAGAAGATTGTAGAAGATTGCAACGTACTTTATTGCCGTTGCTGCACGTGAATTATTTTATTGTAATTCATCGTTGGTGATTTGAGATGCACGAAATATGTGGCTGCGGCATAGTTATCATTCTCAATTTTGAGTGTAATGGTATGTGTGCCAGGCTCGTATTCGGCTTCCGTTAAAACGGCAACCTCACGCCCTTGTGTATCTACGACGGTGAGCTTTACTTTTTCTTTCATTCGCACACCAAAGCGCACGGTTGCTTGGCTAATAATGGGGTTTGGGTATATTGATAGTGTTGTGAGCGTCGTGTCTGGTTTCTGTACAATAGGTGCGGCGGTGCTGAGGGAATTGACATCATAGCGGCGAAGAAGCCCCGAAGCGCGTTCCAGAGTAAGAAGGTGATTGCGCTTTGTGTCGAAATGCACAAGCGGCGCAAGCGTTTCCTTGCTGCTAAAAAGTATGCGTGAACTTGACACTGCCAATGTTTGCGGATTACATTCCTGAAGAACGAGCGCATTCTCCTGCTTGGCGATACCGAAGAGCGTTGTTTGCTTTGCGTTCATGCCCAAGATACGGCTCATATTGGGAATGATTCTTGGCTCAGAGCGGCGATTTTCTACGTCCAATGCAATGCCACCAACAAATAATATCTTATCAAGCGGATGGTAAAAAAGTAATTTTTCCGACCATACATCCATTGCAGGTGTCCATTTTGCGGCGAGATTGATGGAATCTGTCAAGGTGTTATTTATCAAATTGTATATGTTGAGCATTTTTTGTTGTGTTCGCAAAACGCAGAGTTTATTGGTTTCGGGTAGAAAGGCAATCTGCAATGCGCCCTGCGTGATTTCATGCGGAGAAAACGTATAGCCAAGTACTTTCAAGGCTTTTTCTGTTGTGGCAGAAAACAAATCTATATCAATAGCCACTTTATTTTCTGGCATGGTGATATACAACTTTTGTTTTGTGCGGTCGAAAGAAAACGCCGAAAGCGCGTCGCTACGAAGTTCTTTATATCCAAAAATAGGTGTTTTTCCGATATACGAATTGGTGACGGTGGAGAAAATGTATATCATGTTTTCTTGCTGCGCCAGCCCAAACAAGCGTGAGCGAGCGGAATCCACGACAAGTGCGGTTGTCCACGCGCCAGAGGGCATTTCGACTGCTTCTTGCGAAACGAATGTATAAGCAAAGACGCGGCTTTTCGCGCCATAGCGATTACTGACAAAGACTGTCGCGCCGTCGGGAGAAACGGCTATATCGTCGAAACTTCGGGTAATATCCACAGAAGGGGGAGATTGTGGGCTTTTCAGGGAGGATGTTTGATAAAACTGCACTGCTCCTTGCTGCTCGGCAACGGTGAGCAAGCGTCCACGCGACTCATCCAGTGCCAAAGCCGTTACACGCATTCCCAAGCGCACAGAATCGCGTATATCCTTGACGCTGCCGATAGCGAGCATTTTTCCATAATTTCCTCCGTCGCCCTGTGCGCTCGCACCATTTTCTGAGGCAACAAAAAGCCGCTCTACTGCGGGCGAATACACGGCGTGCTGATACGTTCCGCCGAAGGCAATATGCTTGACAGTAACATTTGTGCCAAGCTGCAACACCCGCGCATTCTGCGTTCCAACGATGAGCATTCTATTCCAATTCGTATCCAAAAACATTTTTGGTAACGCCACCGATGTTGAAATATTCGAGGTTTTCAGCAACGTATAGGGCGGCATAAATGAATACGACACCAAACGTTGCTGGTAATGCTGTACGTCGCGGCTGGTCAGAAAAATGCGCTTATTCGTCGAATCAAGCGCAATACCACCAATGCTGAAACCAAGCACAAGAGTGTCGAGCGGGCGCAACGTCGCGGCATCGAACACGCGAAGAATGTTATCATCGGCAAGAAACAAACGCTTGCCAGACCGCTCTAATGCTATATCCTGAATGCCAACACGATACGTCGCTGTTGTGATGAGTTGCTGTGTTTTGATGTTTATTGCGGAGAGCGTTTTCAAGGAATCGCGCTCGGCACGGGCGGTGTAGAGATACAGCACGTTTTGATACGGGTTTACAAGAAGTGCTAGCTCATCGCCATTTGGCGTGAATGGCACATTAAGAAATCCTTGCTGCTGCACACTGTCAATATTGATAACAGGAAATTGCTGTGATTGCTGCGAAGAAATATATGCCAAACCCCGCACAGCGTCTATTCCTATCGAACACGGCTTTGGCGTAGAAGAAGAAGGAAGATGAAATTTATCCAGAACATTGATTGTCTCAATAAGGCGATAGTTGTACGATGCCTCTTGCGCAAGCAGCGTCGCACTCGCTCGCCAAAGAAATACACTGCAAGCAACCAACAGACGTGCGACGAAGTGCGGAACAGAGAAAGCACCGTGAGGGCGCACACCATAGTTGCCAATAAAACACAAACCTATCATAGTTTTTCATCGAAGAGACAACCATTGAACAATGCTATACTTGCGAGAAAATTAAATAAATTTTTCGATTCACCAAAACACACTTTGTGAAGTTTTCGCTTTCAATCTGAAAAGTGCAACCAAACGCAGAGATAGTGTGAGGTACTGTTCGCCCACGATACTACAAAAATTCAATTTTTTGGTATTGGATTTTATCATAAAAAAACGCATATTGCAGGTCTGTTTTGTAACTAAAAAACAATCGCAAAAAAAATCTACTTTTAGCAGTGTATTCTTTCTGTCTGAGTGGCGAAATCGGCAGACGCACAGGACTTAAAATCCTGAGTCTCGTAAGGGACGTGCGGGTTCAAGTCCCGCCTCAGACACTTTTTGCGAAATATTTGCAAGAATACCTTTCAATGCCGCTTCATTCCACGAAAGCGGCATTTTGGTTTTTGGAATATTGTTGGCGAAAATGGTAAAAAATTCCTCAAAAAATTTCACGATATGAGCGCACTTCCGTCTGCATCGCCCATTGCAATCGCCCCACGTATTTCCGTTGTAATTCCCCTTTTGAACGAGGAAGAATCCCTGCGCGAATTAGCAACCCGCTTGCACGAAGTCTTGCAAACACTCGCTGATGGTGAGTACGAAGTGCTGTTTATTGACGACGGCTCGACCGATGGCTCGTTTGCAGTGCTGCAAGCTCTCCACGCGGAAAATCCACGCTTCGGCACAATTCGTTTTCGGCGGAATTATGGCAAATCTGCTGCTCTCGCCGTAGGTTTTGCGCGGTCAGAGGGTGATATTGTGATAACGATGGATGCCGATTTGCAAGACGACCCCAGCGAACTGCCCGCGCTCTGCGCAAAGATTCACGAAGGCTACGACCTGGTGAGCGGCTGGAAGAAAAAACGCTACGACCCTTGGCACAAAACCATGCCATCGAAGCTCTTCAATGCCGTTACCTCGCGCATGAGCGGTATTCGCTTGCACGATTTCAACTGCGGCTTGAAAGCCTACCGCCGCGAAGTCGTGAAAACGCTGCACGTCTATGGCGATATGCACCGCTACTTGCCCACGCTGGCGCATTGGGAAGGCTTCCGCGTTACGGAAATTCCCGTGCAGCATCATCCGCGCAAGTTTGGCTATTCCAAATTCGGTGTAAGCCGCTTCGTCTCTGGCTTTCTGGACTTGCTCACGGTGCTAGCAACCACGCGCTACATCAAACGTCCGTTGCATTTATTCGGCTCAATCGGCGTACTGATGGGCTTGTTGGGGTTTGGTATTGAGACATACCTCACGTTTGGTTGGTTTCTCGGCACAACGTCGCTTTCCAATCGCCCGCTTTCATGGCTGGGAATGCTGCTCATTATTGTTGGTGTGCAGCTTGTCTCTATGGGGCTTCTGGGCGAAATGATTGTGAAAAATACGGCTCGTGGTATTGAGCAATACTCTATTCGAGAAGAATTTTAAGTAAAGGACGCAGGTGATTTTGCACAGACAAGAGTGTCTGTGCTACCGAAGCCAGTCCCAGAAGTAGCGCAGACACTCCTGTCTGCGCCACAGGATGCACCACAAAACACGCAACTACTTTCTTTCATCCCTTCATTTTTTTATGAATCAATCCCACTCAACAGCCCTTGCTGCCTTGTGTTCACGGACGCTCGACGGCTTAAAAGCAGAAAATATCGTCGCGCTGGATTTACGCACCGTTGATTCCGCGCCAGCCGATTTTTTCCTGATTTGCTCTGCCACGTCCGATGTCCACGCCCGTGCGCTCAACGACGCGCTTACTCGCGCTACCGTCAGCGTCGGGGAACGCCGTCCGCGCTCGGAAGGACGGGATGTTGGCGATTGGGTGCTGCTGGATTATTTCGATGTTGTTGTGCATATTTTTCGCACCGAATCCCGCGAATACTACAAACTCGAAAAACTCTGGGGCGACGCACCTGTCGTGGATTGTGAGAAATTAGAGCAGGAAGAAGGCGAACAAGAAATAACAGAAACAACAATAAAAGCACCAAAAGCAAAAACCTCTGCACGTAAGGCAGCATCAGGCGAGAAAGCCTCTGCGCCGAAAAAAGCTGCAACGGCAAAAACAACAACCGCCAAAGCAAGCACGGAAGCGGCTCCCAAGAAAGCAGCGACAAAAGCAACAAACGTAAGCGCAGAAAAAGCAAGCACAGAAAAAGCTCCAAAAGCGAAAGCAACAACAACGAAAACCACTACCAAAGCCGCAACCACAAAAAAATCTCCACGTACAACGAAAGCAGAAGAATGAAACAGCACTACACACGTGTAACAGCCTTTGCTCCAGCGACTGTTGCGAATGTTGCAAGCGGTTTTGATGTGCTGGGTTTCGCGTTGGAATCGCCTGGCGACGAAGTAACGGCGCGGCTTGTGGCGGGCGAAGGTGTGCGCATTGTTTCCATTGTGAGCGATGAAGGTTTGCCAGAGTTAAACCTGCCCACAAACCCGCTTGAAAACACGGCAAGCGGCGCAGTTCTCGCACTCATGCGCTCTCTGTCTGATAACAGCAGCGAGCAGCTTTTGGGCAAATACGGCATTGAATTAGAAATCCGTAAGCGAATGCCTGCTGGAAGCGGCATGGGTTCGAGCGCGGCGAGTGCGGCGGCAGCAGTTTTGGCGGTGAACGCGCTTGTTGGCAATCCAAAAACGCCCGAAGAATTGGTCGAATACGGCATGAAAGGCGAGGCGATTGCAAGCGGCTCGGAACACGCCGACAACGTTGCACCCGCAATTATGGGTGGTATCGTACTTATTCGCGGCTACAACCCGCTTGATGTAGTGCGCATTCCAGCCCCGCAAAACCTCTATTGCACGATTCTCCGCCCGCACTGCGAAGTTTCCACCAAAGAAGCGCGTGGAATCTTACCGAAAGAAATTCCGATGAAAACCGCCATCACGCAATGGGGCAACCTCGCTGGCTTGATTGCTGGCTTGATGAAGCAAGACATGGGCTTAATTTCTCGCTCCCTGACGGACGTTGTCGCCGAGCCATTCCGCGCCGCGCTTATTCCGGGCTTCCACGCCATGAAAGCAGCCGCTCTCCGCGTAGGTGCGCTTGGATGCAGCATTTCGGGGTCGGGTCCGTCGGTGTTCGCGCTGTCGTCCTCAAAAGCAGATGCAGAGCGGGTTGGCGCGGCAATGCAGGAAGCACTTGCGAAAGAATGTGTCGGCGGAACGTTGTACGTTTCGCAGGTTGCCGAAGGCGGTCCGCGCATTGTTTCGGCAGAATGATTTGTAAAATGGAACAGATATAACTCTCATCAATACTCAAATGTCCGCCAACGCTCTCGTCTTCATCTTTGCCGCCCTGTGTTTTTTCTGCGGTTTTCTGTCGGCTCTCTTGTCCTTGCCAATGCTCTTAAAGCAGGTGAAACCTGGTGCGTACGGTATTCGGATGTACGAATCATTTCTCTCTGAGGAACATTGGTACAAAATAAATTGTTATGGCGCAAAAGCAATGATGCTCGCCTACTCGCTGCCCATGTTGTGTGTGGGCATTTTGCTTCTAGTTTTGCGACCACATCCGTTTGTCGCGGGCGTGGCGGCTTTTCTTGGAAATATCAGTTTCGCGCTGCTTGGAATGGGCATCATTAAGCGATATGCGCGACGTTTGGTTATTCGCTAAATGTACTGAAGCCTGATAGCATCAGACTTCAGTGGCACAGACATTCTTGTCTGTGTTCCTTTGCTGAATTTTTTGCTAAAACTCACAGACAGGAATGTCTGTGCCACTACTGAAAACGTTTTCGCACTCAACATTTAATCTTCTCCACACCGCATGAATCCTTCGTCCATCACCCCCGCAGCAAATTCCATTCTCTCCAATTTCGACGTTTTTTCCACGCGCCATATCGGACCCAATGCCGACGAACAGGCACGAATGCTAGCGCGAATCGGCGTTGCGTCGATGGAGCAGCTTATTCAAGAAACTGTTCCAGAGAGCATTCGCCTCAAGCAGCCGCTTCGCTTGCAGACCGCACAAACAGAGCATGAATTCCTTGCTGACCTCAAAGCAACGGCGACCGAAAATTCCGTGATGAAATCCTACATCGGTCTTGGGTACTACGATTGCATCACGCCGCCTGTGATTTTGCGCAATGTGATGGAAAATCCAGGTTGGTACACGCAGTACACGCCCTACCAAGCGGAAATTGCTCAGGGACGGCTTGAATCCTTGCTGAATTTCCAAACAATGGTTCTTGACCTCACAAAACTTGAAATTGCAAATGCGTCGTTATTGGACGAAGCAACGGCGGCGGCAGAGGCAATGCACCTCATGTTTGCGGCGCGAGTGAAGGAATCGGTACAGAAAAATGCGAAGGTGCTGTTTGTGTCGGATGAATGCTTCCCACAAACGATTGACCTCCTCCGAACCCGCACCGAACCTATTGGCGTGGAACTTTTGATTGGCAATTATGCAACGCTGAATTGGGAAAAGCACCCGAATATTTTTGGCGCAATTTTGCAATATCCCGCAGCATCGGGCGCAGTGCATGACTACCGCGCTTTCTGCGACGCAGCACACGCACACCACGTAATGGTCTGTGTTGCGGCGGATTTGATGAGCCTCCTCCTCCTCACGCCTCCGGGCGAATTTGGTGCAGATATAGCAGTTGGCTCGGCGCAACGATTTGGTGTGCCGCTTGGTTATGGCGGTCCTCACGCAGCATATTTTGCCACGAAAGAAGAGTACAAGCGGCTTCTGCCCGGTCGCATCATCGGCGTTTCAATTGACGCGCAGGGCGGTGTGGCGTACCGAATGGCACTCCAAACCCGCGAGCAGCACATCAAGCGGGACAAAGCCACGAGCAACATCTGCACCGCACAAGCACTGCTCTCGAACATGGCGGCAATGTACGCGGTCTGGCACGGTCCGAGTGGCTTGAAATCTATTGCAACGCGGATTCATTGCCTTACCACCGTTCTGGCAAAATCGCTCACCGCGCTTGGTTTCAACGTGGCGAACGAGTATTGGTTTGATACGCTCACGATTTCCTTCGACCACGAGCGCACGAAAGAAAACATCCGCAAACACGCGCTCACGCACAGCATTAACTTCCGCTATTCCGCAGATGGCTCAGAATCTCACTTCGTGGGCGTTTCGTTGGATGAAACCACGACACTGAACGATGTACAGCTCATCATCACAGCGTTTGCGCGGGCGACGGGCAAAGATTTGTCGCGTTTGAATTTCGACGACGTTGCCGCAACGCAAGATTTGACGCGCCTTCCGAAGAAACTTACCCGTACTTCGTCGTATCTTACACATCCCGTTTTCAATCGCTATCACTCTGAACACGAGATGCTGCGCTATGTGAAGCACCTTGAGAATAAAGATTTGTCGCTCACACATTCGATGATTGCGCTTGGTTCTTGCACGATGAAACTGAACGCTACAACCGAGATGATACCCGTAACATGGCGTGAATTCAACGGTTTGCACCCCTTCGCGCCCATTGACCAGACACGAGGCTATCAGCGTATTTTCAAGGAATTGGAGGATGCACTCGGCGAAATTACGGGCTTTCCAGGCGTTTCCTTGCAACCAAACGCTGGCGCACAAGGCGAATATGCTGGCTTGATGGTGATTCGCGCCTACCACCTTTCGCGTGGCGACGGGCACCGGAATATCGCGCTCATTCCATCATCTGCACACGGCACCAATCCTGCTTCGGCGGTGATGGCGGGAATGAAAGTAGTCGTGGTTGGTGTGGATGAGCGTGGAAATATTGACATGGACGATTTGCGCAAAAAAGCCGACGAACACGCACCAAACCTTGCTGCGCTCATGGTAACGTATCCTTCGACGCACGGCGTGTTTGAATCAACAATCAAGGAAATATGCGCCCTTGTGCATGAAAAAGGCGGTCAGGTGTATATGGACGGCGCAAATATGAACGCGCAAGTTGGCTTGACCAGTCCCGCAATGATTGGCGCGGATGTGTGCCATTTGAATTTGCATAAAACCTTCTGCATCCCGCATGGCGGGGGCGGTCCGGGTATGGGTCCAATTTGCGTAGCGTCGCATCTTGCTCCGTTTCTTCCAGGACACAGCCTTATTCCAACAGGCGGCGACAAAGCGATTTCCGCAATTTCGGCGGCTCCGTGGGGCAGCGCGAGTATTTTGCTGATTTCGTATGCGTACATTCGTCTCATGGGCGGCGGCGGTTTGACGCGGGCAACGGAAGTGGCGATTTTGAATGCGAATTACATCAAAGCCCGCTTGGATACTCATTATCCCGTGTTGTATTCTGGCGAAAATGGACGCGCCGCACACGAACTTATTTTCGACTTGCGCGAATTCAAAAAACAAGGCGGCATCGAAGCCGAAGACGTAGCAAAGCGGCTTATGGACTACGGCTTCCACGCGCCAACGCTTTCCTTCCCCGTTCCAGGAACAATCATGGTCGAGCCGACCGAAAGCGAATCGTTGGAAGAACTTGACCGATTCTGCGATGCAATGCTGCAAATCCGCAAGGAAATGCAAGCCGTGATTGACGGCGCAGCAGACAAGGACGACAACGTGCTGAAACACGCCCCACACACCGCCCACGTCGTTGCCGCCGACCTTTGGCAGCACTCGTACACCCGTCAGGAAGCCGCATATCCGCTTGCGTGGGTGCGCGAGCGCAAGTTCTGGCCCACCGTAGGGCGCGTGAACAATACGCACGGCGACCGGACGCTTATTTGCGCTTGCCCGCCGATGGAAAGTTATATGGAGAATGATGGCGTAAGCGCGAGTATTGGTGCGGCTTCTGTGGCGTAATTCAAGGTTTCAAAACAAGATAATTTCCCCATTCTACCGCTTGAATGCTGCTTCGTAGCGGCGGTAGAGTGGGTTTCACGGTATTTCTCTTACTAAATTCCTCACGTTCTATGCGTATTCGCAATGCTGGATTTATCCTCTTTTCACTTTGCTTAATTCTCCTCGACCAAGCCACGAAAATTGCGGTGAAGGGCTTCCACATTGCTTCGTGGAAGCATCAAGGAATGACACTATATGAGAGCATTGAGATTATCGGCGACACCGTCCGTTGCACGTTTGTTGAGAATCCGGGAATGGCGTTTGGGATTAGTTTTGGTGCGGGAAAGATATTTCTCAGCTTATTTTCTGTGCTGGCAAGTGGCGTTTTGGTGTGGTATTTAGCACGCTTAGAAACGCCGAGCTTTGGTGCAAAACTGGCTCTGGCACTCATCTTTGCGGGTGCAACAGGGAATTTGATTGACCGCGTATTTTATGGCGTGTTCTATGGCGAAACACCGCTTTTTTACGGCAAAGTCGTAGATTTTATTGATGTAGATATTCCTGACCTCGCTCTTTTCGGACGAGAATACACGCGCTTTTGGGTCTTTAATGTGGCAGATTCTTGTGTGAGTGTGGGAATGGCTTTTATGCTATTTTTCAACAAGCATTTACCCTTTTTGCAGGAACAATCTTCGCAAGGAACAACGTCGGAAGCCGCATCAAATCTTGAAATGCCGATGAAGTAATACCGTTTCGATTGTAAAATGAATAGTTTCAATTCTCCGAAACAAGGCAGCATGCTGCCTTGCTCAAATCAAAGTATTCAAAATACAGTCAAA
>RDXM01000025.1 GCA_004292595.1 Candidatus Kapaibacterium sp. | reverse complement strand
TTAGATTGCAAAATTAAAACGGTACAAAAATTATAATAAAACGGTACATTTTTAGGAAAAAGTGAAAAAATATAATCGAGCTTGAAACATCGCTTAATAAACACTAAAAAGCCTTGCAATTGACACTGCAAGGCTTTTATATTTTAGTTCAAAGTTATATCGTAATTAGCCGTCAACACCTCCTCATTTTGCTTCTATCGCCTTTGCAGGCTACGATGGCTTTGGAGTGTTCTTGCTGCTGCCAGCCCATTTGACGGGTGTATTCAGTTAATGGCTCGCTTGGATAGCTGCTTAGGAGGAATTTACCTTTCATGTTTGAAAGCGTACTCAAAAGCTGCTTAAACTCCAACTCTGTGTAACCTCCGTAATGCCCCATGTGTGCATTATGATACGGTGGGTCGGCATATACGAATGTATCGGCACTATCACGGCTTTGAATGACTTTGAGCGCATCGTTGCACTCAATATCAGTGCGGTCTAAGCGTTGTGTGAGTGCTTTGGTGAATTGCAGGCGTTTGTTGTCAATCTTTTTTACGCATGAATCTCCACGGCCATAGCCGTAGCCTCCAAAGATGGTAGAACTAAAGCTCATGTTTGTTTGTACCCAAAATGCCCACGCTACTCTGACATCAGAGAAATACTCACTGTTCTTTAGGATATATTCGGTCTCTCTGTGAATGCGCCTGCTTGCAGGCGTGGACTTGATGAGATTGCGAAGCAGGGCAAAGTCTTCTTTTAAAACCCTGTAGAATGTAACTACATGGCCATTTAGGTCATTGATACATTCCATTTCGCTTTTGGGTTTACTCCAAAATACTGCACCATAGAGTTTGTGATTGGGTATTAATGGCAATATTTTACTTACCATTGTTTGTTTACCTCCATAATATGATATGGGGGTTTTAAATTTGGAGATTGGTTTCTATTTAATCATATATTAGTTTGCTCTTATATAATATTTAAAGCCGTTGTTATTGGGTATTAATGGAATTTTTGTCGCTGTGATTTGATTATTTGAATTAAACCCGTTTATAGGAAAAACACCATCAAAACTTAGATACCTACGTGTAATCCCATCATCAGCTGCATAGTTTATAACTTGTAAAACAGAGCCTACAGCAATGGTGCTAATTACGCTACCTGTCCCTGATTTAGATTTTACACACAACTTAGTAATAGGTTGTGTTACATATAGAAGTTCTTGACCTTCGCCAGCAACAATGAAAGTTGTTGTAACTTCAGGAAGAATCGAGTTAAGATTAGAGTAATTTGGGTTTGACAATGGTGAATCTTCTCCATTACACGGGAGATAAAATAATGAAGGAGGATTGTATGTCTCTGGAAATCCCACGATTTCGCCTATAAATGAGATTAATGGATTTACATATCGCTGCAAAACCGCATTGGTGAAGCCATTGCTACCCGGGTTAGTATAGGTAGGTCGAAGTTTGCGAATCTCATGCACTTGGCGTACTTGGCCGTCTTCATAGGTAACATTTGCTGGGCTGTAAGTGACTACTTTTTCCCAATATAATGTACCGCTGCCCGTGATGCTTTGGTCATCAACAAGGTAAATTTCACCATTCCAAAAGATAGAGCCACGGGTGAAAGTATTTCCTGTTTGAACTACGCCTCTTAATACAAATGGGTTGGCTGGGTTAGCAATGCCTGACTTTAAAAAATCGGAAGACATGATTTCATCAATCAGCTCTTTAGACGCCTGCTGAATGAAACCTATGTCATTAAGACGAAAGTCATGACCACCAATATATATGCTAATAAACTCTCTCATGGCGTGTATCGTATTATTCTAAATGTTGTTGTCGCAATCTTTAAATTATCTACTCTATTATAGATTATAGTTTCATTTTCTTCAGATATATAAGCAGGAATAAATACTTTAAATTCTCTTGATATAGACTCGAAGAAGCTCCAAGGACGAAGAAATATCCTGCTTGTGAAGGGGACAGTTTCCGCACTTGTGCGCACGTATAATGGGTTACTTGTGGTTTCGTCTCGTGTAAACAAATAACGCTTACTCGTCTGCTGCCCTGTGTCGTCTATGTATATCAACTTACTCACCGCATCGAACTCCTTGTTAAGTATATCCTCCAATACCATGACTTGCGCACTCTCGTAGGCTCTTAGCTTCATGGCTTCGAGAAAAATGAGAAATTCGTCATTTACATCTCTCATGGGTTTGCAGAGGCATTGTAGCCATGCTACTGTTACTGGTCTGCGCAGGATGATGGGCAAGAGCCATTGAATGAGCTTGTTTAGGATAAACTGTATTATCATGGTGCATCGGGGCTTAGATAGTTAACAGTAAATTCATCCAGCTTCATGTGCCCGGATTTTGTTTTCCATTTTCTGCCTATCGGCTGAAAAGCTGTATAGTCATTTTCTCCCGGGCCGTTGTTATACCGCACTTGTAATTGCCCTATAACAGCAATGTCCTCTACATTGGGCACTTCCTGAATGTAATCGGTAAAGCGATTGGTTAGGAACTCACCATTGAAGGGTATCGCCTTTAAATAGTTTTTAATGGCTGTTTCAATCTGAGGAGTAAGCACACTATCTAGCACCTGTGGATTGCGGTAAATGGTGATGTTTACCTTCAATTTGTCAGGATACTTAGATATTGTTTCAAAGTTCACGCCTGGATATTTCTTTTTCTGCCAATAGGCAATGAGAGCTTGCAGCTCCAGCGTGGTCAAGGGAATCGGATTGCCGTTCGCATCCTCTTTTGCCACTTTCAAGAAATACTCACTCGGTTCATCTTCACTGAAAGATGCCCGTTTGATTATTTGCTTCGCAATGGCAGCTTCGCTTATAGTGTCAGCATAAGTGATTACTCCATTGATGAGCTCTAAGGTATCACCATACTGAAACTTGTAGGTTTCCGCTACCAGCCAACCTTCAGTACCAGTGGCACGATTGTTTACTAAGAGTTCAATAAACGCCTTGCCTTGGTCAACGATAGTCTCATAGCCAAACGCAACAGTAGCTACCACGTAGGCAAACAACCTCCATATTGCTACCTTGCTCGTGCTCGTGAGCCGGGTACTCAATACCGGGTCGGCAGCAACTGCTGCTACTATGGTTTGAAAGTGGAAGTCGATGGAGCGGGCCAAGGGGATGTTGGATTTTAAATGTTGAATGTTGAATTAAAGTGTAAGCGATTTGTAATTACTTAACCTTCGCCAGCTCAGCCACTATCGGGTAGCCAATGCCCACGGGAATTTGAGGCGTTGACATTACAAGCGTAATGAGCTCTTTTGCTTCATCGGCAGTAACCTCAATAAATCCAGTGTCACGCAGTGAAACGCCCCACTCATAATATTGCTGCATTTTGTTTTTATTATTGCTGCGAAAGAGCGTCTCAGCCAATGCATGGCTGGCGATAATTGGCTGGGGGTTCATTCCCTGAGATTTCAAGGCAGTCTGAATTTTTAGATCTACTTTCATATTGAATGATTGATTTAAGTTGAAATGATATTCTTCGATTTTAAAGCGTTATGGATAGAGGCTAGATAATTAAGCACATCGGCAAGCGTAGAGCTGTCTGTTAGCGCAGCCTTTGAGGGCGCACTTACCGTTGGGTCGGAATAACCTGAATCCGCTGTACGAAAGGTATCTGCGATGAAGTTGAAGTTGTTGTCTACCCAAACCTTATCTTCAGGCGGTAGTCCGGTTTCTGTTGGATAATTTTTCCGAATCTGAATAGCACCAATGCCACCGTCCCAAAAATTTGTAATCCACCAGTTCCCATTATCGCCAAGCCATATACCATAAGCGACATCTGAGCTATTAGCACTATTTGCCTGATTGGCTGTATTTGCCACATCTGCACTGGCCACCATCCCTGAAACATTGTAGCCATCTACGTATGATGCGTAGCTTGCATTTTGGGCATTCATTACTAAGCCCATAAACTCTCCATTCGGTTCTATGCTCCAACTACTCCCGGCAATGCGATTGCTGCCGAAATACACAGAAGAGTTAAACCCCCATTCTCCATTATTATAATAGCTGCCGTCTAAGTAGAAATAATATCCGTCCTCTTTTATCCCAAATAGTTTTTGGCTTGGGTTTCCAAAATCATATATAATAGATTCACCAACGCCAAATGCACCTCCTTGCCCGTTATTGGACATCTGTTCAGTAGTCGTTTTTGCCACCAAGCCTAAATCTTGTGGCCTTAAATCTTCATAGCTTAGTTCCCCAATGAATATCAACTCTACCCTCATCTTGCCACTCCCATCACCATTACCACCGTAATAAATGTAGTTTGCGCTCGAGTTTTCGCTTTCGGTTGACAACTCTGTGTATATCAGTTCTTTTTCAAAAAAATCGGGAGCTACGTTGTTGGGAGGTGTATTTGAGTCTCCAAAATAGTGATTGTCTGACTCTGTTGAATCAGCCCAATTGACTTGAAGAAATCCTCCTGAATTATTAATAGATTCAAGCAATGTAGCTCTAAGCAAGTACTTGCCTGTTCGTGTGGGATAATAATAAACATACCCTCCTGTTGGCCCACCAAGACGTTCAATGTCTAAAACGGTTTCGGCAAATACCAATTTTTTATCACCTTCTAAAAAAACATCTCCGGCAATGGGAGATGCTAAGGAGTTTCCTTCCAATGGCAAATAATCTCCTGAGGGCAAGTCCTCTATCTGCTGCAGTAAAGCGGCATCGGCAGCAGCTCTAGCTGTAGCCTCTGCAGTTACCGCATCCGTTATATCTTGTTCATCGGGCTTTGTGGCCACAACACTAGCAAGTGTATTTAATGCACTTGCATCTGCTTTGGCTGCCAAAGCCGTATTCACATCTGCAGTATTGGCTTTGGCAGCCAAAGCGGTGTTTACATCGCTTAAATTAGCTTTAGCTGCCAAAGCACTGGTCACCTCTGTAGCGTTTGCCTTCTGAGAAAGCCTAGCCACGAGCGTCTCCCACATATCACGGAAAAGACCACCTACCCTCGTCTTGGTGTTCCCTCCCGGCTGGCTCTCGCTGCTTATCTGGTCGGCCCGGTTAAAAATTTGGGTGTCGGTTTGTTCTGCCATTTCTTAATGCTTTTAATTAAATGTCTCATCAAAGCTCTCGTCAAACACCCGCTCCGAAATCGTGAGTATAGCAGAGCCTGTGTTCAATCTAAAATTCTCTCTCGTGTAATAAGCTGCCACATCTGCACTTATCACCTTGCCTGAATCAATGACAAACTCCTGCCCTTGCGCTACATCAATGGTGATTGAATCCAAGCCATTGTCTTTGGCCAGCTCAAACATCGTCTCTATGCTGCCATAATTTTGCAAGGATATATCTAGCAATGTTTGTCCGTATTCAGCTTTAACCTTGTCCATAGTTTGCCTTCAAGTTTACACTCCCGTCTTCAAATACCTCCAAGGTCTCTACCTCCATTCCATCAGCCACACATTGCCTCCTTATTTCGTTCTCAAAACCCACTAAATCGTCATCGTCCACAAAGTCATCTGCACCTATGCCCGTAGTGGGGTGCTGCTTCCATTCGCCTTTTTGCGTTTGAAACAAAAGCGACTGATTTTGCAGCGTAGATTCCCCTGTGGCAAAGTCTCCATTTTCCGTTTTAAGGTCTAAAAACAAGTCAAGAAGGAAATCTATCATGTGCCGTGTTTTATTTTGTCATTTACAATATCACTGTCACTAAATGTTGGTAATGTCTTTCCTGTCAAAGCTATGCCCATAGCAGTCTTTAAAGCTGCTCCTCCATCTTGAGGGGCTACTGTCCAATTAGTAAAACCCTGCTTAATAGCTTCAGTAAATTCTTTAAGTTTATTCAAATCAGCTTTTAGCTTACTCCAAATAATCATTCCACCTTTTGAGCCATCATTGAGTGAGCCATCATTGAGCGATATTTCACCGTTCTTTTCAACTTTCACTTCCGCAGCATCTACTTTTAGTGTTGCTTTATCTTTGTCTATCTCAAACTCCGTAGTCTCAATCTTGCCAATAATCTTAGCTACCTTGCTGCACTTGAGCACGAAGCACTGGTTACTCGTGTTGCCTATGATGCCTACCAATACACTGCTGTCTACTTCAGGCACTTCCACCACACCATCGGGCAGTTCGTCTATAGCTGCCTTTAGCCTCACATCCGAGAGCTCCGCACCGCTCAGGAACTCCACATCGCAAGTGAAGGCAGCCTCATCCACTTTCTTCACTACGGCAGGCTGCACCTGAATGGGAGCTTTGGTTAGCTCCTTCAGCTTTTCGAGCAAGTCAGGGTAGTCCATACACTAGCTTAGTTTTATGCCCGGATAGATTTTTCTGAATATTCCCGAACGAGCTGTAAATTCAAGCTCCGTTGTATCTACCAAAAACCTTCCTTTTATATTGTTGAAGTCAGGCTCTTTAATGTTAATAGTATCGCTGTGTTCAACGAATGGAATGAGTTTAGTAATTATGTATCCCTCTACTCTTTCGGTTGCGCCTAAGCTAGAATGAAAAGCCTTTATAAGTTTTTCAAGTGTCGATTTATCTTTCGCATTGTAGGTTATGTATGGTCTAATATCGCCCTTACCGTTTTCGGGATATTTAGCAATAATCACTGTATTGTCTGGCAGAATAGCCTTACCTTCTACTACATATTGGGTTTCTTCTTCTTCTCTATATGTTAATTTATTGCCATCCTTAACTATGTTACCCTGTAAGTTTATTGACACATCTTTTCTACCCGAAACATTGGTATATGCAAGCCTGCAATGAAGTTCATCTTCGTTGAACCATATGGCAATACCGTAGTTGTCTTTTATAAATTGAAGTGCTTCCCCGGCATTTACTTTATTTTGGTTTGTGCCAATTCTGAAAGTGTTAAATTTTAGTTCAGGTATGCTCTCGTCCACAAGCTTAAATTTGTATTTCGAAGTGTTATTAACCTCTGATACTAAATACTTCAGTATTGTTTTTAAAGATGGATTTTCCGATTTTTTCCACTCCTTATAAACAGACACTTTTCTAAACCAGTAACTTCCGTCCTCGCACTCAATTTCCAGGGGAACAGTAGGAATAACCTTTTTTACAAATCCTTTGAATTCGGTTTTAGTGTATGTGTCGTAAAGGCCCTCGTAAGTGCAAGATATTTCAATGTAATCACCGGGCTTGAATCTGTCGGCCATAGACTTATTAACTGTGCCTACATCTCTTTTGCTTGCTAAAAGAGGCAGCTTTACATTGGCAGTGTCGGTTATCTCTTTCCAAGATTTTCGTATTTTAAAAGAGTTAATTCTGTTAACCTCTTTACCCTCTACTTTAACAGATACAAACACATTGAATGTGGACATGATGATGAGTATTAGTATTGCTTTCATTTTTACCCGTTTAATAATTCTTTTTCAAAATCTTCATCGCTATAGCAGCGAAGCATAAATGTTTGTACGTTTTCCCCCTCACCTTCTATGGTAGGGAAATCAAAATCATAAATAGTGACCATGTTGATGCCTAATGCATTTAACAGAACATGTTCAACATCTAGCGACAGTCCATATTCGCACAATCGCATTATTTTTCTTATCTCATCGGTAGGCAGCTCATCTTCTTTTTCACCGATAATTATTCCTTGTATATCTATGAGATAGTCTCTCATGTATATATTCTCTTTCACAGTGCCTATTTTGGCTTTTCCATTGGTATCCACGCCCCTACTCATTTCGGTTATAGCTACATTTTTGCTACCTCTCACAGATACCATAGGCATGTTGGGAAAGTAGTAATAGCCTACTTGGTTTGTGAACTTAGGTATCTGCATACCCAAAGGCTGACGTACAGGAGCAAAGTTTCCTTTTGTTTTGAAAAGACTTTTGATGTTCCTTAAGGGAACGAAAGCCAGTGGGTCGAAACCCAATAAAGGAAATGGCGGTGCTACATAGCCAAAGTATTTTATATACTGTTCAAGAACGTTTTTTTCAAATTCTGCTGCCTCTTTTAATACAGGCTGCTCCTTCAGATCTTCGCTAAACTCCAAAGCAGCTTCACGCACGGCCTCGCCCTTGGGCTTGTAGCGCAGTTGGTCCTTATCGTAG
>RDXM01000125.1 GCA_004292595.1 Candidatus Kapaibacterium sp. | reverse complement strand
ACCAGTACTGTCAAAGAACGCAGAGTGCAAGATACTGAATTTGTAGAAAACAGCAAAACGGTATAAAAATCTACATTTGACTGTATTTGTCTATGAAATTATTGAAGTTATTTGATACCAATATCTCTTCGACGGAGTGAAAATCACGCCAAAGACCGCACAGAAACTCATGGCAGAGCAATTACAGGGCAAAAGAGAGGGCAAGACCTGGCGGAAATTGCGGAAGGAAATGAGAGCAAAAATCAGAAAAAATATCCTGTAAGCCATTGTTACATAGAATATTGCGAAGCAGAAAATAAAGGATATATTGGAAATACGAGGATTTTTTGTAACTTCGCGCCCAGAGAGAGCGTCAATACAGGCGTTCAAGAATTGTAACGATAGAGCTTGTTTGTGTGTTTTGGGCTACGATACTTTTCCTCAATTTGCCTCGCATCACTTGTCTATTGGCGGTTGTTTTATGGTAAAAATTCCCAAGAAAATTTCTCCGTGTCCGATTGCAAATGCAACGGTTGAATTCCGTTTTTCGACGGATTGGGGAGAAACACAGCTTTTTGGCGAATTTTACTCTCGCCTCAAAGACCACTATCCGCAGTTTGAAGAGCTTCCCATACGCCAAATTCCCCAACACATTCTTCAGAAAGACGAGGCTCTTCGCTATCAACCATATTACCAGTTTGCTGCACCTTCCTTGATGGTATGGCTTGGTGCGCAGGTCGTCTCCTTTACCAATTCCTATCCATATATTGGGTGGGAAGCATTTCGTCCGAAATGCCTTGATGTATGGAATATACTGAATGAACTTGGTGCGATTCGGGAAATTGAACGTCTTGGATTGCGGTATGTTAATGTTTTTGAAGAGGTTGAGATTTTCTCAAAAACTTCCATCTCGCCGACGTTGAACCTAGATTTTTCAGGATTTACGCAGAAAACATCCTATTTTCGTACATCCTTTCGCCGTGATGCTTTTGGTTGCCTGCTCCAAGTCTCAAACGAACTGGCAGAGCTTCAGCAACACCGCACTGCGTCCTTGATTGATATTGATATTTCGCTTGAAAAAGAGCATCTGCACAACAGCACACTCATTGACACGCTGGATTTGGCACATACTATCGAAAAAGAGTTGTTCTTTGGATTACTCCAACCCGCATTTTTGAACACCCTTAACCCTGAGTATTGAATATGCGTACTGCTTATGCACAGACCACAAAGCCCATTCATGCGCACGAGAAGTTCTACCTTGTCATTACAGGTGCTTCTTTAACTCATTCCCTTCTCAACTTTTCTCAGCGTGGATTCAATGCTCCATCTCGCTTACAGCTTTCCTCAAATGCTCGTACCGCGCTTGGAGAGCATAACACAGAGCGTTTTGCTGAACTATCAACGCTGAAAGACGGCTGGCATTTTGGACAAGGGAATACTCTGCAAGCAGCTTCGTTACGTGCAATGGAGTTGTTTTTGGCTCAGTATCATTCTTTCCCTGAGCGGTGTTCCTTGTTTTTATCGGAGCAGGGCAATCTTGAATTAGTGTGGCGTTCCGAAGAGAATGAAACAACATCACTGGAGTTTTATCCAGACCGCATAGAATACTACATCGAAACGCTTGATAAAGAAGGCGAAGTTGCCATACGCGATATTTCAACCCTTGTCCAAACCCTTGCCCACGCTTACAGTGAATGAATATCCAACATGGTGCGGCCCTGTGCGCCCGATGAAATCATTGTCCGTGCCATTCACACAGAGCATTATGACGCAACAACAGGGATATTACGCCCGAAAGTATTTGAAGGGCGTGATGTCTCTGTCAGTCGCTTGCAGATACTCACCATTGAAGAACTCTTCCCTATTTTTACGGCAGATATTGATGCTCCACCTGAGCGTATTATTATTCAAGTTGGAAGTATCACCGTTCAAGAATTGGCAAGTCTTGCGAATGCGTATAAAAACCCTGAAACAAAACAATCTGCCAAACTGAACGTTATTCAAGACCCTTGTCCCGTTCAAAAAGAGTACAAACAGCATCCTACTTCATCGTTTGAGGGCGTGTGCATTTGCCCGTACAATAGCAATCAAGAGCATTGCCCCGAACACTCCAGCAAAGCAAATGCGCCGTGTCCGCGCAATTACGCCCATGCAGAAATTCGCGGTGATAAGATTTCAAAGGGATTAGCAAACGTTATTGTCAAATATCTCGAAGAAGATGGCAAGAACAGGCTCTACACCTATCCTGAACGGCAAGAATCCGTGCCAATGAAACCATCGTTATAGCCGCTTATTTCCCCTCCACCACCGCTATTTCCTCCGCCGTCAAACCATACAACTCATATACCAGCCCATCAATGGCGTGGTCAGTGGCGGCAAGCGTGGTTTTAAGCCGTTCCACTTCTGCTTTTTTCTGCTCGAAGTATTGCAGCAATTCCTCTTGGTCGTTCAGCGAAAGGTTTACTTTTGCTTTGCGGAACTCTGCTTCCAGCTCCGCCCACGTGAGCGCGTCCCACGCTTGGAGCTTCGTGCTGGCTTTTTGGATGCCTGTTTTTGTTAGAAGCAGCGTCAGAACTCGCTTGCGGAGGTCGGCGAGGTGGCGCGTGGTTGTGAGCATTGTTTCGGCGTGAGTGATGAAGGGTTGTTGGTCAGATTCGGGGATAACTTTGATTGGTAGCTGCTTACAGTTAGCAATGAGGATTTTTTGGAATACATCCTTTTCAATATCAAGGAATTTATACTTATGGATAAAATTCAGTAGCTGCGAGTTCAGAAGAGCTAGCACATATTTTACTTGCAGGGTGTTATTTGGAATAATTGCAAACCCTATTTGAGTAAAAAACAATGCAGCATCCGTGTAGCCCGCAAAAATACGAGGTGGATTCCCTGAAACTATTTGGCGGATAATTATACGCGGCTCAGTGAAAAAACGCTCTTCACGAGCAGCACCAAGCCATTCTCCGTATTTGATGTATTCCTCAACGTTTTCTGTAACATTAAAACGTGTAATATTCTCACCAGCAATCAGTGGTTTATACAAATCATCCAGTTTAGTTTTTGCGTGAAAAAGACGTTGCTTGATAGTTATTTCATCGTGTCCTTGATACTTGTCATAAGGTGTTATGCCAAGTGAAAAACTAGCGACATTGCCCAACTCAATAGAATTCAAATAGGATTTTTGAATAATTTGAAATGTAGAATTGTTTGAGTAAATGTTAAATCCAAAATCTGCCGAATTAGCCCACATGGATTTTTCAATAGTTTTCACCCTTGTCAAATCTATCTCGGTTATTACTTCATCGTTGCTATGAATGACCGTTTGCACTTGGGAATGCTGTTTTGATTTTTGGTACGTGATGATAATTGTCTCCACATTTGCCTCCTCAAAAACATTGTCCGGCATCTTGATTATTGTGTTGATACCGCCAATAATTTGCTCACGTAACAGTTTGTAAGAGCTGTTGAGCAATAATGAATTGGGAATGATAAACGAAAGATAACCTCGATCGCGTTGCAGGTGGAGAGCCTTTTCTAAAAATAGCGAGTAAAGGTTGATTCGATTGCTTGCGGTTGTAAATTTTGAGAAAAAGTGCTTAACCAGTTCATTTGGCAAGGCTTTAATATCAACATACGGCGGATTCCCCACAATCACATCAAAGCCGCCCTGCTCCATGACGCTGGCAAACTGCACCTGCCAATCAAACGCCGCCGCACCCGCCACACGCGGGTCGTCCACGAGCGAGTTCCCGCACTTGATGTTGCCGTCGAGGTCGGTGAGTTCCTTGCCTTTGTTGGCGGTTTTGAGCCAGAGCGCGAGTTTCGTGATTTCAACGGCTTCGGCGTTCACATCCACCCCAAAAATATTCCGCGTCAGGATGTGTTTTTCAAGGTCGAAAACTTCCGTCTGCCCGCCGCGAAGCCGCGAGAGTTCAGCATTTACGCGCTGTCCTTCGGCATAGAGAAAATCAAACACCTCAATCAAAAACGCACCGCTTCCACAGGCAGGGTCGCACACACGCACCGTGCGGACGTGTTCGCGGTAGGCAGACCACGCCGCAATGTGTGATTCAATGCGCTTATTCGCCTTCAAAATGCCCTTGTTGATGCTGATGCTACTCAAATCATCGTCGCCGAGTTCTGGCAATGCCGCAAAACCGCATTCCTGCTTGCGTTCTTCCAAGTACGCGCCGACGGTGTTCTGCACGATGAAGCGCGTGATGTATTCGGGCGTGTAGAAAATGCCGTCGCGCTTGCGTTTGCCAACCGTTTTTTCAGCAAGGGAGCATGCTCCCTTGTTCATTTCTATTTGCGTTTTCAGTTCCTCAATATCG
The DNA here is from genome assembly GCA_004292595.1 of Candidatus Kapaibacterium sp. Classification (GTDB taxonomy): domain Bacteria; phylum Bacteroidota; class Ignavibacteria; order Kapaibacteriales; family UBA4661; genus PH2015. Next base: position 123,693 of record RDXM01000125.1, on the reverse strand, counting down.
CTGACGGACTGCTCGAAAATATGCCCCAAAATGCGCACGTTTAGGTCGCTGTCGAAATCGTACTCGGAGAACTGCAAGAGCGATTCTATCTGGCTGTCGGCTATGGAAAGCGCGTCCATTTCCGCATCTGCCGCAAACAGCCCGCCGTTGAATTTGCTGATATTGTTGGGCGGATTTCCTTTGTCAATGGCAAGAAACAAGCCCCTCAGTTGCCGCCAAATCTCGCCTTCTTCCGCCGAAAACGACTGCTTGGCGTTTTGAATCACTTTGAATGCGGTTTGGCGCGGAAGCAAGTTCAAATCCTCACAGAAAAACACGAAGAGCAAGCGGTCAAGCAGCTTTTGCGCCTTTTGCAGCAAGAAAAGCTCATCCTGTGCGGGGTTGCGCTCTTTCAAATGCTCAAAGAGTTGCTGACGTGCGGCTTTGTACTTGCCGTAGAACTCGTTGGAAATGGTGCGCTCTTGTTCTTTGCGCTGTTCGTGGAGCGCGTCGAGTTCGGATTTTTCGTTGGGATTGGTGGAATTGATGAGCCGTGCGCGATGCAGCAAAAAGAGGAAACGCTGTAACGGTGCGCTTTCGTGGAGGGTTTTGAGTTCAAATCGCTCGTAGCGGGATTGGTCGGTAACGTGGTAGAGCCGTATTTCCACAACATTGGAAACAATTACCCAACGGCACTTCCCACCAGTCTTTGAGCCGTAGGCGAATGCTTGTTCAACAGGTGTGCGTTTGTCTTCCTTGCGATTTTGCGGTTTATCGAGGTCGCTTTTTGCACCCTTTAGCTCAATCACCGCCCGCACATCGGCAACAAGCACTTTTTCTTTCATCGTGAAAAAGCCTAACGCGCCGTCTGCTTTTTGGCTATCGGTTACGTTTTTCTGCTCTTTTTCTAAATTCCAGATAGCCGCACCACGACTGGATTCATAGCCCAACATCTTGGCAAAAAATGCTTCGAGAAAATCCGTTTGAAGTTGTTCCTCTTTCGTGGCGGCTAACGCACCAGAACGCAAGGATTCTTGCCACTCGCGGACGATTGGCAATGCGTGTTCTTGAAGGTCGGTGAGTTCTTGGGTGCTTGTTTTTGCGGCATCGGCGAGGAATTTCGGCGAAAAGAGGGGCGTGTGGAGCATGGTAAGAAAAGTAAGATTGAACAGAAGCAAACGCATGATGTACAGGTTCTTCCCACCAAGAACAGCGTACAATGAAGTCAAACATTCTTTTTATTGCAGGTTTTGTTACAAAAAGAAAATGGAGACCCTTATAAGGGTCTCCATTGCTTGTTTTGTGTGGGCGGTGAGGGATTTGAACCCCCGACATCCTGCTTGTAAGGCAGGCGCTCTGAACCAGCTGAGCTAACCGCCCGTTTTTTAGTACAAAGATTTTGTACTGAAATAGACTTGCAATATACAGGTTTTTGCATCTCTACGCAAATTTTTTTCAAAAAATGTTCAAAAAATATTTTGATGTGATAAAAATTTAAGCAGCTTTTCGAGCAAATATCATCGTAAAAAGCGCACCATTACTAGAATTTTCCAAAGAAAAGCGAGCATTGTGCGCAGTTAAAATTTCTCGCACAAGCATGAGCCCAATACCTTGTCCGTAGGGCTTGGTTGTGAAAAAAGGTGTGAAAAGTTGCGCTTGAATGTCAGCAGGAATGGCATCACCAAGATTGTGAAGTGCCACACGCACTTCCTGCGGCGTTGCTTCAAGCGTAATGTCAAGAAAAGCGTTGTCGGGACTGGCTTCCAGCGCATTTTTCAGCACATTCAGCATCACGTGTTCTAGTTGTGTTTTATCCGCAAGAATGAGTATTGGTGGGCTTTCTAGGCTATGTTCTGTGAAATTATTCCACGTGAACTGGCATTGTTTCTCGTCTGCAAAGGATTGAAGCAGAATGCTCGCATTGCGCACAACCAAAGCAATATCGCACGGCGCAAGATTTGGTGCGGGTAGGCGAATAATCTCGGCAAAGGATTGGACAAATGCAGCAAGGGAATTGGTGCGTTCGCTGGCAATATCTATCACGGTTTCAGCATCGGTGCGGTCTTCAGCGTAAAGTTGCGTGGTGTAGGTGCGCAAGGATTGCAAAATAGACCGCACCGCACCCATCGAATTATTGATTTCATGCGCAAACACGCGAATAAGTTTTTCGTAGGCAGCCTTCTCCGAGCGGCGCAATTCCTCTGTAAGTTCATCCACAATGAAGGCAGAGCGCACAAAACCTCTATCGTAAAATTCCACCCGCGTACACCGCACACGCCGCGCACCAATGCTGACAACACGCGAGCAGTGATGATGCTTTTCGCTGTACAAAATGGTGAAAATGTTGCTATACGGCGCAGGAAGTTCCTGCAAGGTTTGTCCAACAAGATTTCGCCCCAAAAGAGCTTCCGCACTGGGGTTTGCGGCACTAATGGTCTCAGCAAAATCGCAAATAATAATTCCCGTCGGCAATTCCTTCATAATCGAACTCAGCAAATGCCGTTGCTCAATCGCCGTCAAGCGTTCATCGTGCAAGCCCGCCAGCATTGCGTTGAAAACATCAATCAGCGTGTCCATTTCGCGCTGCCCTGTACGCTGCAAGCGGCTTGAGAAGTCGCTTTCTCGCAAAAATTCTGCACCAGAAACGAGTAATTTCAACGGCGCGAAAAAGCGTTGTAAAAGCACAAAACCCACACCGAGCGACACTAGAAGAATTGCCTCAATGTAGAAAAAATGTATCCTGTCCGAGCGGAGTAGATATGCCACCGCGCCTCCTGCAATCACGTGTACAGCGAGCAGATATCCGATAAAAAGTACGCGGAGTGTCATAAAGTGTCTGATGGTGTGCTTCGTTGTTCCGCCTCGCGTTCCAGCCAAATTGTTACCGGACCGTCGTTGATAAGCTCTACGTCCATCATTGCACCAAAGATTCCCGCTTCCACGCGCACACCGCTTGTGGCGCGAAGATGCCTGAGCATCTGCTCGTACACAGGCGCGGCAAGCTGCGGCGGTGCAGCCTGGGTGTAGCTTGGACGCAAACCCTTTTCGGCATCGGCGTACAAAGTAAATTGTGAGACCAGTAAGATTCCACCCTGAACATCAACCAGAGAGCAATTCATTTTGCCCTCCGCATCAGCAAAGATGCGGAGTTTGATGAGTTTATTACTCATCCATTCGATTTCGCGCATGGTGTCGGTGGCGGCAATGCCGACAAGTGCGACAATTCCTTGCTCAATTTGCCCCACAATTTGTCCATCAACCCGCACTGATGCTCGCTTGACGCGCTGTAGAAGTAATCGCATTTTTTTGTCAAATTCAAATATCGTGAAACATCGTGAAAGGGTACTAAATGATTTTAGTTGGAAAGAATCCTTAACCCAATAGTGGCACAGACATTCTTGTCTGTGAGTGTTGGTGCGGGGTTCAGGTGGGAAACACAGACAAGAATGTCTGTGCCACTATTGTTTCTCTTGTACCGTTTTAACCTAATACTGTGCTTAATTTCCACCTGAAATCATTTAGTACCCGTGAAAGTAATATGAGGTGATCTCGAATGGTATCTCGAATGGTATCTCGAATGGTATCTCGAATGTTGGCTGGTGCTAAAATCCCACCGCAGCATCGTCGCCACGCGGGTCGGCAGCACCTTCCAAACGACCATCTTTCAAACGGATAATGGCATCTACTTTACCAATCGTTCCCGTGTTGCGGAAACTATGCCCTTTGCGCTCCAATGCCGATTTTACTTCTTCACTAAAAACGTTTGTTTCTATGCGCACCGCGTCTGGCAAATACTGATGATGGAAGCGCCGAGCGTTCACGGCATCTTGGAGGCTCATTTTGTGGTCAATCACGTTCACAATTGCCTGCAAAACGCTCGTGGTAATCGTCGTGCCGCCAGGAGTGCCTACGACCATAAATAGTGCCTTCTTCTTACCTTTCGCGCCTTTTTTTGCTTTTTCTTCTGCAACTGTTTCTTCAAGAATGCTTGGTGTCATTGAACTAAGCATCCGCTTGTAGGGCTTGATAGCATTTGCTTCGCTGCCGATTGCACCAAACATATTCGGAACGCCGGGTTTGACGCTGAAGTCATCCATTTCGTTGTTCAATAAAAATCCTGCGCCACCGACTACCACTTTTGAGCCATATGCACCATTCAACGTGGTCGTAATTGCCAGCGCATTTCCTTGCGCATCCACAATAGAAAAGTGCGTTGTTTCCTCGCTTGTGGGAAAAGAACGAACATTTTTTCCAAAACTCATTTCTGCCGAGGGCGTTGCTTTGTCTGCTTGAAAGCTCTCCATACGCGAGAGATTGTAGCGCGGATTGAGCAAGCCTTTCAGAGGAACATCGTAAAAATCAGGGTCGCCAAGATATTCCGCACGGTCAGCATAGACGCGGCGTTCAGCCTCTATCATGCAGTGCGCAGTTTTTTCGGTGTTATGCCCCCAGTCGGTCAGAGGATATTTTTCCAGCATTTGCAAGAGCTGAAGCAAGCCCACACCGCCCGCCGATGGCGGCGACATCGTTGTTACGGTATAGCCTCGATAGCTGCCTGTGAGCGGTGTGCGCCACTTTGCGCGATACCGAGCAAGGTCGTCGTGGGAAATAATGCCACCGCCCGCTTTCATTTCCGCTATCAAAAGCTCTGCGGTTTTTCCGTCGTAAAATCCAGCGCGTCCTTTCTCGCCGATGCGCTCAAGCGTTTGGGCTAAATCCTCCTGACGCAAGGTATCACCTTCGCTCCAAGCCGCATTGCCTTGTTTTGAAAAGTATGCTTTTCCAGAATTATACTTCAATAATGCTTCGGCTGTAGCATTGAGACCCAATGCCTCGCGCTTTGTCAGCATAACCCCTTTTCGCGCAAGATCTATTGCGGGCTGCACGAGACTTTTCCATGACAATTTTCCAAAGCGTTTATGCGCTTGCACCATGCCATCCACACTGCCCGGAACGCCCGAAGCCTTGTGTCCGTGGGTACTCAAGAGTTCAATCACATTTTTTGCAGAATCCAAAAACATATCGCGCGAAGTAGCTTTTGGTGCGGTTTCGCGGAAGTCTAATCCGTGAAATTGTCCATTCGCCAAGCGCAAGACCATAAAGCCGCCACCGCCAATATTGCCCGCCACTGGAAAGACCACAGCAAGCGCGAACTGCACACCCACAGCCGCATCTACCGCATTACCACCGCGTTTCAGGATTTCTGCGCCCACGCGCGAGGCTTCGGGATGCGCACTGACGACCATTGCTTTTTCGCCAAAAACAGCTTTTTTAGAGAGAAATTCATCCAGTGAATTTTGGGCGAAAGGATTGCGTTCTGACTGAGCGCTCAGGTTTGGTGCGGTGGCGGCGAAGATACTTCCCCAGAATAGTATTCTCAGCACAAGGATTCGTGCGGTGTTCAAGATTGCTGCTTTCATATACAACTTTTGATGAGTGATGAATGGACGTGAAACAGATGAGTTGTTGGTCAGTTTTCAAATAGTACACATTTGTTTGGGAATGTTTGAGTGTGAATGTTCCTCCGTAGCCGCGCTTTACCGCGCTGTGAGCAAATATGCTTTCATTTTCCCCTTTCCTTTGAGTTCGACTTCGCCCCGCTCCTCAAAGATAAATGATGCTGGAAGCCCAGTCAGAACGGGCTTTGCATCCTTCGCAGTGAGAAATTCTTTTTCCGAGCGCGGATACGCAATAATGCGCCGTGTATGCGTGTTTGCAGCGCGTTCCCAAATGCTGGTGTCGAATTGCTGTACAAATGCCTCCGAGACTTGTATTTGCCCCGCAATTCCGTGCGATTCCAAGCGGTTTGCGATATTCACCGTGTCGCCCCAAAGGTCGTACGCAAATTTACTCGTGCCAATCACGCCCGCAACCACCGCCCCTGTGTGAATGCCGATACGCACTTGCAGATGCACGTTCATTCGCTGGACAATATCCGTTTTCACGCTAATTGCTTCTTGCATTGCAAGTGCCGCCAATGCCAGCTTTTCCGCGCCTCCGGGCAGTTTTTCGGGAATACCCGCCACCAGCATATACGCATCGCCAATGGTCTTGATTTTTTCTAACTGAAACCGCGCGGCAATGCCATCAAATGCAGTGAAAATTTCATCCAACAACGCAACCAAGACCACAGGTTCTAAGCGGCTTGCAAGTTCGGTGAATCCGACAATATCTGCAAATAAAATGCTGACGTTCTCGAAGCGCTCGGCAATTTTTGTTTCTCCAGCTTTCAAACGCTCGGCGATAGAGGCGGGCAAGGTATTTCGCAAAAGCTGCTCCGAGCGTTCATGCGCCTCTTGAAGGGCAGTATTGGCAATTTCAATCTCCTGCGCTTGGTCTTCGAGCGTTTTTTGCTGGTGCTGAAGTTTCGCATTTGCTCGCTTTTTCTGTGCGTTTATGCGGACAAAAAAGACGAGAAATGCCGTACCGATTAGCCCTGCAAGGCTTATTCCTATCAAAACGCGCTGTTGGAGCGCATTATCGCTGCGCAAACGGTCATTTTCGTGTTGCTTGATTTCTAGCTTGTATGAGCCTTCAAGCCTACTCAAATCGCGGTCGCGGTCGAGCGTAAAGAGCGAATCGCGGTAACGTGCGGCAAGCTCGGTATAATCAAGAGCGCGGTCGAATCTGCCGAGTGCTTTGTAGCTTGCCGCAAGGTTTTCTGCGGCTTGCTGGATGTGCGGCTTAGAGTCCATCTTTCGTGCGGTGTCGAGCGTTTTTTGTGCTAATTCCACCGACTCTTGAATGCGTCCCAAATTGCGCAAGGCAGAGGCGAGGCAATTTTGCGTAAAAAGCTGGCTGCGCACGTCGCCAATACTGACCTTCAAGCGCAGCGACTCGTACAGCAATGGCAGTGCAGAGTCTGGCTTGCCACGCATATCGTAGAGTACGCCCAAGTTATTGAGCGAAAATGCAATACCGCTTGTGCGCCCAAGCGCCCGCTCCATTGCCAACGAGCGGCGTAAGTAGTGGCTTGCCGAATCGTACTGTTTTTCAGCTTGAAAAATAAGCCCAAGGTTGTTCATTGACGAAGCAATGCCAGAGCGATAATTATCTTCTTCGTCAATAGCCAGCGAGCGGCGATAATAGAGCATTGCCTCAGCATTATTGCGCTGCTGCCGGTAGAGAATACCAATGCCGTTCAAGGTGGTAGAAATGCCGCGCCGGTCGCGGCTTGCTTCGCGCAAACGCAATGCTTGGAGGTAGTTCGTCAGAGCGGCTTCGTACTGGGCTTGGTCGAGAGCCACATTCCCCAGCGCGTGCCATGACGCACTGAGCGTCAGCGTGTCGTTCATTTCTGTTGCAAGCTGCCGCGCCTTTTCGACATACTCCCGCGCTTCTTCAGAACGCCCACGCGAGGCAAATGACCGACCAATTTGCAAAAGCGCACCCGAAATACCACGCTCAAAGCCAATCCGCTCCGATAGGCGCAATGCCTTGTGCGCAACCGTATCCATCTCAGCAGGATCGACCGCATAGAGCCTTTTGGCTAAGGTCAGCAACGTTTGAACACGCGAAGTATCTGGCAAAGGCTTTTGTAATACGACTTTCAGGGAATCAATGTCGGTAGTTTGGGCAATACTTGGATAGGTACAATCACACAGAAACAACGCACAGACGAGCAATACCACACTTGCCCACCGTGCGAAAAGCGACGAGCTGGAAGCAAGAGAATATCTGCGTTTGAGCATAGTGTGGTGAGAATGAGCGATTAGTGAGTTCTCATAGTTCAAGCCTCATCGTTTCCGTATCGTTTTCTTTGGCTATCGTTCTTCTTGCACACCGTTCACCACCCAGTATCGAAGCCATGTTCCGCCAGTTGCGCCGGAATCCGCCCACGTTGCGAGATTGAACGCACCCGTACCAGAGCGCGAAGCACTCACAACATAGCCGCGAACTGCCTGTTTATCGCGCTCCCACGTGAGAGGCTGTCCAGCACGGCAGACTTCGGGCGTTGCCGAAGCAGAGCTTCCACGAAGAAAGAATGCGCGTCCGCTCCCGAAAACCGTTGCACGTCCTTCGGCATTCACCGCCACTGCCGTGCGCTCTTCTACGCCAATGCCGCGCATTTGCTGGGGTGCAACGCCAGAATCCTGAATCATTCGCGCCATAAAGACCAGATGCCGCCCTGTGCGAATTGGGTTGTTGTAGTGCGTATCGGTTATCGTATTTTCCAAAAAGGGCATGGCGAGAAAATCATTGCGCCCCATGATAATAAGCGGGTCGTAGGGATTTTGCACGGCTGCTTCGGAGCGAATTGTCCCCTGCAATGCCGTGAAATAGGTGCTGCCAAGAATTGCGCAGCCCGCGCTCGTGCCGCCAATCGGTATTTTTTTTACCGTCGCAAGCCAGTTCAGAGCCTCGTGCAAGCGCGTTCCACGCCAAAAGTTCACGTAGTCTGCTTGGTCGCCGCCCGAAATAAAGACCATTTCCGCATTGCGTACACGCCGCTCTACGTCGGGGTTGTTGGCGATAGCCCGAGAATTGATAAGAAGTGTTTCAACGGAATTGACACTTGCACCCAGACGAAACAAATAATCGTTGTAGCCCGTACTACCAGTTGCGCGAAGAACAAGCACATCGCCGCCACCAGCTCGCTCAAGCATCCAGCGCATTGCTTCGTCCACATCAGTGCTGCCGCCCATGAGAACAAGCCCGAACTGCGTTCCCGAACCTCTCGCTTGCACGTCGCTGGTATCGCCAGAAACACCCAAAACCCAGTCTGGTGGCTGAATGCTTGCTACGCTGCGGGTTGTATCGGTGGGCTGTGGGGTGGGTGTTCCTGCGCCGCGCTCGCACGAAACAGATGTGGAAACAAGGAGTGATGCGCCCGCAAGCGCGAAAGCCATCAGTATTTTTCTTGAAATCCGTAGTGTGCTTGAAGAACAATTTCTTGAAAAACGATGCAAAAAAGTATGCATAGCAGAAAGATGTTTGGATGAAAATAACGATGAAAATAATACGTGTTGTCAGTTTTTCTGGCAAGAATGCCGAATGGCGTACCACGAACATATCACAGAAAGAGCGAAGAACAAAACATGAAGGGAACAAATCACACATTTTTTTTCATTCTAAACGGTCAAGAGGAAAAAACGCCTTGAAAAAATCATATTTTTCCCGTAACATTCAGTAGAAGCATTCAGTACATTCTTTTGTTCTATCTATTGTTGCATAATTTGCGGAGGTTTTCTATGGCAAACGCCCCCTATAATTCTTATCAGAACTCGCCGCAATCGCTTTCGCTCGAAACATTTGTGGCGGCGGTTCACGACGTGGAACGAACACAGTTTCAGGTGTTGAGCGGCTTAAAGAAGATTCGCCAGAATTTTCATCACAATAAAATTTATCCAGATTTATCGCACTTGATAGACTTGCACCATTCTTTGCAGGCAATCATTGACAACGCCAACGCGCTTCAACAGCAGCAACCACGAGCACTTACGGAAATAAACCTCGAAGAGCGCAAGCTCATCTATACAGATATTCCCTTGCACGATGAGCATTTTGAGCAGGTGCGAGACCTCATCAACTGGGCAATGCCGCATATTCTGACGGCGATTGACGAAGGCTCAACAATTTTTGAGTTTGTCGAGGAAAATTTGCAGTTGGAAGTGGTCGGTATTTTGCCGTCGTATTTGGAAGAAGGCTACATCTTTATTCCCGACAATGCGCACCAACACTTGCATTTATTGAAATACGACATTTCTATTTTTACCAGCACAGAAGAAAAATATCGGAGTTTGAAAACACAGATTATTAAATCCGTTCAACAATCTCTTATTCAGCAGCCCGCACAAACACTCAAGCTGGAGCTTGTGCAAGAATTTCCCGAATTGCCCAATCCCGCCACATATGCAATTACGACCGACCTTGAGTTTCCGTTTCAGGAGACCATTCTCCCCGTCGCAAAGCGATGTTTGCTGCGGCATATTTTTTCGTAATTCCATACTATTTCGTCATTCCGTACTCCTCTTCGACCTGCTTTTCAGAGATTGTGCCAGAAACCGATACAACCATTTACCCTTGAATTCAAGACCAATCACCACGTACCTTTATGCATATTTCCCTCTCAACACCTCATAGTTTCTTGCGTTTACTCGCATTGATACTGCTTTTGCTTCCTGGCTTCCTTTCCGCTCAAACCGACGCGGAACAGCGTAAATACAGGCTTGCAGAATCCTACGAGCAAAGCGGCGACATGAAAAATGCAGCGCGAATTTACCAAGAATTGTACGACGGCAATCGGCGGCAATCGGTCTATTTCGACGGCGTTGCACGGACGCTGACCGCATTAAACCAAGCTCCCGCGCTCTTGCCACTTGTGGAGGAGCAGATTCAAATTCAACAGCAAATTCTTAGCCAAGCTGGTCAGAAAGCCCGCATGGTCGAGCTTCACGCGATGAAGGGCGATATTTTTTGGAAAATTGGGAAAACTGGACAAGCAGAAGCCTCATGGAAACAGGGCTTGAGCTACGCGCCGGAGCAGCAGCAAAGCTACACGACGATTGCTCGCTCGGCGGCAGGAAATCGTGCGTTTGAATTGGCAATTAGTTTTCTCAGTTCTGCCCGTGCGCAACTTGCCGCGCCCGCGCTCTTTTCCGACGAACTCAGCCAGCTTTATGGCGCAGTCGGCAATTACACTGCAGGTGCGCAGGAAACCTTGACGTTTTTGCGCCAAACGAACAACATCAACACCGCGCAAGGGCGCATTGCTGCGTACTTAATCAATGCAAAAGGAACCGAACAAAGCAAAGAGGTTCTCCAAAAAGCTGCCGATGCCGAACCGAGCAATTTCGCTTTGCAGCGCGTGTATGCGTGGTTTTTACGGGAAATTAAGGATTATTCAGCTGCGCTTGAATCCACGCGGCGCATTGACGATGCCTTGAACGCGCAAGGGCGTGAAATCTATATGTTCGCCGAGAAAGCGCGTCAGGAACGCTACTACGATGCGGCGTTGAAGGGCTACGGTTATGTGATTGACAAAGGCAAGCGCAATCCGCTCGCTCTGAGTGCGCTCTACGGCTATGCCCGCACGATGGAAGTGCGCTCGCAAGAAGCAACAAAGGGCTTTTCAGACGACGAGACCAACCGCATTGTGGAACGCTACCGCGCTATTATTGCCGAATATCCCGATACGCAAGTGGCGGCGGAATCGCAATACCGTATAGCCCGCATGACGGCTGATGCGGCAATGCTTTCTACAACGGCTTCGGCGCAAGTGGCGCAAAACGTTGAAAAGGAATTTTCGACCTTGCTCGCCTTGTACAAACTCTTTCCCATCACGGCGCGTGGTGCGCTTGATGCGGGAAAATGGTACTTCCGCCAGCAACAAGCCCCGAAAGCAATGGAAATGTTTCGCTTCACGATGCAAAATTTCCCGCGCCAAAAGAACGAATGCGACGAGGCGGAATTTCAACTCGCGGAACTTGAATACTTCGCAGGAAATCTTGATTCCGCCGAGCAACGCTTTCAAAAACTTGCCCTCAACACCAACGCCGACATCGCCAACGACGCGCTGGAGCGGATAAGTTTACTGGAATTGAAAAAATCACCCGAAGGTTTGAATGCGGTTCTGAGCTTTTCCCGCGCCGAGCGCGAGGAGCGTCAGGGCAATGTGGACGCGGCAGTGCAAGGCTACACGCAGCTTGCAAGCGGCATAAAAGCGAGTGCTGGGTTTGCGGTTGTGGGCGAGCAGGCACTCTTGCGGGCGGGACAGCTTGAAGCCCGCTTAAAACGCCTCGAAGCCGCACAAAAGCTCTATATGCAGCATCTCACGCAATTTCCCGAAGGCACATTGGGCGACGCTGCCATGCTTCACTACGGCGACGCGCTGGCAGCGCAGGGCAAGAAAGATGAGGCAATCCAGATGTATTCTCAACTTCTGGCAAAATTCCCACGCTCGACCTTACTTCAGGAAGCTCGCTTGAAAATCCGCAAACTGCGCGGAGATGCGTGAGGAGAAGGATGAAATTTAAAGTTTTGGTTAGGATGAAATCTCTAGAAAATAGGCAAAATCCGTCCTCAGTGGCACAGACATTCCTGTCTGTGTTCTTCACCTGAACCCTGCACTAACACTCACAGACAGGAATGTCTGTGCCACTATTTGGTCTTAATTTTTTCAATTGAATACAGCAAGAATCAAAAATCTCAGACTTTTTCCAGCTTCAATTCCTTTGCCATAAACGTCTGCGGAAACACCTTGCGAGCCTCGCGAATAAGCGGTATTGCGGATTTGTAGCGTACGCTGAAATGCGTCAGGAAAAGCCGCTCTACGCCAGCTTTGACGGCGTGTTCGGCTGCTTGGCGCGAGGTGCAGTGGTATCGCTCAGTTGCCTTGTCGGTCATACTTGCATCAAATGTGGCTTCGTGGAGCATGACCGTCGCATTTTTTGCTAATTCCACAACGGCATCGCACACGCGGGTATCGCCGCAATAGACGAAACTACGCGGCTTGCGAGGCGCGGCAGCAATATCTGCAAGAGAAATTGTTCGCCCATTGTCCAGCGTGATGCTGCCTTCGCGCTTGATTATTCCAATTCGCTTATCACTTTCCAATCCCAACACGCGCAATTTTTCTGTATCAATGTGCGCTTGTTCTTGCTCTTGCACACGAAATCCGAAACTCGTAATGCGGTGTTCCAGCATCCGCGCGTGTACCGTGCAGCCCCGTATTTGTGCGAGTTCTCCCGAAAAACCTTCCTCAAGCGTTGTAAAATTCAGGTCGAAATGTGGTTGCACATCCATAATCCGCATTCCGAGCCGCAGGTATTCTTCCAAGCCCTTCGGAGCGTATAGGTGCAACGGTGCGGTGCGGCGGTCGCCATTCATCGTGGAAAGAAGCGGCGGCAAGCCCAAAATATGGTCGCCGTGCAGATGCGAAATAAAAATGTGGTTGATATGCGCCCACGAAGTCCCGGCACGCAAAAGCTGTACTTGCGTATTTTCAGCACAATCGAACAGCACCAGCTCCGCACCCAAGCGCAGGAATGTTGCCGAAGAGTGCTTCTTTACAAGCGGCACACCGCCTGCTTTTGTTCCTAAAACGCAAAATTCCATTGAGTACACACGATAAGTTTTTCGGTAAGGAGATTATGCTACAAAGCGCGTCATTGCTGCTTCGTCCATACGATAGGTGAACCATTCTTTTTGATGCGCCGCACCAATACGCTCGTAGAAATCAATAGCGAGTTTGTTCCAATCCAGCACTTGCCACACAAGCCGCGTACAACCTTGCTCTAGGGCGATAGTTGCTAAGTGTTTCATAATGCCAGTTCCAATGCCGTATTTGCGAAATTCTGGCAGCACAAACACATCTTCCAAATAAATGCCTGGCTTGCCTTCCCACGTGGAGAAATTGTAGAAATAAAACGCAAATCCGGCTGGCTTGCCTTCCCATTCGGCGATAAGCGCGTGGAATCTGGGGTTTGGCGTATCGAAGCCATAACGCAAAAGGTCGTCAGGGCTTGCTTTTACGCTGGAAAGCGGCTCGTTTTCGTACTCGGCAAGTGCTTTGATGAAAACAATAATAAGCTCAGTATCGGTGCGCTCTGCGGGGCGAATGTGGAGCATAATTGTTGGGAAAGTTTAAACGATATTTTTGATGATAGATGAACAAGCAATATGCAAATAATTTCCTGAAAAGCGTATATTTGCGCGGCTTTCCCTCCCAAATACCATCATCATTTCGTACGCATTATGACCGCCGAAACACAAGCACTCATCCTTCAAGCCCAGACCGTGCGCGGTATTTCGCCGAATCAGTACTCTTTGCCCTTTCCGTCGCTTGGATCGGCACTTCTGCATCAGGCGGAAACACAAGGGCTTGCGCCATTTCTCATCTATTACGATGAAAAAGATGCACGGAGCGAATTTTCATACACAGAATTTGCTCAGAAAACGCTCGCAATGGCAGCATTTATGCGCTCTCTGGGTGTGCGCGAGGGAAACCGCATTGCAACGGCAGCGCACAATCATCCTGATACCATTGTCCACTACTTTGCCGCATGGATGCTGGGCGCGTGCGTTGTTCCCTTGAATATGAGCGAGGACGATGCTCGCTTGCAGTACATTCTCACGCATTCTGCTGCAACGCATTTATTTTGCCGAAGCGAGTATTTGTCGCGTGTTCAGGCAATTTTACCGAAGAGTGTTCAGCTTGTGGAAGAAGCTGCTTGGCAGAATATTTTGGAGAAGAACGACGAAATAGAAAAACCCCAAACAGCTCATCATTCCTCGCTTGAAGCACTCATTGTCTATACAAGCGGCACGACGGGTTTGCCAAAAGGCGTAGTGCTGACGCAAGCAAACATTCTTGCTGATTCCGCCGCGATTGCTCGCTTTCACGGCATTTCCCCCACAACGCGCCTCATGTGTGTCCTGCCCGTGCATCACGTGAACGGTACGATTGTAACCCACACCACGCCTGTTGTTGCGGGCGCGTCGGTGGTGCTAAATCGGAAATTTCAAACCGAACATTTCTTTTCGCGGATCGAGCGCGAGAAGGTGCATATTGTCTCGGTTGTACCGACCTTGCTGGCATTTTTATTGGAAGCAAAAGCGGAAACCTTTGGTGTGGAAAAAGAGCATTTTCGCTATTTCATTTGCGGCGCAGGACCGCTTACGTGCGAGCTTGCGCGGAATGTGGAGCAGTTTTTTGGTATTCGCATTTTGCATGGATACGGCTTGTCCGAAACGACCTGCTACTCGTGTTATTTGCCAACGGATTTATCCCACGAGGCGCACAAACACTGGATGTACGACTACGGCTTTCCCAGCATCGGCATTCCGATTGAGGTGAACGAGATGGCAATTCACGACGCAAGCGGCAATGCGCTTCCTGCGATGGAGCGCGGTGAAATCGTGATTCGCGGTGCAAACGTTATGCGCGAGTATTTCCAAAATGAGCAGGCAAACGCTTCTACGTTTGAATTTGGTTGGTTTCGGAGCGGCGACGAGGGTTTTTATCAAACCGATGCGCTGGGGCGACCATTCTTTTTTATCACGGGAAGGCTGAAAGAGCTGATAATACGCGGCGGCGTGAACCTTGCGCCGTTGGAAATTGATGAAGTGCTAGCATCTGCGCCATTTGTGAAGGCGGGAATTTGCGTTGGCTTTGAGAATGATTTTTACGGCGAGGAAGTGGGCGCGTTGGTGATGGTGCATGAGGAAGCATTGAACGATATTGAAGCTGCTAAACACGAGATTATACGCTATTGTCAGGAAAAATTACCATTCAGCAAGGCACCGAAAGTGGTAGTAATTGCTGAGGAATTGCCCGTTACTTCGACGGGAAAATATCAGCGCAATAAGGTGAAACATCTTTTTGCAGCGTGGAAAGCGACGCAGTTTCGCAAAGAGCAGTGAAACAACTATTTGAAACAATTCCTTAAAACAACTACTTGCGGATGCTTGCCAGCGCACCAACGGCAAGAACCGCGCCAGCACAATCGGTAGCAACGTCGCGGACGCGAGCAAAGCGTCCAGGAACAAAGGATTGATGCACTTCGTCGAGGATTCCCGCGCAGCACACTCCCACGAGCATTTGGAGAAATATGCGCCGAGAAAACACAAAATTACCGTTCAGTGCGGCATAGAGGAGCGTTCCCAAGATACCAAATACGCCCAAGTGCGCACAAAAACGAAAAACAGCATTCAATGTATCATCGCCCCCAACCATGCCTTTTGTAGCTGCACTGGCAGAGCTTGGAATATGCGAAATATACGTGATAAGCCCATACCATGAGGCTACAAGCAGCCAACGAAGCCACGTTGGCACAAAAGCGTACCACTGCTCGGCGCGAAGAAGTATGTTTTGGAGAACGGGCATAGAATTAAGAAACTACGAGGTGAGTTTTTTTGTATCCGTTTTTGTGTCTGTTTTGGTATCGTGAAAGCGTGTCAGGACATCCAGTGCGCGGCGTGGCAGGGAGCCATCTTCGTGGACTTTGAACTTAGAAATACGCTCTTGAAGTTGGTCGGTAAGATTTTCAATTTGCCCCACGTTTTGCGCAATGTTGAACACACCTTGTACTGATTGCGAGGAAACAAGCGCGATTTGCTCGACGTTTGCAGCAATTTTCGCGCTGGTGTTGGTTTGTTCGCGGCTTGCTGAGGCAATCGTTTCCACCATATGTAAAACGCTCTCGGAGCTTTGCACCACGTCGTGCAATGAACTACCTGCCTTCTGCGCTAAGTCAATACCTTCGCGTACTTTCTCGCTGCCCTTTTTCATTGCCTTTACTGCGCCGTTGGATTCTTTCTGAATCGTAGAAATCATTCCCGTAATCTGTTTGGTGGCTTGCTGTGTGCGCTCGGCGAGCTTGCGCACTTCATCAGCGACAACCGCAAAGCCGCGTCCTTGGTCGCCTGCGCGAGCAGCTTCGATGGCGGCGTTCAGTGCCAGAAGATTCGTTTGGTCGGCAATTTCTGTAATCACGGAAACAATTTCACCAATTTGCGCACTTGATTCACCGAGTTTTTCAATCGTAAGTGCAGAATTTTGAACTACTTGTGCAATTTCACTCATTTTTTCAACGGTTTGCAAAACAATTTCGCTGCTGCGTTTGGCAATATCGCCGTTCTTCACTGCCACACCTGCAGTTTCCGAAGCAGTGCGAGAATTTGCACTAATGGTATCGGTCATGGTGTCCATTGCCACCGACACCATCTCGCTTTGGCGGGCTTGGCTGCGCATACCTTCGGCAAATTCATCGGCAGTAACGCCCATTTGTTTTGATGCCTGCGACACCGTTGCGACAGCTTCCTGCACCTGCATAATCAAGAAACGAAGCGTCTCGACCATGCCTTTCAAGCGTTCGCGCAGCGTAACGACTTCGGGAATATCGCTTTCGGTAAAAATATCAATAAAGAAAAAACCCTGCGCGAGAGCATCTATCAGCTTTGCAAGCGAAGTTACTTCATCTTCCAAGTGATGCCGTCCAGTTTCGGAGGTTTCTTTTTGCAGGTTTACTTCGCTCAGAATGCGCGTAACATCGGTGTTCGACTTATTCAAATTTTCCACCATACCGTCAATGCTCGCAACCATGCGGTTGAAAGCATTGCCAAGCTCTTGAACTTCGTCATTGGTACGAATATCAATTTTTACCCCCTGCTCGCCAGAAGCCACGCGCTGTGCGGCGGCGTTCAATATCAAAATGGGATGAGAAAGCGCACGAGCAAGGAAAAATGCCAATACCACGCCCGCGACAAGCGCGATGATGGTAATGATAATCAACACAAATCGCGTCGAAGTGCTTTTCTCGGCAAGCATTGCGAGAGCCGCATCTGCTTGGCGTTCTGCTTGCGAAACAATGCCGTTGGAAAGCGTTGTGGCAGCTTTTGCTTCTTCGGTGTATTGCTTGTAAATAGCTTGTACACTGACTTCGCGGTTTACGACGGTAGTAAACGGCTCGTCGCCAGAGGATTTTACATAAATTTCACTCAGAAGGTCATTAAAACCTTTGGTGTACATATCCAAATGTTTACACAGCTCTTTTGCATCGGCTTGAATGCGGGCATCGTTAGAGATACTCGTGATTTTTTCCGCTAAACTCCGCGCTTGCTTTGCAGAATTGATAAACTCTTGCGCCAACGCTTGATTTTGCAAGGCAAGGAATTCCTTTTCCTTCGCCGTCGCATCGCGGAGCTGCGACTCTGCGTGTCGAGCAAGATATTTTACTTCCTCTGGACCAGACACAATTTCATTGGTAATCCCCGTAAGCAAAGATAAATCATATACACCAAGCCCCGCAATACACGCTGTGAGAAGCAAGACTGACGCAAAACCAAGCAAGAGCTTGGAGAAAATAGAAAATTTGAGTTTCATGGTAATGCTTGAGCAAAAAGTGTGTGGACAAATGTGTGGAAAAGTATGTGGAAAAATGTAAAATGTGTGTGGAAAAGTATGTGGAAAAATGTAAAATGTATGTGGAAAAGTATGTGGAAAAATGTAAAATGTGTGTGGAAAAGTATGTGGAAAAATGTAAAATGTGTGTGGAAAAGTATGTGGAAAAGCGCAAAACGTGTGGACGAGAAAGAATATGCACTTTCAAAGAGAGAAATTTGAAAAAAATATGATAATTTCCCAACAGAATCATTGAAGAACACCCAACAATTTGCTAAATTTTAGTGCGATTCTGAAACGAATTTTTTTATCCCAAAAATTGTAAAAATACGTGTAAAAATACGTGTAAAAACACCTTGCTCCGATGTGTTCTTCTTCTGTACGACCACAAGCAAGCGAGCAAGGATGTGTGTTTCTTTTGCCTCATATTTTTCTTCATTTTTATCCCTCCAACACCGCATGATGAGAAGGATTCGTGCTTACACTGCCGAAGCAAGGCGGCGCACAAAACAGGGAATAACCGTCGCGCCAAAGCTCCTTCGCTCAATGCGCAGAGGCGCGTGGTGGCAGAGCATTATTTTGTCGAGTCCGATTCGCACAGCATCGTTTATTTTTCTTGTCATTGCCGTCATTGTTATCTCGCTTTCGCTCTTCCAAAACATATATTCCGACCGTAATTTTCAAATCAATCTCATCAGTGAGGCGCATGGGGTCTTGTTTGATATTTTGATTTTGGGTATTCTGATGCTTTGGCTCAATCGTTTGGGCGAAAAGCGCTCGGAGCAGAAAAAATATCACGAAGAAATTGACGACTTTCGCAAGCTCGAAAGCATTGAAGCAAAGCAGCGCATTATCGGGAATATTCGGCGCTTGAACAAGCACGGCGTGAGCAAAATAGACTTGCGCAACTGTTATTTGGCAGAAGCGAGTTTGGCAGAGGCGAATTTGGCAGGCTCAAATCTCTGGGATGCCGACCTTTCGGGCGCGAAAATGCAGGGCGCAGACCTCAGCGCAACGATGATGCCAGGCATTAATTTCACCAAAGCAAAACTCATGTGCGCAAATTTAGGCGAAGCAAATGTTTCTGGCGCGAAGCTGCACCGTGTGGATTTGTGGGAAGCAAATCTTTTCAAAGCCAACTTTGAAAGCTCGGATTTATCGAATGCAAATCTCAGCAGTGCCAATGCCGAACAAGCAGATTTTTCCTCTGCAATTCTTTCCGAAGCAACCCTCGAAGGCGTGAACTTCCTCAGCGCAAATCTGCCCGGCACCACAATGGACAATGCCAATCTTTCAGGTGCGAACCTAGAAAACGCCACACTCTGGAACTCGAATTGTTACAATGCCATTCTTTTCGGTACCGACCTCAAAAATGCTGACTGCTCGGGTGCAGTTTTTTCCAATGCCATCATGGCAGAAGCCGACCTAACGGATGCAAATTTTTCTGGCACCGACCTGACCAACACCGACCTCGAAGGCGCGAATTTCCTGAACACGAATCTGCACGGTGCAGACCTCTCGGGTGCGAAATTAGCTGGTGCGCACAATCTCACTCTTGAGCAGCTTGTTTCTACGCGCACCCTTGTCGGCGCGAGCATGGATGACAATGTACGCGCTTTGGTTGCGGAAGTCAGCCCGAAACTGTTTGAGGAAAAAGAGGAAAATAAATAAGCACTATGCCTTATTTTTCGTGCCTTATTTTTCGTGCCTTATTTTTCGTGCCTTATTTTTCGTGCCTTATTTTTCGCCATACTCTGCGGCAAACGTTGGCGAAAGCACCCACCACAGCAACCCCGCCACAACAAGCGCACACGCGCCTTGCAGGAAATAACTCGTCCAACTCATCCATGGTCCGTGATTCATAAAGTAGTATTGCAAGGGAAACGTCGCATGGATGCCGCCTGTGATGTTTGCGGCTTGCTCTGCCATGCCAGCGAAATTGAACGGCAGCCAGACTTTCGCTGCTATCACACTCACAAGCGCGAACAGCACGAGCGCAATGCGTGGAAGCCTGATAGAATCAAGGCTGTACGCCACGCCCAGCACCAAAAACGGCAAGAAATTGATAAGCTGCCGCGTTTCCGACATGATTATTCCCATGAGCAGCAGTCCCGTTACCACAAGCATATAGCCCAAGCCAAGATTCCATGCGGCTTTCAGAAATTCTCGAAAGCGAAGAATCATCACCAAAATAATCGGACCAAAATATACCGCGCCCGCCACCACAGGCAGCAAGGGCTTTCCAAGTGCGCTCGCAAAACTTCCACCAAAGAACAAACTTGTATTCATCGGCGCGGCAAGCGTGGGGTCTTCAATCTGCTTTTTCCAATACAGCAATCCCGCCCAAAGAACGAGCAAAATCAAGGCTCTGAGGGCATATCCAGCAAGATTTTTGCGCTCCTTGAAGTGGCGCACCATCGCTTGCAAAGGAAATTGCGCTGCAAGCCCTGAAACCGTGAAAAATACGTGCGCTAAGAGCAACGGAAGCGTCAAAATAAGCAGCATTGGCTGAATCTGTTCAACTTCCACAAAACGTACTTCTGCAATCAGCACAAAATAGACACTCGCACACAAGACCAGCACACCTGCGCCAATACCTGCATTTCGTTCAAAGCCCGTCATTGCTTGCGCTTCTTCTACTACAGCCTCCTTGTGCAGAACGATGCTGCGCGGAAAAAGGAAGAGCAACGCCGCAACATAAAACGCCGTCGGGAACGTAAAAAAGCCCAGCACTGCCGCAGGAAGCAGCAACCACGCGCTATTTGCGACATACGCATACAACATGAGCATTGCCGCAAACAGCGCGGTGGTGTCGGTGAGCGTGGGATAATAGAAGCTCATTTTCATCACGGCAACATTCGCAAAAAGTCCGCAAAAGCCCAGCCACCGTGCCGTTAAGCCGAGATTGAGCTTTCGCGCCGTCATTGCCCAGAGCAGTGCCGTTCCGAGCAGCATGAGCAAACTGTGAAAAACGAAATATCCCGCAACAAGGCTATCCAGCGTCAGTGCGACGCTTTGAGCGTTTGCCGCTTGATTTGGATTATCGGCAAACCACCGAAAAAACCAAGGCGGAAGCGGATATTGTTCGTAGCTCCATTCCAACCACGCTGGAACACGAGTAAACATCGGCGTTACCTGCTGATAGAGCCACCGAGCAGCTTGCATCTCGCCATAGACCGCCACGCTTGGTGCAATGCGCTGTACGCGGTAGGGGTCAATGCGCAAGCGGCTTCGCTCGGCATAGTCGGGGCGGGCTTTGTTCCATTGCAAGCTCCAAACAACGTTTTTGTAGGTTACGCCGTCCCAGCCGCAGCCTTTATTCAGCGCAATGATTTCGCCCTTTTCAAAATATACCCAGCCCCAAAGCAGCGTAAGGAGCGGCATGAGAACAAGATACCACGAGAAGCGAGAAAGAAAGGTGGCGCGAGGCGTAGTAGAGGGTGTTTGTGGAGCGGGGGAGCGTTTTTTTGCCATAGTGTTATCGTTGTGAGTGTTATTTTCAGGAAAAGTATTTGGACAGAGCGCATTCATAGAGACGGGTCTCCAAGAATTTTACGATATTGAAAAATCAATAATGAAAAATAAGAAAATCTCATCCACAAACCATACCGCCAACATGAAAATCTTTTCTATTGTCCTCATCGTTCTCTCGAATGTCGTCTATCAGCTTTCGCAGAAATCCGTGCCAGAAGGCGCACACCCGCTTGTGGCGACGATAGTTTCTTATTGCGCAGCTTTGCTCGTTTGTATCGCGCTGTTTGTGATAATGCCATTGCCACAAAACAATCTCCAAACAAGTATTGGTCAGGTGCTCAGTGCGGAAGTGCAGAAGCTGAATTGGTCGAGTTATGCGCTGGGAATTTCGATTGTCGGTGTGGAAATTGGGTTCTTGCTTGCGTATCGCGCAGGCTGGAACATCAGCATTGGTGCGCTCTTGGCGAATTCGCTTTTGATGATGATTCTCGTTCCCGTCGGTGTTTTTCTCTTTCGTGAGGATATTTCGTGGTCGAAAGTGTGTGGTATTCTTTTGTGTTTAGTGGGAAGCATTCTCATTGCAAAGAAGTAACGGTCGCAATTTCACAGAGTTTTGTGACTTTTTTCCTGCTTGTGTTTCTTCCTTCATAGATGCACAATTTTCGCCTCTGAAAACTCAAATATTCTCATTTTTTTTTAGAAGGAAATCGCCATGAAAGCCCTGATTCTCCGTTGTGTGATGGTGCTGCTTGTGTGGGCAGCTGCCATGCTTATCCCGCTCGTGCTTTTTGCGCAAAGTGCCTACCTGAACGTCGCTGACCCGCGTGGGAACTGGCGTGTAGGCGGGCAGGGAAGTATCGAAGAAGCAACACTCGTTGTGAAGCCGCGCGGCATTTACACCGAAAACGACCTCTTTTTCACGTTTTCTTCGCGTGGCTCGAATGCCACCAGCGCGAAAGATACGCTTGAAATCACCTTTTCTTTTGCCTTGCCGCCGGACGCGCACGTCACCGATTCCTGGCTCTGGGTGGGCGATAGCATCGTGCAGGCGAAAATTTTCGACCGCGCAACTGCCTCCAACACCTACGAAAGCATTGTCCAACGCCGGCGCGACCCGTCGCTGCTCACCAAAGAATACTACGGCAGCTACACGCTCCGCATTTTCCCCATGCAAGGCAACGAAACGCGCAAAGTGAAAATTTCCTACATCATGCCAACAACCTGGGCAGCAAGCGGCGTTCAGAGCTTTTTACCGTTGGAATTGCTGCGCTCTTCGTGGGCAGGTGTGCCGCTTCGCCTCATTGTTCATCCCTCGCCAACTGCCGCAACGACATGGAAAAATACGCGCCTTACCTTGACGGGAACAACTACCGGAACCGCATTAGCACTTGCTCCCTTGGAACGCCTCACCGAAACGATTGACCGCGCAAGTGGTCAAATAGTGCTTGCTGGCACGCTGCAAGGTGCGACGCTCAGAAGGGCTGGTTCTGCCTACGTGGAATGGGATTCGCCCATGCGCAACGGCTTGTTTGTGCAGAGCTTCACGCAAGGCAGCGAGCGGTATTACCAAATGGCATTTTCGCCCGTGCAGGTTTTGGGGCAAAATATCACGCGGAAATCGCTGGTCTTGATTGATTACGATGCTGGGCGCAGCACCGCCGAGCTTGCCGAAGTCGTGAACACCGCGAAAAGACTCATGCGGCAGCACTTCACGCCACGCGATTCGTTCAATATCATGATTTCCGACATTGTGAGCGGCTCTGGTGTGCGCCGCCTCAGCCCCACGTGGGTAGCGGCGGATTCTACCACGATTGAACGCCAGTTTTCAAGCGTCCTCACGATGCCGACGCTGTTCAGCAATTTGCCGCGCCTTCTCATCAGCGCGATGAACGATGTAAAAGCTCTGCCGACTGGTATGGCGGGCGTATCGGTGCTGCTCGTGTCCAATTCCGATGGCAATGGTAGCGAAGCCGCGACAAATCAACTTGTGCAGCTTATGGAAAATGTCGTAAAACCGCTTCCGCCTATGCACATTGCTGATGTTGCGAACAAAAATTACTCGTGGTACACTATTCGCTCGGTGAATTATGCTGCGAATGAATATCTCTACAACGCGCTTGCAGAGCGATCGAAAGGCACATTTTTCCATATTCGTTCGAGCGGTCGCTTGGAAACAACACTTTCGGGCGCGATTGCTGCTGTTGGCGCGAATCTACAACTGGCAGACCTGCAAACCAATGTGAAAGAAGGCTTTTGCTACAATCGTTTTCTCTTGGGAACAAACACCAATGGCGCACAAACACAGCCTTTGCTGACAATGCTGCCCGCAAATAACACGATTTTGCAAGTCGGGAAAATGGTCGGAAGTGGCGTATTTTCTGTGCAAGCGGGCGGTTTTTACAACGGGCAATCGTTTGTGCGCACGCTCGATATGCCGCAAAGCGAGATACAGCAAGGCGATTCCATCACGAAAAGCGCGTGGGTGGGCAATTACATAAACGCTTTGGAAAGCAGTTTGGGCGGATATTTTTACTACTATTCCGTGCCTTCACGCGGCGTTACGGCGAATGTTCCGACTTCGACTGTTACCCGTGAAATTATTGCGCAAAGCGTCCAAAGCCGTGTACTCTCGCGTTATACAGCCTTTCTCGCGCTCGAACCCAACGACACCACAAAAGTTTGCGCAACCTGTACCGCGCCTAGCACGGGCGGCGGCGGCACGGATGCCGCGATACGCTCAGGCGGACCAGCACTCGGTGGCCCAGCGTTTGGCGGTGCCGTATCAACCAGCGTTTCGCAAACAGCAGATATGGCTTTGGGAACACGTCTTACGAGCAACAATGGCAATAATTCCGTAACGGCAATAGCGAATATCACGCCGAATCCCTTCAGCGAAGAAACCGTGATTTCCGTCGCGCTCTCGGAAACCTTCACGCCTGGCACCGTAACAATGGGCATTTACGATATGCTTGGACGACTCATTTTGCCAATGCCCATCAGCGCAATTTCTGGCGGTCGCTTGAACTACACGTGGCGCGGTTTGGCGCAAGACGGCTCGACGGTTGCGGCGGGAATGTATATGCTGATTATCCAGACACCGCAGAATCGCTATACGGTGAAGCTCGTGAAGTTGTAAATTTGTTGTACATTTCCTTTGTACACGACAAATCTCTTGAAGAGCGCATAAAATCAGGCTTCAGTGGCTTGAGACTTCCTGTCTATGTTTGTCGCCTGAATCCCGCACCAACACTCACAGACAAGAATGTCTGTGCCACTATTTGAAAGAGTTTTGTCGTGTACAGAGGTACATTTCCCGAAAGTAATCAAACAAATTTTCTCCCCGCTTGAAGAGCTGCACAGCCGATAAATGCCGCTCTTCAAGCGGTTTTTATTTTAAATCGCTTTATCTTTTCTTTGCCTTCTACGGAACGCTTGATTGATAGTGCGGTGTTTTGTGTAATATTGCACCACGCTCTTTCATCGTGAGCTTTCGCACACACCTTTCCCCGAAATATCATGGGTAATTTCGACCCTAAAGTTCTCGCATACGCTTGTTTTCTGGCGTTTATCTATTCGTTGTTGGCATTTGGGGCAACGGCTTTTCGGCAGATGTTGGATGAATTTGCCGCGAAAGAAGTCAAGCTCGGCGAAGACCTCGACACCGCCTACGACCCGCTTATGATTGGGATTCTCTGCTTTATTTTTAGCCTTATTTTGCTCTTCATTTACCTCGCGCTTTCGTGGGATGAAGCCCGCATTGAGCTATACGTGATGCCGCTTTCGCTTGGCATTAACTTTGTACAATTTTTCTATCGAATGCACCAGCAACGCCTTCAAATCAAGACGCTGGGCATGGTTGGACGGAATATTTTCGAGGAAGGTTGGCGTTTGGTGCGCTACGATTTGATTCACCTTGTGGAAGTTGAAACCGACCCTGTCTGGGACACCGTTATTCTCTACTACACCGAAAAAGAAGAAGCCACAGGCAAAGAAGTGAAGGAATTTCGCCGCCGCATGACGCATAGCATGAGAAAAGAACTCGTGCGCACACTCGAAACCCGCACCACAGCGAAGATATTTCAAAAAGATGCCTCCAAGCCGCATAAAAACGAGCGCGGCAATGAAAATAGCAACGAAGGCGACAGCACACAAGCAGTATGAAACAAAAAAACTCGTAGAATACAAGCATTGGTGCGCTTGGTCATTCTACGAGTTTTTAAGTTCTTCTCGCAAGGAAAAATTTTCCTGCTTATTTTTTGATGCCTTTTTCTGCAACGATTTGATTATCTACCTGCTTCACGCCTGCGATGCGCTTTGTTGCATTTGTGGCAACGCCTTTCAAGCCAGCCGTTTTCACATTTCCTGTGAGCGTTGCAACGCCACTTTTTACGACCACATCAATTTTTGTCTCTTTCAAAGACGGCAAAGAAGCGAGTTTTTCTTTGATTGCCGTTGCGATGCTTGCGTCGTCTGGAGCAGCCGACGGAGCAGTTACTTTACCTGCGGCTTTATTTGCAGCTTTTTCCGCACGAGTTACTTTTGTTTCTGCTTTCAGGGCGGCGTTATCTGCTTGTATTTGTGCGCGTTCTGCTTGACGTTCTGCTTTATCAGCTTGCTTTTCTAATTTCTCTGCTTTTTTCTCCGCTTTTTTTTCTGCTTTCGATGCTGTTGTATCTGCTGCGCTTGCTTTTACGGCTGCTGTTGCTGTTTTTGCTGGACTCATCGTCGGTGAAGACGAGAGCATACCTGTCTTTTGGGCAAAAAGATGTAACGAAGGACTGACTGAAAGCAGCATGACAACAAAACCGCTTGCGAGAAAAGAACGTGTTAAACGCATAATAATCCTACAAATTGTGAAAATAAAAACATGAATATAGTTCAAAAAATGCTTCTACGAAATTAGCTCTCAAAAAATGAATTTTCCATGAATCTATGCTGACGTATTATTCATAAAAATATGGTAAAAACATTGTAGAACAAATACTTATCTTTTCATCATTCTGTGTGTAAACACGACAAAAAAATAAAAAAAAACCGCCTCACATCCCCAGTCAATATTTGATGAAGCGGCTTCTCTGTTCAGGAGGTTTGTAGATATTCGCCTATCGTCAATTTCTTCCGTTTGGGAAGAGGTAACTCATTATACTGTATATTTTTGCGTGAACCGAAGCAGTGCTACCTGAGCAATAGTGCTTGGTTGATTATCATTCTCATCTATCATTATCTATCGTTTTGAGAAAAATACCGACAATAACATCTTTTCAGACAACGACTTACATTCAACCTTGTGCCGAATTGCGCTGTCTGATGAGTATATTTAGCAAAACCGTGCCAACTTTTTAAATGACGATTTTTAGCAAAAAACGTCATTTCTAAAATAGCCTCTCATTTTACTTTGAGAGAAAACTCTCATTTTGAGAGACTTAATGAGAGCATGAGAGATTTTCTCACCTTTGTTCATTTTCTTTCTCCCTTGTGATGCCCTCGCGCCCGATTCCGCACACGACTGCCCGAAATCGAACACTCTTGCCAAACCTCCCTCCCTGCAACACCGCATAAAACCTCACTCCATTTTTTGGCACACTTTCTGGAACAAAGGAAATGCGCATAACTAAAAACCAAGCACCAAGTAACTAATACCGTTTCGATTGTAAAATGAATACTTTCAATTCTCCGAAACAAGGCAGCACGTTTCGATTGTAAAATGAATACTTTCAATTCTCCGAAACAAGGCAGCATGCTGCCTTGCTAAAATCAAAGTATTCAAAGTATAGTCAAAACGGTATAAGCACCAAGTAACCAAGAACGACTATGGACAGAGAATTTTCCCCTGAACTCCAACGCAGCAATAGCTTCCGCTCCGTGTTGAAATTCGTTGTACCACTTGCGCTGGTGGGCGCGGCTGTTGTATATGGTGCGGGCATGATTGCACCCTCGCTCGACAAAACCGCGATTCGCACAGCAACGGTGGAGCGTGGCGCGGTCGAAGCGGTGATTGAAGCAAGCGGCGTGGTGGTGCCAGAAATTGACCGTGTGCTGACAAGCCCCATAGATGCTCGTGTTCTCCGCATTCTGAAGCGGGCGGGCGACAGCGTTTCCAAAGGCGAGGCGATTGTTACTCTCGACCTTGCCGCATCAACGCTTGCCTTGGAGAAACTGAGCGATAACATTGCTCGCAAAGCAAATCAGCAAGCGCAACTCGCTGCCACGCTGGAAGGACGCTTGATTAAGCTCGACAATCAAATTCGCTTGAAACGCCGCGACGTTACGCTCGACAGCATCAAGTTTCTGCAAAACCGCGCACTGTTTGAGAAAACCTACATTTCGCAACAAGAACTCAACCAATTCGACACGCAACTCCAAAAATCCCGCGACGAATTGGACGCATTTTTGAAAGAATATGCGAATGCCAAAGCCGCATCAAAGCTGGAACAAGAAGGCGTTGCGCTGGAAATTACCTCGCTGCGCAAAGACAAAAACCAATCCCGCCGCGAACTCGACCAAGCCGCAGCCCGCGCCGAATCAAGTGGCATTCTCACGTGGGTCGTCCAAACTGAAGGCATGAACGTAGGGCGCGGAACAATGCTCGCTCGCATTGCCGATTTGTCCTCATACCGCATAGATGCGAGCATTTCGGACATTCACCGCGAGCGCATGAGCGTGGGCTTGCCCGCGAAGGTGCGTGTGGGCGAAACCTCGCTGGAAGGCGTGATTTCAAGCGTGTTGCCGACGATTGACAATGGCGTGTTGAAATTCACCATTACTCTTGGTGGACAGACAAATGCTGTGTTGCGCCCAAATCTTCAGGCGGATGTTTTTATTCAAACAGCGAGGAATGGTGCGACGCTCAGGGTGAAAAAAGGAGCATTTGTGCGCGGTGCGGGCGAGCAGGTTGTGTTTGTGATGCAACGCAAAGGCAATAGCCTGAAAGCGGAACGCCGTACCGTGCGCATCGGGCTTATCGGCGCGGACACGTGCGAGATTTTGAGCGGCTTGCAGGCGGGCGACGAAGTAATTATCTCGAACATGAGTGAATATCAGCATTTGACGAGCGTTGCGATTAAGTAAATTTCGCATAACTGGTCGGGTTGTAATTTTTTTTGGACGCAGATGAAGATGATTGGATTGATGAAGATGATGAAAAGGCAGAAAACATCAAAGACAGATGAAGTACGCATCCAGTCTTCAGTATCTTCTTCCATCGTATCATCTTCATCCATGCAATCATCTTCATCTGCGTCCCCCCGTCATTGCTGAGACTAACCCAATTACAATTCACAACTACATTTTCAGGAAAAACCATGACACTACAACACGCACAAACCCTGACCAAAGCAGCAGTTCTGGAACTTGCGGGCATTGAAAAAATCTATCGCACGGATTCGCTGGAAACGGTCGCGCTGGCGAACATCAACATTTCGATTCAGCAAGGCGAGTTCGTTTCGATAATGGGACCGTCGGGGTCAGGAAAATCCACGCTCTTGAACGTGTTGGGCTTGCTGGATGCTCCCAGCAAAGGCGTGATGCGGCTTCACGGCATGGACGTAACCAAACTCAAGGAAAATGCGATTGCGCAGGTGCGGAATCAGGAAATCGGCTTCATTTTTCAATCCTTTCACCTTGTCAATGATTTGCGGGTGCTGGATAACGTCGAGATTCCGCTTCTCTATCGCAAGGGTTTAAGCGGCTCGGAGCGGAAGCAGCTTGCGTTGGAGGCGGTGCAGCAAGTCGGTCTTTCCTCGCGCACAAAGCATTTCCCCTCGCAACTCTCTGGCGGACAGCAGCAGCGCGTCGCCATTGCCCGCGCCATCGTTGGCAAACCCAAGCTGCTGCTTGCCGATGAGCCAACGGGAAACCTCGACAGCGCAATGGGCGACGAAATTATGAACATTCTCCACACGCTCAACCGCGAACACGGCACCACGATTGCGATGGTAACGCACGATGAACGCTTGGCGGCGCAGACAGACCGTACTATCAGGATTTTCGATGGGCAGCAAGTGGCTTAGGAAACTCAACACTCAGAACTTAAAATTCAACACTTCTTCAAAAAACTATGCTCCGCAACTATCTCCTTCTCGCGTGGAAAGTTCTGCTTCGGCGGAAATTCTTCACCTTTATTTCGCTCGTCGGAATCAGCCTCACACTAGCAACCATGCTCGTTGTAACAGCAATTATTGATTATCATGCCAATCCGCCGCGTCCCTACACCAAGCAAGCACGTATGCTGTTTGTGAAATCCGTCATGGGGAAAAGCAAGGACTTTACGACCATCAACGAACCGCATTACGGCTTCCATGACAAGTATGTACGCCCATTGCCAGGCGTTGAGAAATTCAGCATTCAGACTGAATCAACGTTTATCACCTATCCAAATGGGCAGAAAACCACGCTCACAGCGAAAATTGTGGATGGCGTGTTTTGGGAAATCTTTGATTTTGAATTTTTAGAAGGTGCACCTTTTACCGAAGACGACAACCAACAACGCCGCATGGTTGCTGTGGTTTCAGAAAAAACACGCCAACGGTATTTTGGCGATGCCTCCGCGCTTGGCAAATCTATCACGCTTGGAAGCAAAACCTATCGCATCGTCGGTGTGGCGCGGGATGTCGCTTCCAGTCTCAGCGTAAGCGGCGATGTCTGGTATCCCGTGAGCATTGACCTCACGCCCAAAGACCGCACGGGCGTTTTGGACGAAGGTGCAGGCGGCTTTACGTCCGTGATATTGGCGAACAATGCGAGCGACTTGCCTAGTATTCAAGCGGCATTCCAAGCAATGTTGCCAACGGTAAAATTTGCCAGCAGCAATATCGAATATATGCAGGCGGCGGCAGAAACGAACTTTGGTGTACAGGCACAGATGTTTTTTGGCTTCGATTCGGAGGATAAAGACTACGGCAAACGCGACAATGCAACACGCCTGATTGCGCTTCTCATGGCACTCACGCTTGGTTTTATGGCACTTCCAGCCATCAATCTTGTGAACGTGAACGTGAGCCGCATTCTGGAACGCGCGTCCGAAATTGGTGTGCGAAAAGCCTTCGGTGCGAGTAGTACTGCACTTGTTGGGCAATTTATTGTGGAAAATCTTGTGCTGACGATTATTGGCGGTGCAATCGGTGTGCTGCTTGCCGAAGCAGTGCTGCTCTGGATTACCAGCGCGGGAATATTCCCCAATGCCGTCTTCCACGTGAACGCCCGCGTTGCTGTGTACGCGCTTGGGATGTCTGCTGTGTTTGGTTTGCTCTCGGGCGTGTTGCCCGCGTGGAAAATGGCTCGTTTACCCATCGTTCAATCCCTCAAAGGAGGCATCAATGCTTAATTTCTCAAAAAACTTTTCCCAAATACCACAGCTTTTTAAGCTCGTCTGGAATCGCAAACGCTCGAATGCGCTAATGGTAACGGAGCTTGTCGCTGCATTTATGGTGCTTTTTTTCGTGTGTTTGGCGGTGCTTCACTTCGCGCTCACGTACCGCTTGCCGCTTGGCTATGAGTACGAAAATGTGTGGAATATTCAAGCATATCGCAAACAATCCGCCGAAGTCGAAAGTACGGCTATCACGCGCCAGAGCGCACAGCGTCTTGTTTCCGTGCTGCGTGGGTTGCCAAGCGTAGAATTGGCGAGCTTTGTAAGCACAACGCCCTTTAGCTTTTCACATCGCATGACGAGTTTTAATCGCGGAGAAAAATACAAGACAGAAATTTCCATTGTAACAAATGAATTCGACAAAACCATGAATCTTACACTCACGCAGGGACGCTGGTTCAATGCCAGTGATGATGCCTATAATGGCACAACAAGTACGGTGAAGGTTGTGGTGATTAACGAATGTGCAGCAGCAACATTTTTCGGGAAGGAAAATCCTATCGGGCGTGATATTACCTACATTCCAGGCGAGGGTATCGGCAAGGATTTAGAGCGCACACGGTATCGCGTTGTTGGGGTTATCAGTAGTTTCCGCAAAGGCAGCGAGTTCGACCAGTCAGGAAATTTCATGTTTGAACGCACCAACATCCTTGACACAACATCATTTTTGCCATCGCAAATATTGGTAAAAATGAAGCCCGGCACGGCTGCCAGCTACGAAGAGGAAATGCTCAAAAAACTTGAGCAAACCGCGCCAAATTGGTCATTTCAAATCACGACGCTCGCAGCAGACCGCGAGAAGAAACATAAAAACCTTTATTTCGCGCTTATTCCTGGATTGACCATCGCAGCATTCTTGCTTATCACTGTCGGTCTCGGTTTGGTGGGCGTTGTGTGGCAATCCGTTACCCGCAGAATGCGTGAACTCGGCGTGCGACGCGCCTTTGGAGCGACGCGGCAGGATATTTACTTCTTTGTGATTGGCGAGCTTGTTGCATTGACCACGTTTGCAGTGGTGTTCGGATTGTTTTTGGTTGCTCAAGTGCCGCTTATTCCGTTTTATGAAGTTCCGACGGCGACCTACGCACTCAGTATTTGTGCGGCTGTGATTGGGATGTATATTCTGACAACGCTCTGCGCCTTGTATCCAAGCCGTTTAGCGGGAACAGTGCAGCCGTCGGACGCGCTGAGATATGAGTAAATGCACATCGTTGGGATGCGTAATTTCCGCGCAAGGTTTGGAAACAGGGCGGTGCTTCATTTTATCGCAAAAATTCCGTACATTTGCTCTTTGAAATTCAATGAAATTCAAACACAACAGCCACTTACCGCGTGAGCAGGTTTGTCTGCGTTTTTCTTTTCTCACTTTGAAGAATGGTCATATATGAAAATCGGCACTGTCGAAGTTGAACAAGGCGTATTGCTTGCCCCGATGGAAGATATTAGCGATTTACCCTTTCGTGTGGTTTGCCGCAACTTAGGTGCGGATATTGTCTATACCGAATTTGTCTCCAGCGAAGGTTTGGTGCGGGATGCGCGGCGTTCTTTGCAAAAACTTGTTTTAGACGAAGGCGAACGCCCCGTTGCAATTCAAATTTTCGGCGGCGATATAGACGTGATGCGGGAAGCAGCCCTTATTGCCGAATCTTCCAATCCCGATTTTTTGGATATTAACTGCGGATGCTGGGTGAAGAACGTTGTTGCTCGCAGCGCAGGTGCAGCCTTACTCCGCGAGCCAGACACGATGGTAAAAATGGCGAAAGCACTTGTCGATACGGTGAAATTGCCTGTCACTGTGAAAACACGGCTTGGCTGGGATAAAAATTCCATTATCATCACCGACCTTGCCAAGCGTTTGGAGCAAGAAGCGGGCATTGCCGCGCTCGCCATTCACTGCCGCACCCGCGACATGGGACACGACGGAAACGCCGATTGGCACTGGGTTCGCAAGGTAAAAGAAGTGGTTTCCATTCCCGTTATTTTGAATGGCGACGTGGAAACGGCGGAAGATTGCAAACAAGCCTTCGACGAAACAGGCTGCGATGCCGTGATGATTGGTCGCGCTGCCATTACCAATCCGTTCGTTTTTCGTCAGGCAAAAACCTATTTGCGCACAGGCACTCACGAGGCAGAACCAAGCGTTTACGAGCGTATTGACCTCTGCCTCACGCATTTACGCCATTCGGTCGCGTTCAAGGGCGAAGGCTTGGCGGTGCGGGAGTTCCGTAAGTTTTATAGCGGGTATTTGAAAGGCTTATACAATGCTTCCGAAGTGCGCCGCGACATTATGCCGTACACGGAGTTTGCGCAGGTGGAAGAGCGTTTGTGGCAGTTTCACGCTTTTTTGCAGGAACGCGGTACAGAAAATACAATGGAAACAATTCACGCTCAATCAGCAGAATATGAAATGGAAGCCGCTTAAATACTGGCTTGTAGCCATTGTAACTCTCTTTTGCGCTTCCTCTTGCGAGCGCGAATCCTCCGCAGGCTTGATTGTCCTCGAAACCAGCGATTCCGCCACGCACACAAGCTACCATCCCGTTATTCAGTTCATGGATTCAAGCTATATGCGAGCGCGAATCCGTGCGGGCTGGGCGAAAATGTATGATAAACGTGCTGAAACCGTACTTGGCGGCGGTGTGCAGGTAGAATTTTTCACGAAACCAGAACGCACACTTGCCAGCATTCTCAGTGCCGACAGCGCACGAGTTGATGATAAAACCAAGAATATGACCGCTTCGGGGAATGTTGTCGTTGTCGCAAACGGCAGCATGACGACGGTGAAAACGTCGGTGATTCACTGGGACAGTACGCGCCACGTCTTGCATTCGCCCGCCTTTGTGGATATTCGCTCGCCCTACGAATTGCTGCAAGGCTACGGCTTTGAGTCCGATGCAAGTCTGCGCCACTACACGATTTTCAAAGTAACGGGACAAACCTTTCTTTCGCCAAGCGGCGAGCCGATTTCCACCACAAGCGGAACGGCTGCAAGTAGCAGTCTTACAAGCGGGACGATTACCAGCAGTAGCACTTCCTCGCGGACGCAGTGAGACGCAAATGAAGATTTTGTTCAACGTTGAGGAGTTTTATCGCCATGGAAGCAGCGTACCATCCACATTTTGCATGGTAATGCCCAGTATTTGTGCGAGGGTTGGCGCAATATCTGAAGGCGCAACCTTGGCATCCCTATAATATCCAGGCTTCACACCTGCGCCCATGAGAATAAGCGGCGAGTGGCGGTCGTAGTCGTGCGGCGTACCGTGTGTGGCGGTTACTGTTCCCCAGACCCAGTATTTTGCAGGATAGCAGACGATTTCGCCCGTGCGCTGCGGAAAGTAATCGTTGCGAATCAGGGTGTATTGCCACGGCGAAAGCCATTTTGGACAGCTATTGGCTTGCAGTTGCGTTTCGGTCAGGACAATTCCCATTCCTTGATAGCGTTGCAAAAAGGCTTGCGCCGAATCCAACACCATTTGGCGTGTGGGCGTTTTGTAGCTTGCAACCGTCGTCGTGGTTACCATTTCTAATGTTTGCTGGTTAAAGAACAGTGAAGGCTGCTCGTGGTCGTCAATCCACTTCGAGGCAGAGCCAGCAATAAACGCCTGTCGGAGATAGTTTTCCAAATCTTCTATCACATCCAACGAGCGCAAGCGTCCAGCATCTGCGCCAGGATTAGCATACTTCCAATACTCTGGCGTGGGTGCTACGCCGTGGTCGGAAGTGATAACCAGCGTATAGTTTTTCCGCCCAATTTCGTTATCTAAATAATCAATCCATTCTCCCACATACTTATCCACGTTCAGGTATAATTCCTGTAGTTCGCGGCTGTCTGGACCAAAGGTGTGTCCGGCATAGTCCGTCGCTGAGATGCTCAGGCAAAATATATCAGGAATACTGTCCGCGCCGAGCTTTTCTTCTTTCAGCACTGACTGTGCAAATTTGAAAAAATGTTCCACCGAATACGGCGTAACCGTAAAGGTGCTGGAACTGTACATATCAACTGTTCCTGTGGTGTTCATATTCGGAAGCGTGTACGGGAAAACATTGCGCTGCTTGCCGCCAGCTTCCCAGCGAATGCTATCTTTCAATCCCACATCATCACCGATTTGCTTGTCCCACACTTTGCCCGAATACTCACGAAAACTATTCTTTTGATTCCATTTCTTGAGCCACGCAGGAAGTTCTTTGAAGTAATATTCCGAACTCGTGTAGCCACCAGCTTCGTACTCGAACCAATACGCGGCATCGGCGGTGTGACCCGACATTAAAATCGCCGCACGGTCTTTTTGCGAAATGCCGACTACACGGCTCTTGGGAGAGATTTTTTTGAGATAATCGCCCAGCGTTGGTACTTTCAAATTTATCGGCGAACACCATTCATCAGGCTTCGACACGCCAAAGGTTTTATTCACCGTGTCCTGCACACAATAGAGTTTGCGCCCCGCCGTGCGGTCGTTGTAATCATTCGAGACAATGCCTGATTTTGCAGGATATACGCCCGTCAGATGCACCGAATGACCAGGCGCGGTGATATTGGAAGCATGATTGAAATAGCACTGCGGAAAATACGCACCTTGTCGCACAACGCGGTTAAAACCTTGCTGCCCCCACAAATGCCCCCAGCGATTCGGATAATCGCCCCGCATTTGGTCGAAGGACATCACAACAACGAGCTTCACACCGCCAACGGCAGGGCGCAAGGATGCTTGCGTTGTGGCAACTTCAAGCGCAGGCGCGAGCCTAGTGAAGCCCTGCGACACAGGTAAATTTCCTTGCCCAGAAGCCGCATCAATACTACTTCCTACGGATTTTCCCGCAAGCACTTTTTTATCCACTTTTGACGATTGCGCCATTGCTTCTCGTGGAAAAAAAACAGGAAATATCACGGCTTGAAGAAATACCACATGGAGAGCGCACAAACACACACGTAGAATCATGGTTATCAAGAAAAAGAAGAAAAGGAATGACTGCATCTAGTGGAAAATAAACAGAAGAACGATGAAACTCTAGCAAAGCCTATCTGAGCAAAGCCAGTATTTACGCCTTTTCCAGCGTATAGCCATCTTTGCTGTCCTTCACCGTAAAGCCGTGCGCGGCGAGTTCACCACGCAAGCGGTCGGATTCGGCAAAGTTTTTCATGGTGCGAGCTTTCCAACGTTCTTCCGCCAATGCTTTGACGGCATCGGGAATCTGCAAGGTTTCACCCGGACGCGCTTCAAATTTCCACACATCAAAAATATTGTTCAATTCTTGAAAGAAACCGAGCAATGAAGAGGCTTCTGCGGCATCAAACGCGGAGGCAGCGTTACGATTCATAAAGGTAAAAAGTTCAGCAAATGCTTTTGGCGTGTTCAAATTATTTGCCAATTCGCTGAATACCGCGCTGCGCAAGGTATTGGTGGTTTCGGTGCGGGTGGAATGTATTTGCGCACCAGCTTTTTCCCAGAGTCCAAAAATATAGTCTTGCACCCGCAAACGCGCTTTGCGTCCCGCTTCTAGCCCTGCGAAGGTGAAATTGAGACGCGAACTGTATTGCGCCGAAAGCATGAGCCAGCGAATATCCAGCGCGTCAATGCCTTTTTGGAGCAAATCGCGGACGGTGTAGAAATTGCCGAGCGACTTGGACATTTTCTGCCCCTCCACTTCCAAAAATTCATTGTGAACCCAATAGCGCGTTGGCTCTACGCCGTATCCTGCCTTGCTTTGCGCGATTTCGTCTTCGTGATGCGGGAAGCACAAATCCACGCCGCCCGTGTGAATATCGAACGGCAAGCCCAAAATATCTTGCTCCATCGCCGAGCATTCGATATGCCAACCCGGACGACCGCTCAAATTTTTGCCTTCAAACTCAAAGTCCCATGCGGGTTCGCCGTCTTTTTGTGCTTTCCAGAGAACGAAATCGCTCACGCTTTCGCGGTCGTATTCATCGGCATCAATGCGCACACCTTCTTGAAAATTCTCTGCATCAATTTTGAATAATTTCCCGTAGGTGTCGATTTTACGCCATTCCGCAACGTTGAAATACACGCTTCCACCGCGCTCGTAGGCAATACCTTTTTCGCCGATACGCCTGATAAGATGCTGCATTGAAGCCATGTAGTGCGTTGCGTAGGGAACCTTGTAAAAATTCTCGCGCTTGATACCGAGCGTGGCAATATCCTGCAAAAATTCATCCGCATAAAACTCCGTGAAACGGCGTAGATTCTCGACGGCATCCTCGCTTTGTGCGCCCATTTCCGTGCGCCATGTGCTTGCGCCTTTGCTACTGTCGCGTATGGTTTTGTCGTCAATGTCGGTAATGTTCATCACCCAGCGCACATCGTACGCGCCAACCACACGCAAAACGCGATGCAGTAAATCCGAAAAGAGAAATGCCCGCATATTGCCGATGTGCGCATAGTTGTACACCGTCGGACCGCATGAATACATGGCTACGCGCCCTTCGTGGAGCGGGACAAATTCTTCAAGCGAGCGGGTAAGCGTGTTGTAGAGCGAGATGGTCATAGTGCTGGGAAGGAAGTTCTTTTGCAAAATTGGAATGCTCAAAAAAATATTTAGTGGCACAGACATTCCTGTCTGTGAGTATTTGGTGCAGGTTTCAGGCAGGGAACACAGACAAGAATGTCTGTGCCACTGAAGCCTGATATTCCCTGCTATTCAGAAATTTGTGTACCAAAATATCGAATAAAGATTTAGACGTACCGTGCGCGAAAAAGGTTACTCTTTCGTGTCCTGAAGCCATTCCTACTCGGCGGCGTGCGCCTGTGATGCAGGACGCTTCACAACCAGCACAACAATTCCAACACAAGCAAATATCAGTGTTGCAAGGCTTATCCATGCTCCCAAGCGGAAGGCATCGGAATCGTAGCGGAGCGTGATGGTGTGTGTGCCTTTCGGAACAGCAATGCCGCGCATACTGTAATTCACTCGCAAAATTTCCGTGCTTTGCCCGTCAATGCTGGCTTTCCACGCTGGATACCAAATTTCAGCGAGCAGCAGAAGTCCATTTTGTGCGGTTTCCACGCGATAGGTCATGCTATTGGCAGAATAATTTTCGCAGCGAATGGTGTGCGCAATATTTTTCGCAGAATCGCCCGAAAGCGAGAAGGGAAGCGGCTTTTCAATGCTTACTTGGTTGTCAAAATCAATCTTGCCCGCAACGAGTACCTTTTTCGTGGAAGCCTCATCAGTACTGGTCTGCACGGCGGAGTAGAGCATTCTGGCGTGAGCATACTTGTTCGGGCGCTCGCGTAACGATACGGTTTGCTGGGCAGTGTCAATCGCAATTTGATAGCCTAAATTGATGAGGTCGTAGGTTTTATCGGCTGTTGGAGCAGGCGGCAAGCGGCGTTCTACCAAAAGCGGCGCGTAGCCTTCGTACATCATTATTGGAAAAAGCAATCCAAAGTTACGCGGCGCCACCATCACGCCTCGCTCGCGGACGGAAATGCGCGTGAGCGATTCGGGTTGGGTGAAATCGGCGCGAAAGACTGCAAGCCGCGTCTCTGCCTGTGTGTAATCATCCAGAGGATGTTGGCGATTCGCATTAAATCCTGCTCCAGCGTTGTTGGTATCAATCAAGGTGCAAAGTGCCAGAATAGCGCATATCATCAAGGGATGCAGCATATTTCGCCATGCAAGAGCGGCGCAGAGAATCGTGCTGACGGCAAAAAGAATCGCCAACCCGCCACCTGTGCCTGCTTGTGCAGCAGTAACGGCAAGACAACACAGCAACAACCCTATTCCGAAGCCAAGTGCGAGATGCTTCACGCCAACATTTTCCATACCGATTGCCGTGCGTCGAAAAAGCGCATCAAAGCCCAACCCCGCACCAATACTGATTGCCAGCGTCGCAAAGGCAATCATCCGCGCTGGAATACGGAAGCGGTCGAAGAGTGGAATTTTGAAAAAGAGCGGGAACAGCGTACCATTGCTACCGAGCGCGAAGAATGCGCCAAAAAACATGGCAAGAAATAAAAACAAAGGTAATCGCTCAAAAGCCTCATCATTACTGGTCTTTGGGCTAGGAGAAGAATTTTTTGCAAATGCCGCAACAAATGCAAACATCGCAAGCATCACTGCTGGAACACCCGCATAAAACGCCGTTTCCCAGTAATCGTAGGATTGTGTGCCATCCAACGAAAACTGCGGTGTACCGTCGTCTGCGTTGGCGGGCGGTGTTAGTCCGCCGTACATTTTTGGAACAAATGCGCTGAGAAGCTGTACAGGCAGCATAGAACCTTGCGAGGCGCGTTCAAAGGTCATGGCGTTGCGCTCGGAATAGGCGGAAAATTCTTGTGAATGGAGTAATTGAATGGCAAATAATCCCGCGCCCACGAGTATCGGCAAAGCAGCAGCAATGCCTGTTTGAAGCAATTCAAGCGGTTTTTTCAGAAGCTCCGTGCGGCGCATTACCACAACCCAGAGCGTGTAGAAAAAGAGAAACAGCACCAAATACAATGTCGTTTGCGGATGCCCAGAAAGCATCATCACGCCAAGAACGATGCCACTTACAAGCGAGTTGAGAAAGCGGCGGCTCGGAGCTTCGTCATTCCACAACGCCTGACGGAAATGCAAAAATGCGAGCGGAAACCACGCAAAATGGGCAATCATCATTGGGTGAAAGACGTGATGCACCATAATCCCTGAAAAGCCGTAGGAGAGTGCTGCAATCAGGCTTCCAGCGTCGCTGACCTTCAGCGAGCGCATAAGTGCGTACATGGTGCATTGCGCAAGCAGAAAGTGAGCAATGATGAGCAGTTCAAGCGCGAGAACGGGCAATTTTCCATTCTCCACAAACGCCGCCATGAGCATATTCGGCGGATAGAAAAATCCAACAGCAACATCCGCTAAAAAGGGCATTCCCGAAAAGCTGAATGGATTCCAAAAAGGAAGCTGTCCGCCCCGCAAATACTGGGCTGCAAAGGATTGTGCTGGATACACATATTCCGTAAAATCTTCCCAAAAATAGGCATCACCAAAAAGCTGGGCGCGAAAAAAAACGAGCGTTGCACCAAGAAAAATGAGCAACGCCGACCACAGAGGAATGCTAAATGATGCGGGGTTTGGGGGAGATTTTGCTGCTTGCGCAGACTGAACGCGAGAAATTGGCGGATTGTTTTTGCGAGATGCGGAAGATTTGTTTTGTGCCATGACAATGAGAATTTGGGCAGCTTTGTTGATTGGGTGAGGCTCTCAATTTTTACTCAAGGGTCTTATTTTTGATGATGCTACTGTTCGAGAATGATAACGGCTCAGAGAGGTTCAGCAATGAAAGGGGGACGCAGATTGAAGATGATTGTATTGATGAAGATGATGGAGCGAATGTACATATAACCTTGATATTTTTCTCTTCTTTTATCATCTTTATCCATTCAATCATCTTCATCTGCGTCCCAAAAAATCATGACTTGACTAGCAAGCGAGAATCTTAATTCCTGAGACGCGCTGCATCAATACCGTTCAAGAAGTCCACTTTTTTCAAGAGATTTTCCTGTGTTTCAACGTTTTCGGGGTCGGGCAAGCAGCAATCCACTGGGCAGACCGCCGCGCACTGGGGTTCGTCGTGGAAACCAACGCATTCGGTACATTTGTCTGGCACAATAAAATAGACTTCATTGGAGTAAAAGTCGCTTTGGAAGCCGCCTGGTGAGGTGGAATCGGAAAATTCTTTGTCGCCTAATTTCCACGATACTGCGGGTTCGTAAATGGCGGTGTTGGGGCATTCCGGCTCGCACGCGCCACAGTTGATGCAATCAGAAGTAATACGAATAGCCATAGTAAAATCCTTAATGAGAAAGATGAAAAGAAGAAAGTACGAAATTCAGCACGCTCATTTTCTGCGCTGCGCGTGTGGTGATGACGAAGTTCGTGAACAAAAAGAGCTTCATTACAAGCAGTTCAAAACTAGCATTTTGTCGAGAATCGCACAACAAGAATTGCCTGTACTGCCCAAATATGCTTGCGTTTAGGAAAATTCATGCTGCTTTGTCATGCAAATTTTGTAGAGCGTATGCCCGCTCGCGGCGTATTTGCGCTCGAAAGCGGTCATTGCATCTCCAAAAGGCGCATCAATACTTAGTTCTTGGTAATGTGCCGTGTAGCCCAGTATTCGTGCGGCTTCGGCACATTCTTCGGCGTACACGCGCCAATTTGTGCGCATTTCCGTTTCCGCGCTGAGAGCAAGCATATGGGAAAAGAGCGGATGACCGTGCCAGCGACGCAAGATGTGGTGCGGCTTTGGATAAGGATTTGGGTACAAGCAATAATGCTTTTCGCAGATAATTTTTTGCTCGCGGAAGAGCGTTGGTAAAAGTCGCCAAATATCTTCGCAATCTGCCCGCCAGACTTGATAATTCCTTGTTTCTGTGCTGTCGTTATTATGTTCTAATTGCCCGTGTTTTTTTGTGCGGTGCGCGGATTTGTCAATGCCAATCACAAAAGCGTTTGTATGGCGGCGAGCGAGGTGCGCTGTGCTTTCGCCCGTTCCGCAGCAAGAATCCAGCACAATGCTTGCGCTAGGATGTTCTTGAAGCCATTGTTGTACCGTTCCGCAGATTTCCGCAAACACCGCAGCACTAAAGGGCGGAATGGGGCGCAAATATTCCGTCGCTGCGTGTTTTCGCACCAAACGCTCAAGGTCGGCATGAATACTTGTTTGCGAGCTGTGAACGGGCGAACTGTTCATGAAATCTGTGTGCGGAATTGTTGATTGAAAAAGGCAAAAAACTGGTAGCACTGGCGGCATTTAAACCTTTTATCGCCGCACTTCGTCAGTTTTAGTATAGAGTCAGTTTTAGTATAGACACCACGACAACACTTTTACATTTTTTCTCTGTTTGTTCCACTTTTTTCCAAAGGTGCAGCCATGCGTCGTTTCTCGAAACCAAGCCGATTTTCGGCATTGTCTTCTGCTTGTTTGATTATGTTTACTTGTTGTTGCTTTTCGGCAATGAGTTCGTGTGCGCAGCCGCGCTACGTGCTTGGTGGCGGCTTTCCGGGTCGTCCTATTTCGCCAGGATTCACCACCTACGGGCAGCCACGCGGCTTCTTTCAGCGCGGACCGATTATTGTCCCGCCGCCAGCAATCATTGTCCCGCGTCGTAATTTCGCACCACGCTTCGGCGGCTGGGGTGGTGGACGCGGTCGTCGCTGGGGATGCTGAAGAAAGGATGAAATCTGAAGGTTGAAGTATGAAATTTTTGAAGCTCGGAAGCCTCGTCAAATTAGGCTTTCGAGCTTTTTGTGTTTTATGCTTCGTCTGTTTCATCAGCCTCGTTGAAGGCTTCAATTGCTTCATCCATATCGCCAAAGACTATCTCCGCAAGCTCTTCGGTGCTAGCTTCGGCGAGAAATTGCCTCGCTGCGTCGCGTACGAATTCTTGAAAATCTTCATGCTCCAAATAGCTTTCGTAATCGTATTCTTCGGAATCGTTTGAAAGGTCAGTATTCATGCGGCTTTGAGAATGAGAGGGTAATGAAACTTTCACATAAAAAAGCCCTACAAACAGCATGATTGCAGGGCGGAGCAAATGTAATTGTGTAAACGTCATTGTGCAAATTTAATTGATAACTTTACCAAAGCGTTCTGGACGCAAGGTTTTGAATTTATCAACAAAAACCAAAAGATTCGTGTCCCACGACCAATAGACGATAAGCGGCGTTCCGACGACATCTTGCACTGGCACAAAACCCCAGTAGCGGCTATCCAAGCTATTGTCGCGGTTGTCGCCCATGCCGAAGCAGTAATCGCGCTGCACGGTGTAGGATGTTGCTGCTTTGCCATCAATCATTACTTGCTCGCCATTGGTCGTAACTTCATGCCCTTCGCGGCGGATAAACGTATCCCATTGCGCGAGATTGCTGAGAGTGAGCTGAACGACATCGCCTTTTTTGGGGATGCGTATCGGACCGTAATTATCGCGGGTAAAATTCAAACCGATAGGAAACGTGCGGTATTGGTCGTCGGAATCAGCTCCAGCAATGAAATTACTCACACGCCCGTCAGGCGGAAGCGGGCTTGCTACGCCGTTGATGTAGATTTGCTTATTGCGAATCGTCAAGGTGTCGCCAGAAGTGGCAACGCAGCGTTTTAAGTAATACTGAAACTCTGCTGGCTTTGCTTCATCGCGGTTTCCAGGGAAAATAAAAACAATGACATCGCCCTTTTTCGGCTCGCGGATGCCTGGAAAACGGTAGTACGGAAGCGGGATATTGAGAATCGGAATCATCTGCGGCGTGGAAGGTCCGTAGATGAATTTATTGACAAACAAGAAATCGCCCGTCATAACTGTGCCTTCCATCGAACCAGTTGGCACAACAAACGAGGCAATCAGCACGCCATTGA
The DNA here is from genome assembly GCA_004292595.1 of Candidatus Kapaibacterium sp. Lineage (GTDB taxonomy): Bacteria > Bacteroidota > Ignavibacteria > Kapaibacteriales > UBA4661 > PH2015. Next base: position 80,685 of record RDXM01000125.1, on the reverse strand, counting down.
GCACCATCACCATTGCAAACGCGCCGCCAACCGTGCGCAACCACGAAAGCGCGATTTCGCCTAAGGAAAGCGTTACAGCGTCGTTATCTGGTTTCTTAGAAGAGCCGTTTGCGCTAGAATTGGAGCGGTTTTCCGACTTTGCTGTGTTGATTTTTCCGCCCTTTTTGCGCTGTTCTTCGGCGCGGATTTGGTCGAGAGATTTTGCCATAGTTGGGGAGTGAAAGTAATTTTTTTACGGAAAGTATTTGTACAATTCTTTACGATGCAGACAACGAACAAAGAAAACTCATAATTTCTTCTTCGCTTACAAAATCCTGTTGCTGCCCTGCTTCAATGGCAATGCCGAGTGCAGAGTCTTCAAGTGCCTCTACAACTTGTTCTTTGGTGGCAAGAGACAAAGATGGTGAGCTGTTCATAATCGTGAGAAAATCTGGCAAACGGGTTTTTGTACTTATTCAGGCATTATACAGACAAAGCGGCTGAAGTATTGAATCAACAACATCTTGTACGCACGACGCACGACAAAGATTCACGCTTCAAATCGCGCATAAAACCTCATCCTTCAGCCCTCAGATTTCATCCTTGCTTCTAGTCGTCATCAATGCTCAACACAGCAAGGAATGCCTCCTGCGGAACTTCGACGCGCCCGATTTGCTTCATGCGCTTTTTACCTTCTTTTTGTTTGTCGAGGAGCTTGCGCTTACGGGAAATATCGCCGCCGTAGCACTTGGCAAGAACGTTTTTGCGAATCGCGCTGATGTTGTCGCGGGCAACAATTTTCGCGCCGATAGCAGCCTGTATCGCCACTTCAAACATTTGACGCGGAATAAGCTCTTTGAGTTTACTGCAAAGTTTGCGTCCCCAATCGTATGCTTTTTGGCGGTGAACAATGCTGGAAAGGGCATCAACAGGCTCTCCGTTCAAGAGAATGTCGAGTTTGATAAGGTCACCTGGTCGCAAATCGATTGGCTCGTAGTCGAGCGAGGCGTAGCCGCGTGTGCCAGATTTGAGTTTGTCGAAAAAGTCAAAAATCACTTCGCTGAGTGGCAACTCAAACATCATTTCTACGCGGGTTTCGGTGATGTAATTTGTCGCCAAGAAAATACCACGACGGTCCATACAGAGCTTCATAATCACGCCAATATACTCGGACGGCGTGATAATCTGCGCTTTGATAAATGGTTCGTAAATTTCATTGATAGAACTCACGTTGTCGGGCATTTGCGCGGGCGATTCAATCCAGCTTTCGGTGCCGTTGGTCAGTTCCAAGCGATAGCGCACCGTTGGGACTGTTGTCACAATCGTTTGCCCAAATTCGCGCTCAAGGCGTTCCTGCACAATTTCCATATGCAACAAGCCCAAGAAGCCACATCGGAAGCCGAATCCAAGCGCGACCGAGCTTTCTGGCTCGAAACTAATTGCCGAATCGTTCAGTGAAAGTTTTTGCAATGCTTCGCGGAGATTCTCGAAATCATCGCTATCGGCAGGATAAATCCCGCTAAAGACCATCGGTTTTACTTCCTTGAAGCCCTCAATGCGCGGACCACGCGGCTCGTTGTGCGTAACAGTATCGCCAACTTTGGTATCGTGCAGATTTTTGATGCTCGCCGTGATGTAGCCTACATCGCCCGCCGCAATTTCGCCCGTGCGGACGCGGCTCATTTTCATATACCCGCATTCTTCCACTTCATAGACTTTATCAGTCGCGTAGAAGTAGATTTTATCTTTCTCGCGGATACGTCCGTCAATCACTCGCGCATTCACAACAACGCCCAAGTACGGGTCGAAGTGCGAATCATAAATGAGGGCGCGGAGCGGTGCTTCGGGATTGCCTTTTGGTGCGGGAATGCGCTTGACAACAGCTTCCAAAATATCCTGAATACCAATACCAGACTTGCCTGAAGCCAAAATCATATCTTCTTCTTTGCAGCCAATCAAATCCATGACTTGCTGCTTTACGGAATCAATCGTCGTAACGGCACTTGGAAGGTCAATTTTGTTGATGACGGGAATAATCTCCAAACCCGCTTCAATAGCGAGATACAGGTTGCTAATCGTCTGTGCTTCCACGCCCTGCGTTGCATCCACGACGAGGAGCGCACCTTCACACGCAGCGAGCGAGCGCGAAACCTCGTAGGAAAAGTCCACGTGTCCAGGCGTGTCAATGAGATTCAGGATGTAGTTTTCTTGGTTTAGCGCGGTGTAGCGCATTTGAATCGCATGGAGCTTAATCGTGATGCCGCGTTCCTGCTCTAGGGGATTCGAGTCCAGCATTTGGTTCATCGTCATTTCACGCTTTTGGAGCGTTCCCGTGTATTCCAAGAGGCGGTCTGCCAGCGTGGATTTTCCATGGTCGATGTGGGCGATGATACAGAAATTGCGATATTGCTTCATGGTGAGAATTGGAGGTGTGTGATGCGGGGGTGAATGCCTTGCAAACAGGCGATTAGCAGTGCGGCGTGAGAACGTGTTTTTGCACGCATCCCACGCCGCTTTGTTGCTTGTTACTACATTTTTCTTTAGAGAGGCTCTGTGCCACTGAAGTACCATCCTTCAGTTTAGTATCTGCGATTTTTAATCAAGACCGCCGAATAATCGTTCAAATTCTCCAGAACCTTGCCCGTACCGCGCACGACGGCTGTAAGCGGGTCTTCGGCAACGTGAACGGGAAGATTGGTCTCAAGGCGAATGCGCTCATCCAAGCCTTTCAAGAGTGCGCCGCCGCCTGTCAGCATGATACCTCTATCAAAAATATCTGCCGAAAGTTCGGGTGGCATACGCTCCAACAAGGTGCGAATTGCCTCAACCATAGCGGTTACTGGTTCATTTAGGGCTTGGCGAATATCCACCGAACTGACGCGAATCATACGCGGAATTCCCGCAACTAAATCGCGCCCTTTTACTTCGATTTCTACTTCTTCTTTGAAGGGAACAGCCGAACCGACTTGACATTTGATTAGCTCTGCCGTGCGCTCGCCAATGAGGATGTTGTAATTTTTCTTAAAGTATTGCACCACCGAATCCGTCATTTCATCGCCTGCAATCCGGATGGATTCATGCCCCACGATGCCAGACAAGGAAATAAGCGCGATTTCAGTCGTGCCACCACCAATATCCACGATAAGATTTCCGACCGGTTCAGCAACGTTCAGATTGATACCAATTGCTGCTGCCATTGGCTCGGAGATAAGATATACTTCCTTCGCGCCAGCGTGTTCAGCACTATCGCGGACGGCGCGTTTTTCCACTTCGGTAATTCCCGACGGAACGCAAATAACGACGCGGCGTGCAGGCTGCCACTGCGGGGAAATTTTCCGAATAAAAGCGCGGAGCATTCCTTCGGTAATCTCAAAGTCCGCAATTACACCATCTTGGAGCGGGCGAATAGTGTGAATATCGCGGTGTGTTTTGCCCACCATAGAGCGGGCTTCGTGTCCGATAGCAACAATGCGCTTGCTCACACGGTCGAAAGCGACCACCGATGGCTCATTCAGGACAACGCCTTTGCCCTTTACCCAAATAAGCGTATTTGCTGTGCCTAAGTCTATTGCAATATCGTTTGAAAAAATACCGATTGCCATAAAATAGCGGTTTACGGATGAATATGCGTGGAAAATGCTCACCAAATAATTCTTGCCCAATGCACTAGACAAGAGCGTTTCTCTAAAGCAGCAAGGTTCAAAAAAGCAAGCCTACAAATTGCATAAAGTATTGAAATTTTTCAAGACTTTTTTCGCGGTTGTGCTTTTCGGCAATGCCACAATGCTTGGCTGCGCCTGATGGACGAAAGAAAGTTCTTATGCTGTATATTAATGAGTAGCAATGCGGCTTTAAGAAAATCTGTTCTTGATATAATTCTTCAACAACAACTTTACGCAAAAAAATAGCCGCACCCCGATTTTTCGGTAGTACGGCCACCCATGACAAGCATAACAACATTACAATAATACCAAATTTCCAGAACTCCAACCAAAAAAAATTTCACCACCGCGCTTTTTCACGGGATTTTCATGGTAAATTCATAAAAAAAGGAGTCTTTTTGAGACTCCTTACGTACACTTTTTCAACAACTTACATATGATTATGCCCGTGCTTTATGCCTTCTTTATCGCTTCATTATTTAAACTTGAACGAAGCAAGCGATTTTTCAAAAACAGGAAGGAAAAACTCTTGCTCTGGCTTGAACCACTGCAACGTAACTTTATAGAGCTTTCCGCCCTTCACGCTAAAGTACGTGCGACGGCGCACATCTTTCACGGGTGTATCCTCGATATACGCGGCATCGTTTCCATCAAGTTTCGTCGTGGTTGAGGATTCTGCTTTGTAGAGCTTCTTATTTTGATTGATGATAGAAGCCAAATTCCCTTGCTTAGAAGCATCTGCTATGGAGATGTTGATAATACAATCCGACGGACCACCAATGCCTTGAAACTGCGTACCGCCGCCTGCATTTTTCGGAGAAAAGTTATTGGGATAGCTCATGCTGAAACCAGCACCATCGTATGAAGCGAGCGTTTCTGATGCTTTGAAGGCTTCTGCTGGCTTACCACCAGCCGTATCGCGGCTGACAGGCTTGAAGTACGCAAGTTTCGTTGATTTCAGAATTTCTTCAAACTTCGGATGCAATGCATCGAATGAACCACCAAACGCCTCAAACTCAAGAATAGTCAGAGCGGTGCTGTCTTTCATTGCATAGTATTTCTCACCTTTGAACTCACCATCTTCGTATTTCACCGAATAGCTCAGGCGTTTGCCTTTGATACCATCAAACTGAACCTCCTGCAATGGCTGATAAATAGTGGGGTCTTCAAAGATTTTCCCGCTATTGATAACGCTGTCCAAGTTAATCGGACCTTCGAGTTTCGTAACCGTTACGCCAATTTTTGCACCCGCGAGTTCCATTTCTCCGTATGCATTATTGCCATTAAACCGCTCTATAATTTGCTCGTTGGAGTAGTAAGCAACAGACTTTCCAGCTTCTGGTGTCGCTTTCCAATTCTTGGGATATTGGAGGCTAAAATTTGCAACTTTGTCATCGTAGGTGTCCAAACCAGTAATCGGCGGCACTTCGACTTTTTTCGAGCATCCTGCCATAGCAAGAACCGCGCTAGCAGCAAGAACCGTTGTTTTCAGCGTTTTACCCAGCAATGCAGGGGCAAGTGCTGTGCGAAATGAACGTGTCATTGAACGTATCATTGAGAGCAACTCCTAAACAAATTATTAAAGAAAAAGTGTGAAATTACAAATCAAAAAAGAACTGACTGTATGCGAAACGACGCTTTTTTAGCGTGTTTCGGATAAGTTCGTAATCTACTAAAGCCCTGCCTTGCAGACAAGTATTTTTCTTTGCGCATGGGTAAAATTCCTGCGAAAATTCCTGCGAAAAATTATGATTTCACTTGGGATGAAAAAATTGTAGAACACTGTTTTTACGTGTAATTTTGACGTATATCTCAAGCATACCAACTCGTATAATCTCTTTAAGTACGTGACTGAATGTAGTTGAGGGTGCTTCGATAGGCTCGGCATGAGGTCTGAAGCGGTCTTGACCCAGAGCTTGTCGAAGGGTATAATGCAAACTATATTGAGCGACATACTTATTCTCATACACTTTTATGGAATGCCTCTACCACGAACATCTGCTGGAAAGCTCTTCATTGCTTGCTTTGGAGGGCGAAACGCTGAAACACGCACACGTACTGCGCTTGCGCGAGGGCGAAGCAGTGCTGCTCTCCAACGGACGCGGACTCTGCGCAAAAACGAGTGTACAAAAAGTTGGCAAGAACGAGATACTCTGCGTCGTACAGAACTTTTTGCCGCAGCATGGCGAGCTTTCTTTTCCCTTCGTGCTTGCACTTGGCATTCTCGACAACCGCGACCGCATGGAATTTGCTATCGAAAAAGCGGTAGAATTGGGCGTTACAGAAATTTTTCCGCTTCTGACCGACAACGGCGAACGCTTTGCTGCAAACCGCATTAAATCTGAACGGTTAGCGGCAAAAGCTCTTGCCGCGATGGAGCAATCACAGCGAGCTTGCTTACCGACAATCCATGCGCCATGCCGCGTAGAAGAATTTATACAACAGCATCCACAAGAATCCACTATTATTCTTGCTGATATTCATGGCTCGAAAACACAGCAATTACCACTCACCCAGCCTGTTTGCGTTGCTGTTGGTGCGGAGGGTGGTTTTTCGGAGCGCGAACTGCTTTTACTCAAAAACGATCCACGCTGCACCGCATGGAATCTTGCACCACGACGATTACGTGCAGAAACGGCTGCGCTCACGTGTTTGGCAGCAGTGCTTTGTGTTCAGAAGCAGTAACCGAACACAAACACACTATTCACGCGCTTTGCAAGCGCAGTGTACAAAAAAAATCCATACCGAAATTATACCGTTTCGATTGTAAGTACGTCGCTTAATATAGTTTGCATTATACCCTTCGACAAGCTCAGGGTCAAGACCGCTTCCGAGTTTGCATTATACCCTTCGACAAGCTCAGGGTCAAGACCGCTTCCGACCTCATGCTGAGCCTGTCGAAGCATCCTCAACTATATTTAGTCACGTACTTAAAATGAATACCTTCAATTCTCCGAAACAAGGCAGCATACTGCCTTGCTACAATCAAAGTATTCAAAATACAGTAGAAACGGTATTACTCGACATGGATCACGTTAGGAACGCTCGAAAAACAAGTGGATACCTTGCCTTCGACAAGCTCAGGCTGAAGAGCGAGTAAATCCTCATGCTGAGCTTGCCAAAGCACTCATTTATTTTTGAACCATTCCTTGGGTCAAATTTATGAAAAAAAAAATTTTATGGTGCAAGTTCTACTGCGCTCGGTGCAAGCTCTTTCGCTGAGGCGTTGAATTTGTTAATTCCGTCCAAGAGCAAAGGTTTTAAACGGTTTAGCTGAATTTCCAAACGCTGCGTGAGTTCCTGAAGCATATCGTAGCACTGCTTCGGCGGGCGCGAATCGGCAGACGAAACAATACTTTTGAGCGTCATAAACTTGTTGTTCAGCTTCACGGGGAAATTCAAAATATCTTGGCTGCTTTTCGCTTTTGTTTGCAACAACTCATTCTCAACATTGGAAAGGCTGTCCAGAAGCGGCTTTGCGGCATCTTTCAATTTCTGTCCGTTTGGCGTTGGTTTTTCTGCATCGGGTGAAACGCGCTCAACAGCACCATTCACCTGCTTTTTCGCGTCGCGGATTTGGTTGATTGCCTTGTGCGCTTCGGTGATTTTCGCCTGAATCTGCTGCAAGAGCGCGAACTGCGCGACGAAATCATCCTGCGTCGCTTCCACGCGTGGGTCTTTTACAATGTCGAACGCCTGCGTCGCAATCACCTTTCCTGCAAGGCTCATTCGCACTTGATATTTGCCCGGAACTACCTTGAAACCAGCCACAGAGCCACCCCAGTTGATTGCGCCTGGCACTTCGATGGCATCTGGCGTGCGCATATCCCACATAAAGCGGTTCATTCCTTCGTTGGTTGTTACAACGTCGCTGCGCTTTGCATTTGCCTCCGCATTCGGATAGAACTCGCTTGATTCCTTGATTTGTTTGCCTTTTTTATCGCGCTTGTTTGAGTACGAAATAATCACTTTTCCTTCGGCATCAAGAAAATCCAACGCAAGCGAATCCGACGTTTTTTCTTTTAACGTGTAATAGACCACCACGCCATTTGGTGCGCTTTCTCCCGTTGCCAAGCCAAGCGGCAAGTCGAAATCAGGGTCGCCCCAGCGCGTTGTTTGGCGTGGCTTGAAGAGCGCATTCTCACTTGCTTTCACGCTTGCGTCTGCGATTTGGTGCAAGGGAGAAACGTCATCCAGAACCCACATTGAGCGTCCGTGCGTAGCAACAATCACATCTTTCTCGCGCTTTTGAATCACCAAATCATGAATGGGCGTAACAGGAAGGTTGTTTTGAAGCGGCTGCCAGCTTGTTCCAGCATTGAACGACACGTACACGCCTGTTTCCGTACCAGCATAGAGCAAGCCGCGCTTATTCGGGTCTTCGCGCACAACCCGCACAAATGCTCCTTCGGGAATGCCTGCGGTAATTTTTACCCACGTTTTTCCGTAGTCGGTTGTTTTGAAAACATACGGTTTGTGGTCGTCGAGTTTGTAGCGATTCGCTGCAAGGTACGCCGTTCCTTTGTCGAAGGGCGATGCGTCAATCATGCTGCAGAGCGCGAGTTCGGGCAAATCTTTCGCGTTTGGCGTTACATTTTGCCACGTTTTGCCAGCGTCGCGTGAGACATTTACCAATCCACAATCCGAGCCAGACCAGAGTACGCCTTGCTCGACGGGCGATTCCGCAAAGGTAAAAATGGTATTGTAGGTCTCAACGCCCGTGTTGTCTTTCGTGATTGGTCCGCCAGAAGCCGCTTGTTTGCTTGCGTCATTACGCGTGAGGTCGGGGCTGATAATTTCCCAGCTCATTCCTTCGTCGCGGGAACGGAACACCACTTGCGCCGTTGCATACAGTGTTGATGCGTCGTGCGGGGAAAAAACGATTGGATACGTCCACTGGAAGCGGTATTTGCGCTTTAAGGACGGTTCGCCAATCATTTCTTCGGGATACGGCGAAACGTTTTGTTGCTGTTCGGTGAGGAGATTATGCTTCGTCATGTAGCCGCCATAGCTGCCACCAAAGATAATATGCGGCTTTGTGGGGTGCGGCGTGATGTAGCCCGATTCCCCACCCGCCGTCGGAAACCACTCGCGGACGCTGATTTCACCGCTCGCCGAACGGCTTGCAAGGGAAATGCTTGTGTTGTCCTGCTGCGCCCCGTAGATGCGGTACGGCACTTGATTATCCACAAAACAGTGGTACATCTGCGCGGTCGGAATATCGAGCGGAGTCCATGCTTTGCCGCCATTTTGCGAGACCGTTGCGCCGCCGTCGTCAGCAACAATCATGCGTTCAGGGTTGTTCGGGTCGAGCCAGAGGTCGTGGTGGTCGCCGTGCATGGTGCGAATATTTTTGAAGGTTTTGCCGCCGTCCACTGATTTCCAAAAATTCACGTTGGTTGCATAAACGGTCTCAGGATTTTTCGGGTCGGCGAAAATGCGAGAATAATACCACGCGCGTTGGCGCAAGTTGCGGTCATCGCTGGTACGCGACCATGTTTTGCCAGCGTCGTCGGAACGAAACACGCCGCCATTTTCATTTTCAATCAATGCCCAAACAAGGCTTGAATTCACGGGCGAAACGGAAATACCAATCTTTCCAATCACGCCTTTCGGCAAACCCGCATTCTTGCTGATGTCCGCCCATGTATCGCCGCCATCGGTACTTTTCCAGAGTGCGCTGCCTTCGCCGCCGGAGGACATTTCATGCGGTGCGCGGTATGCTTGCCAGGTCGCAGCGTAGAGTGTGCGCGGGTTCTGGGGGTCGAAGGTGATGGTAATTGCGCCAGTTTTTTCGTTTTTGTAGAGAATCTGCTTCCAGGTCGCGCCACCATCGGTAGAGCGATAGATGCCGCGTTCTTTGTTCTGTCCAAAAATATGTCCCATTGCCGCAACATAGACCACATCTGGGTTTTGTGGGTGAATAATGATTTTCCCAACGGATTGCGTTTCCTTCAAACCAACGTGCTTCCACGTCGCACCCGCATCGGTGCTTTTGTACACGCCATCGCCCATGGTGATATTGCCGCGAATATCGGTTTCGCCCATACCTGCAAAAATTACATTCGGGTCGGAAGGCGCAACAGCGAGCGCACCAACAGAGGAGTTTTTGAAGAATTTATCAGAAACATTTGCCCAGTTTATGCCGCCATCGGTCGTTTTCCAAACGCCGCCGCCCGTCGCGCCGAAGTAGTACGTAAGCGGGTCGGAGGCAAGTCCGACGGCAGTGAGCGAGCGTCCGCCGCGCCAGGGTCCGACGTTGCGCCATTTCATTTCGCCATACGATTTTTCCGAAAGTTGTCCTGAATTTTGCCCCGTACTTTTTTCGGAATTTTTGTCAGAAGACTGAGCATTGATGCGCTCTTGATAAAAAGAGGCGGAAAGCATCAATGCGCATACACAAGGAATGATGCGCTTCATAGAGGATGGAGAATAGGTAAAAAAGATTGGTGAAGAGTGTAAATTACGATATTTCTGTGAAACCCGTTCACCGCTTCGGAAAGCTAGTCTATGAACGCAAGTCTGAAGAGCGCATCAATACTTGTGTTGTGGTTACCGCAAATGTAGTCCACTTTCAAGGTGGACTACATTTCACCCGCACAAAACCTGCGTTTGCAGCAAGCAGACAAAAGATGTGTGCATAGACTAGCTTCGGAAAGCGTCGGACGGGAAGAGCGAGAATCCCAGCAATCCCATTCATTCCCAAACGTCCCAGCCCCGTTATTCTCCATCCCAGTCAAAGCGGCAAACAACGGGGCAATGGTCGGAAACGCGCTTTGCTTCTTGCTCAGTGAGCATAGCATGAAAATTTAGCGTGTACAGCGAACCGCGCCGAAACCGCTTCAGAACTGGCTTTGAGCAAATAATGTGGTCAATGGCGGGTGCGCCAGCGTAGGAGCAGCTTGTATTTTCGGCAGTGAGAAAGGTAAGGTTTGGTGCGGTGCGTAGCGTGTCGAGCGAGGTGTTTTTGCGTTTTGGAGAATCGTTGAAATCACCAATGAGAACGAGATGTTTGGTGGAATCTGCTTGGAAAAGGGAATCGCTCCAAGCGCGTAACTGTGCGGCTTGGAGGCGACGCAATTCGCGGGAGCGTTCTTCCAGAGCGGGCGTAGAATCGGCGCGGGATGTGGCTTTCAGGTGCACGGAAAGGAAGAGCCATTCTTTGCCATTACCATTACCATTACCATTACCATTACCGTTTCCGCTCTCGCGCACACGCAGCAAATACCCCGCTTTGGTGCGATTTTGTTCCACCGCAATCGCTGGAACTTCACCCAAAAATTCCGCGCCAGCAATGCGCGATTTCACCATAAAACCCACGTGCTGCTTGCCACCCGTCGCGCCAAGTGCGAAGCGGTATTCGGGCAGATGCACCAGAAGCTGCTTCATTGCTGCATCGTTCTCAATTTCTTGCAAGGCGATAATATCTGCTTCGGTGTCGCGCACAACCCGCGCAAGGAGCTTCAAATCAGCTTCGGTGCGAATTTTTTGGTCGTCGGGTGTGTTGTCGCCGAGCCATTCCATGTTGAAGGTGGCGAGCGTCAAGGTTTTCTGCGGTAGGGAGGCGCAGGAAGTACACAAAGCAAGCAATACTGCGGCGATGAGCGTGGAACAGCGCATAAAGACGGAAGAAAGTGTGAATGAAAGTATTGCCCAAGAAGCTCTATTCATGCGCCTTCGCCGCCATTTTGAGCAACAAACGCATTTGCATAACAAGCAATGCAAAGCCAAGTAGAATATTCACCGAAACGAGGCGCGAATACCAGACGTGATAGCCGCGAAAGCGCGTAATAAGTTCCTTTGCGGCTTCGGAAGGCGTATCGAAACTGTTGATGTTGGCGCGGAGCGTGTTCATTTCGCTCGTGATACCCAAAGCGTAAGCGCACCAGCAGAGCAGCATTGGACAAAGAATGCCCACAAGCAGCAGAATATCTCGCTTTGCGGCACGCTGCCAGAGCAGCGCAAAGCTGATTCCCATGCTGGCAGCACCCGCAAGTTCAATCATGTTCAAGCGATGTAAAATAGCGGCGTTCAGCGTTCCGGCGAGGTCTTTGGTGGGAAGGATTTTGAAAATAATCATTGCCACACCAACGCCAAAAAAGAGCAAACTTCCCAGCCAAAGAATTGTGCCGAGAGAAAAAAGTACACCTGCTCCGAGCAAGGTTTTATCAGATTTGTAGGTCATAGTTGTAACAGTAAAAAGGCAAGCAAGTATGCGCTCAAAAATCAATTTTTTGTTGTAGCAAATTCCAAAATAAACGTCGCTCCTTCGCCCAATGTGCTTTCGCAGCGCACTTGCCCGTTCATGCCCTCCATCATGCGCTTGACAATGCTCAAGCCCAGTCCTGTCGAGCTTTCTCCAGCCGTTGGGCGGGCGGAAAGTTTTGCAAATTTTTCAAATAATCGTCCTTTGTCTGCTTCAGAAAGCCCCGGTCCTTCGTCGCGGACAGCAATGCGCACCGCATGAACACTGCTTGGCGCGAGACTGACAAACACATTTTTTCCATTCGGCGAATACTTCACGGCGTTGGAAATGATATTTTCCAAGACCTGCACAACTGCGCTGGAATCCGCATGAATGCTGGGTGTTTCGGGAGAAATATCCACGTGCAACACAATATCTTTTGCCGCAGCACGCGCATGGTATTCCTCCGTCACTTGACGCAAAATGGGCGCAATATCGAAATCCGACAAGTGCAGGGGCAGCGTTCCTGTTTCAATCGCGTTTACGTCCAGCAATTCCGTGATGATGCTGTGCATTCGCTTGGAGGTCTGTTCGACGCGCAAAAGCTGGTTCTGCACGTCGTCGCGGCTCATACGGTCGTAGTAATTGCGCATCGTCGAGACGGTCATCATAATTCCAGTGAGCGGATTTTTGAGGTCGTGCGCTGCAATGCCCAAAAAGTCGTTTTTCTCGCGGTTGAGGTCAATAAGTTGAACGTTTTGCTCTTGCAAACGGGTGTTTGCAAGCTCGATTTCACGGGCTTGTTCGTCCAAAATCGTGACTTGTCGCTGGATTTCCTGTGTGCGCTCTTCCACAATTTTTTTCAATGCCCGATTTTTCCGCGCCAAACGGTACGCCCACAGCCGCGCCGCCAAAAACATTAAGCCAATAATTACTGCAACATACAGAAAAATTGCCCACCAACGCATATACCATGCGGGCTGCACGGAAAAGCGATAATTCACTGGCGCACTCCAAAGAAAGCCTTCTTGCTGAGCGCGAATTTGGAGCAAATACTCGCCGCTTTGCACCGACGGGAAGATTTCTTCCGCATCGTAGCGGGCTTCGCGCCAAAGCGTATCGGTATCAATAATCTCGCCATTGCCGCGAACCCGCACCAAACGGCTTTGATAGCGCACTTTCTCGGCGGGATAGCACAGCGCGGTAAATTCCGCTTGCAGGTACAAGCCGCTTATATGCTCGCGTTGGTCGCGGGTAATTGGCGCACCATTCGCCCGAAGCGCGACAATGCTGGGCGTTTGCGTTTGCGGGACGAGTTTGGCAAATTGCTTCGAGAGCAACAGCCCAGAGCGCGTTCCCAGCCAGAGCTGCGTGGCTTTATCCACCACGATACTGCGATAGCTCGGCGACATCACCATTTTTTCCAAGCGCAAATCTACCGCAACAATTTCGCCGCGCACGTACATATACACGCCGTGGTCGGTGGCGAAAATCAAGCCGCCTTGCGGGGCGAGCGTGACGGCAAGCGCGTTTCGGCGAGCAATTTCGCCCGAAAGCGGGATAGTATCTGCCCTGCCGTTGTGATAATGCACCATGCCGTAGGTCGTGGCAAGCCAAAGACTTGTATCAGATTCCACAACGAGGTCGTTCACCGAAAAAGGTTCGCTCACAGCAAAGGGCAGTTTCGCGCTGATATTCTCGAATGCGTCGCGTTCTGCGTTGTAGCGAAAAAGATAGTCCGCGCTTCCACTGCCACCTGCGTACATCTCTTGCTTTGCCGATTCGCGCACGACAAAAATCCCGCTCGTAATGCCTCGCGCAGAATCGTAATCCTTCGCGCTGCCGTCCGCGCTTATTGCCGTCAAACGACCATTTGGATTGTGGCAACCCCAGATTATTCCTCGCTTGCTGCTAAAAAGTGCGAAGTAAAAATTATCGGCAGCATTTTCGCGGCGCACAATTTTTTCTGTTCCATTGGGAAGAACTTGCAACAGAAAACCACCCGACGAAGCCGCATAAATACTACCGTCTGGGTGTTCGGCGAAGGTGGTGAGATTGCCAACGTCTCGGTTTCGGAGCGAGAGAATTTCCGTTGCTGGCATAGCTGGCACGTAAGGATTGATGCGCAAAAGCGACGCGCCATCGCTGACCAAAATATCGCCGTTTTCTGTGCGAATGGTTTGCTGAATAAAGGGGCGGTCGAAGGGCAATGCAGGTTTGAAGAAGGTGTAGGGGTGCAACAGCGTGATGCCGTCGTCTGCGCTCATCCAGACATTGCCGTCATTGCTCATGCGCACGTCGTTGATGGTTTTGGAATCAATGTACGACAAAGCGCGTATTTGCTTGCTTTCAGCATAATAACATTGCAAACCCAGATACCACGTGCCGATGTAGATATTGCCCGCTTGGTCGCGCCCAAAGCAGCTTGCATCGCGCACGGCGAGGATTTGCTTCCACGTGCGGTCGGAATCGCGGTCGCGCAGGCGCGTTTCAAAAACGCCATTGTTGGTTGCAACCCAGAGTAAACCTTGCTTTGCGTCGGTTATCAGCATTGCGCTTGCGGCAATAAATGCTTGTCCTTTAACGGGGATTTGCTCAAATTTTTGTAGAGCCTCATCGAAGTGAAACAAACCCTGACCGCGCTGCGTGAGAACGATAATCGTACCGTCCGCTTCCTCAGCAAAGGAAAAGGTACGATTGAAGCTGTCGGCGGTGTAGCGAGCATCGAAGGGAAACCGCTTCATTGCGTACTTTCCAGCATTTTTGCGCAGACGCAGTACTGCATCAGGCTCGCCAATCCAAACATCGCCATTGGAGGCTTCAAACAAGGATTTTGCGTAAAAAATGGTGGAATCGCTTTTGGTGGAGGCTCCCGGAATCACAACGGGAAAGCGGATAGAATCTTTATCTTCACGAATTTTCACCAAGCCCATATCCGTCAAGACAAGCGTTTCTCCTGCGTGTGTTTGCAACAGAGCTTTCACGTAGGGGCTAGGCAAATTACGGTGCAAGGTAGAGTGTCGCCCATCGAAGCGCACCACACCTGCATCAGAGGCAGCCCACACAAAGCCGCGTTTGTCCTGAACAGTCATTTTGATGAGGTCGGTCGGCAGCACATTACTCAAATTATAGCTAATAGCTTGCATATCGAATTGCGCACGTGCCGCCGTGCTTGCAGCGCAAAAAATACAGACAAGAAACAGCCCAGAAACAAGGCATGATAAGGCACGGGAGGCATGAGGCATAAAAAATATCGTGAAAATCATCGAAGAATTGTGTGTGATGTTTCAGATACATAACAAAACATCTTCAGTAGTGGCACAGACATTCTTGTCTGTGCGTGTTCGTGCGGGTTTCAAGCGACAAACACAGGCAAGAAGCCTCAAGCCACTGAAGCCTGATTTCATCTACTCTTGAGAGACTTTGTTATGTACTAAACTGTGAGGTTTTAGCTGGGAAACGTTTTCAGCATCAAGGTGAGCGCAATGCCCAAAGCCGCGCCCGACAGCACGAGCGACCAATCGCGCGGGCGCAAACGCGCAACCTTTACCATGAGCATCGTAAGAAGTAAAATGACCATGATGATGAGTATTTGTCCTGCTTCCAAGCCAAGATTAAAGGCAAACAACGGCAACACGATATTGGTTTCCTTGCCAAGCAAACTTTTCAAAAACGTTGAAAAACCCATGCCGTGAATGAAGCCAAAAAAAAGTGCCATAGCGTATTTGCTTCGCTCCTGAAGTGGTGAAAGCGAAAGGCTCTGCGTACTAGATTCCGTGCGGAGTGTAGCGATATTCACCCACGCCGTACAAAAAATGGTGAGTGGAATGCAAAACTCAATCAGTTCAGAAGAAAACGAAAGGATATTCAGTGTGGAGAGCGCGAGCGTGAGTGAGTGTCCGAGTGTAAATGCCGTAATGAGCCAGAGAAGTCGCTTCCAGTCGTGCCACTCATACATCGCCGCCAGAGCCGTTACAAACAAGATGTGGTCGTAGCCTTGCACATCGGCGATATGCCTAAGTCCTAATTGAAGATACGAAAAAAAATCGGTTTGAAACATAGAATTGAACATTGCATCTGAAAAGTGCGGTGATAGAGATTTGAAGGGGTGTGCCGCTCATTATCACGTGTGTACGTGGTCAGGTCATGATTTTTGGAACGCAGATGAAGATGATTGAATGGATGAAGATGATGAAAGAGCAGAAAACATCAAGGATAAATGCAGATTCGTCTTATCATCTTCATCAATCCAATCATCTTCATCAGCGTCCTGCCTTCAAAACCGAAATCCGTTACGAAGAATGAAATGCACATCGCATACTCCCTATCACCGCACGACCATCACACGGCGCACCACGCGGCAGGGCTGCATACTGCCATCGCTGCTTGCGGAGGCGCATAAATACTGCATTTCAAGGAAATACGCTCCTGCCGGAACGCCGTCGGTGGAAAGCTCCAACGTGTGTGTGGAGTGGAAATGTGTTTGTGGTGGAGTCTGTGCTGCATTTGGAGCAATATTGCCAGAAGCAAGTTTTAGTGCGCCTTGCCAGAGCGCGTGTTCATTGCCCAAGAGATTGACGAGTTTCACTGAAACAGCCACAGGCAGCGTAAATGCTGGGTTTTCCGCGCTTTCTGCGTCAATGCTCACGGTTAATTTATTGCTCGTCGGATTTGGAAATACTTGCGTAATGGCGAGCGTTGGGGCTGTGCCAAAAAACAAGCGCGTTCCGCCAGCACGGTTCAAACCCCGCATGATTACTTGGCTCGAAGGATTGACATTGTTCACAAACGGTACAGCAACACCACCGACCACCAGCGAGGAAATACGCAGCGTTGCAAGCGAATCATTGCCCAGAAGCCCGCGTAATTTTAAGCGCAGAACTGGCTCGGCTTCGTTATCGGAGGCAAGCGCAGTAGTGTAGCTGAGGGTGCGGATGCCGTTTTGAACGCTATTGCTCGCTGGAGGCGGCATGGATTCTGCTGCTTCAAGCACGGAGGCATTGCTCACCGTCATTTCCAGACCAATGCGCGTTCCCACGCTTACGCCAGAGCGATTGCGCAAGAATATCGGCACTTCTACCTCTCGCCCAGGAGCCGCTTCAATACTGCTTTGCAGCGTCACAATGCCACCTACGGCTCGTGCCACCCACTCAAGCGGAATCTCTCGCGCACAGGCATCACGCAGCGTAAGCCGCCGCACAAAATTTCCGCCTGTCCCCGTGAAAAAGCGCACCCGCACTTGCGCCGTGCTGTTGGGCGGAAGCGGATTCGGCTGCACGGACAAAATCGTAAACGGGCTGTTTGCTTCGCTGGGAAAATTCAACGGTTCGACCAATGTTCCGCGATTCTGAATGCTGAAACTCCGCACCACTTCTTGCTGCGTACCAACCGAGCCAAAATCCAACACGCGCTCCAAAATCTGCAAGCCCGATGAATCCTTGCGTGCAGAGATAGCGATATTCGAGGTATTTTCAAACGCATTGGTAAGAATGTTCAGCGCGGCTTGTTTTGTGCCTTGGGATGTCGGCGTGAAGCGGAGGCGCAGCACATCGGACTGCCCGCGTGGAATCACCGATGGGACGGACTCCACACGAAACTCGCCCGCATTCGCGCCCGTGAGCGTTACGCGCTCAATGCGCGTATCGCCCGAACCATCGTTCCGAAGGCGCACGGTTGCGAGCGTGGTGGATTCGCAGATGAGATTCAAGGGCGGAACCTCAACAGCAAGACGCGGCACCAGCAAAATCCGCACCGATACTCGTGCGCTAGCACTTACATCGCAGAGAGCTTGGCGAAGTGTGAAGGTGGTATCGAATTGAAAGCCCGCCGCCGCGCCGCGAAACTCCAATCGCGCTTCAGCAGAACCGCCATTTGGTGAGATTTCTTGAGGTTCGATGCTGGTAATCATGAGTTTGTCGCCCAGTGCAATCGGCGTTTGCCAGCGAAGCGGCAGCGTACCTGTGTTTACGATACGGAATGTTTGGCGAAGCGGCGTGTTTTCTTGCTCGCCAGACATGAGAATTGGTGCGAGCGGCAGCAAAAATCCGATGGAATCTTTGCGAGCAGTGATGGTGATACGTTTGCTCATTCCCGTCGCAGAATTGGTGAGAAGTTCAATCGTAAAGGTCTTCAAACCAGCAGAAAAGGGCGTAAAACCGAAATCTATCGTGGCGGTGGTATTCGGTGCAATGTCGCTTGGCAAATTGCGCAACGGAAATTCCGATGCTTCGCCCGCAATAGCCGCGATGCCGTTGATGAAAATGCGTTGATTGCCCGTGTTTTGAAGCGGAATCGCAATCGTTGGCGCAGTGGAACAGACGATAGAACCGAGATTGACCACATCAGGTGCTTCCAAGACCGCCGAGCGACCAATGGAAACGGAAATTACCGAAGCACGTCCGCAAGCGTCGCGCAGGCGCAATTCCTCACGAACTCTGGTGCGAAGCGGCACCGGAGGCGTGAGGGAAATCAGCACAAAGCCCGTTTGATTCGGTGCCAGAACGGGCGGCAAAACACCCTCAATGCGAGCATTTGTGCCGCGTACAATGGGTTCGCTGCCGCGAAAATCAAGCGGAATTGTACCAGCATTGGTAATGCGAATAGAACGCTGGAAATTAAGCGGGTCGTAGTCTGGCACATCTACCATCGGATTCGGAAACACAATGCCCGTCGTGTCTCTGCGCCCTTCGAGCTGCACGGCGACAAGGTTGCTGTTGAGCGCATTTGAGCGGAAAAGAATTTCTCCTGCGAATCTGCCGAAGCGCGTAGAACGAAACGCCACAAGCGCAGTATCGGTACGCCCTGCGGCTATGCTTTGCGGAAAACGAATCACGCTAAACTCGGACAGCAAGCCCGCTTGCACGGGAGCATTTGGATTGACACGCGGAATGTTCAGCATGGCTTCACTGATGCGCAATTCCGCCGCACCGATATTATTCAAGAGAACCCGCGCCACGCCTTGCTCTTCGCAGAGAACGTGCGCAATCACCGCGCCGCTCGTTACCGTCAAAATAGGCGCGGCAGCAAGGCTGAAGTTTTCTGAAACGGCGAGGTTTGCGGTCGGAATATTGAACAAAACGGCGGCTGTATCTTGGAGCATTGCAAGATTTCCTGCGCTTTGCGGGAAATTCGGACGCGGAAAGCGGCGTGTGGAAATAAGTTTTGTACCGTCGGGACTCCAGGCTACAACGTTGTTCAAATCAAGTGTTGTGGGAAATTCAAGCGTGTGCAAGAGGTCGCCGCGCTGCGCATCCCACACATCCAAGCGGCGATAGTTTCCGCCTGCAAAGCGCGTGTTATCTGGATTCCAGAGGTGGTCGGGATTGTTCCAGCGTCCGTATTGTGTGCCTGTTGCGAGCTGTTCATAGCTCTGAAGCCGCGTCTGCACTTGTGCTTGCTGAATATCGCCATTGGCAGGAATGTTGATGATGACGGCATCGCCATCGTCAAAACGCAACGCACGAGCAACATCGCCCGTAACGATGAGTGAGCGTCCGTCGCGGCTCCAGGACACGTTTGTCCAATACTGCGCGGGAAACGGAATTTGAATAACTCTCGTTGTGCCGAGACGCGGATTGACAAGGAGAATGCGGTTTACGAAGCAATTACAATCGCGCAGCAAACTCGGGTCGTTGTTGTTGCCCGTCATGCCCCAAATTGCCAGAAGATTATCCGTCGGCGACCACGCCACGTTGCGGGCAAAAGAAACGCCCGGAAACGGTTCGAGATTATCGGGCGCGACAGGCGCGAGGTCGTCGCGGGTGAGCGTGAAAATATTTTCCAGCACATTCGGTGGAAGCGTTGGAAGCGGCTGCAAGCTCACAATTTCAATACCGCCGCGAATACAGCTCAGTGCTGCCATTTGCCGATTATTGCTGAAGTGAACGCTTGTGCCAAGGTCGCGGAAAAGGTCGCGCTGGCTCGTCGAAATTTGCCCCAAACAGCTAAACTGATTATTCGGCACACTTTCAATAATGGTGCGGGGTATAGCAGTTCCGAGCTGCCATTCCATGATGCTGCGCAGCATAAAAATAGGGTTCAAGCCCTGCAATGCCACGCCGCTTGGGGAACTTGCCGTTGCTGGCTCTACCTGTGTTTGCAAGCGATAGAGGAAAAGTGTGCTGCCATCGGGTCGCCATGCGGTGTTGTATTCGTACAAAATGTTGTTGCCTTCGGTGCGTGGCACTTGCAACGCCGCGAGTTCGCCCCACGTGGAAGCGTCCCAAACGCCAATCGTGCGCTCGTCTTTCCACCACGCAAACAAGCGTCCATCAGGTGTCCAGAAGTTTTGCTGAACGCCGAGCATATCCATTCCGTAGGCAATCGAACTAGAATAGCGAATGTTGTTCAATTGAATCGTGCGCTGGTAGGAAAATTGCCGCACAACCGCACCGTTATCGGCGTTGTAGATAGTAACGGCAATCGTTGCGGTGGAAACAAAGGTACAATTTTGCGCATTATTCCACGCCGCATTTACGACTGCAACCTGCTTGCCGTCTGGCTTCCAGAAGATAATCGGCTGCGCATTCAAAGGAAAATTCGGACAATTTGCAGAAGCATTCGTCGCGGGAGTAAAACGTAGAACCGTGTGCGGAACAAGCACTGGTGCGGTTGTTGTGGTGCCGCCCGTCGCGCTTGGAATGGTCATTTGCTGCGTAATTCCCTGCGTGGAAATTTTTGCACCAAGCTCCGTGATGCGTAGACGAAAGCGTTGCGTGGGAAAGTTCGGCAGATTGCGCCAGATGTAGCGTCCGCCGCGAGCATTGGCGAGGAAATCCCAGCTTGTGCCGTCGTTGATGCTGTACTCAATGCGCACACTGTCGGCGATGGATGTCAGCCCGTCGTTGGGCGCATTCGACCAGCGAATTTCTACATCACTGCCGCCGAAGATGGGCGTGTTTTGCATTGGTTGGAGAATGCGAACTTGCGCCGGAAGGAGTATTTGTGCGGCTTGGAAGAGGAAGAGAATGGCGCAGCAAAACATGGCTGCTTTTCGGATGGAACAGACAAGAGTGTCTGTTCTACCGAAGCCTGTTCTTGCTGGTAGCGCAGACACTCTTGTCTGCGCTACATCTTGGGTGGTACATTGGCGAGCAAAGGAGAGAGTACGGTACTTCACGGCATCAAACGTTAAAAGTGAGTGGAAGAGGCATCATGCAAGACCACACCGCGCAAAAATGGCATCAACATTTTTGAGGGATTTTTCGGGAGCGCAGATTTCATCCAATTCTTGCGGGGTGAAATGCTGCATAATTTCGGGGTCGTTTTTCAGAAACTCCAGAAAGGGTGTGCGTTGTTCCCATGTTTTCATGGCATTGCGCTGAACCATTGCGTAGGCATTTTCGCGGGAAACGCCGCGTTGGGCGAGTTCGAGCAAAACGGTTTGCGAAAAGGTCAAACCACATGTCAAATCAAGGTTTTTCCGCATGGTTTCGGGGTAGATGAGCAGATTATCCAGCAAATTCGTCATCAGATGGAGCATATAATCCAGCGTGATGGTCGAATCGGGGCAAATCACCCGTTCAACGCTGCTATGAGAAATATCGCGCTCGTGCCAGAGAGCGACGTTTTCCATTGCTGCCATAGCATTTGCCCGCAAAAGTCGCGCCAAACCGCAAACGCGCTCGGAAACAATCGGATTGCGCTTGTGCGGCATTGCAGAACTTCCTTTCTGTCCTTTGCTGAAAAACTCTTCTGCTTCAAGGACTTCGGTGCGCTGCAAGTGGCGTATTTCCACCGCAATTTTCTCCAACGACGCGCCAATAATTGCGAGCGTAGATAGATATTCCGCATGGCGGTCGCGCTGAATCACTTGCGTCGAAACGGGCGCGGGCTGCAGACCGAGTTTCTGCGAAACGTATTCTTCCACTTTCGGTGAAATGTGTTCATATGTGCCAACGGCTCCGCTAATCATGCCGACGGAGATAGTACTGATGCCGCTTTTGAGGCGTTCGATATTGCGTTTGCATTCTTCGCGCCAAAGTAAAAATTTCAAGCCAAAGGTCGTGGGTTCAGCATGGATGCCGTGTGTGCGCCCGATGCAGAGCGTGTATTTTGATTCCACTGCGCGGCGTTCCAAGACCGCCAGAAGCCGCTCCATTGCTGCAAGGAGAAGCTCTCCCGCTTGCTTTAATTGCACTGAGAGACACGTATCCAGCACGTCGCTGGAGGTCATGCCCAAGTGAATGTAGCGCGATGGCTCGCCAACGTATTCGGCAACATTGGTCAGAAAGGCGATAACATCGTGCTTGGTGGTTTCTTCGATTTCCAAAACGCGCTTCACATCGAAGTTTGCTTTTGCTTTGATAATTTCAACCGCTTCTTTGGGAACAACGCCAAGCTCAGACTGTGCCTCGCTTGCAGCAATTTCGATGTCTAGCCAAATGCGGAATTTATTGTGGTCGCTCCAGATTGCGCCCATTTGCGGGCGTGTGTACCGTTCAATCATTGTTGTGGGGAATGGTGTTGTGGGGAATGTGTTGTGAAAGATTTAACAAAATTGGCAAGAGAAAACGTATTGATGCAGCATTGATGCGCTTTCAATAAGGTCGAAAATAACTGAGCCGCTTTCGGAGGTGCGCAAAACACTCTCGCAAAAGCGGCTCAATATCTGAAATTCTTAGGACATTTACTAACAGTTTACTGTCTTAGTTCCGAAGCGGCTTACCCGTCGTGAGCATAGCCATAATGCGCTCTTGCGTCTTTTTCTCGGCGCAAAGCGACATAAAGGTTTCTACTTCGAGTTCGTGCATATATTCTTCGGTTACGTCGGTAGCAAAGTTCAGCGTACCGCCTGAAAGGACGCGAGCAAGCGACTTTGCGAGGTGCATATCGTATTCGCTGATATACTTCGCTTCGTGCATACCCCAGATTGCCAGCGCGAGGTTTGCGTATGCCGCTTCGCCCAAAACGCGAATCACACGCGGCATCGGCGCAACGTACTCTGGCGCGAGTTCGAGAACGCGACGCTTTGCATCAGCAAGAACGCGCTCACGGTTCATCGAAATCCAGTCCGTTGGGCGCAAGAGACCAAGCTCTTTTGCTTCGTGCGCGGAGGTGGAAACTTTTGCCATTGAAATAAGCTGGAATGCGCGTTTGACGGCTTCAAACGGCTCTGCGTCGGGGTGGAGTTGCTGGTTGAATCGCCAGAGCAATTCTGTACAGCCGCCGCCTGATGGAATGAGACCCACGCCTGCTTCAACCAAGCCCATGTAGGTTTCCGCGCTTGCGGTTGCATCGTCGGAAAGCATTGCTACTTCTACGCCGCCGCCTAAGGTCATGCCGTGAACACCAGTAACGACCGGGAATGGCGCGTAACGCAAACCACGCACACCGCGCTGAATCTTGCGCATTTCAGCAGAAAGCTGGTCAAGCATTCCTGCTTGCGCTGCCATTGCCACGCCCAAGATATTCGCGCCTGCGCAGAAGTGTTCGCCCTGATTGCCAATCACCAAGCCAGCGTAGCCGCCTTTGGGAATGACGTTCAATGCTTCTTCCATCAGCACGGCAACGTCTTCGGTCAGCACGTTCATTTTGGTATGGAATTCCAATGCCACAACGCCATCGCCAATATCCACAAGGCTTGCGTGTTCTCTGCCCTTCAGGACGTTCTTTTTATCGCGGCGGACATCCGTCAAGAACACGGTACCTACTGGACGCGGCACGGGTTTGTCGGCATCGTAGAAGCGTTCGCCTTTTGCGGCTTTGTCGGCAAGAATTGCTGGAACGTCTTTGCCCATTGCTTTCAAGGCATCAACAACCGTGTTTATGCCGAGCATATCCACCATTTCAAACGGACCCGTTTCCCAGCCGAAGCCCCATTTTAAGCCATTGTCAATTTCGATGTAGGAATCTGCAACAACGCCCAATTTGCTTGCTGCGTAATGAATGAGTTCGTAGGTCGTGCGGCGAATATACTCGCCGTGCGCATCTTGCAGCGCGAAGGCAGCTTTTACGCGCTCTTCAAGCGGTTTTTCTTTGATGGCTTCGAGCGCGGGAATTTTCGTTTTGCCTTTGTCTTCGTACTCGAAGGTGTTGAAGTTCAGCACGAGGATTTTGCGCTTGCCTTTTTCGTCGCGCGTGGCTTTGTAGAAGCCTTGTTTGGTCTTTTCGCCAAGCAAGTTTTTCTCCATCATTTTGGTAATGATTTCGGGAATCACAAAGTCTTCGCCCGTCGCATCTTTCAAGCCCTTTGTTACGTGGAAAATGATGTCAAGACCGCTCAAATCCGCCGTGCGGAAGGTTGCGGAGCTTGCACGACCCAAAATCGGACCCGTCAGAACGTCCACCACGTCTTGCGTTAAGCCCATTTCCATCATAATGTTCATTGCTTTCACCATCGAAAACACGCCGATACGGTTCGCCACAAAGCCCGGCACGTCGTTCGCAAGAACGATGCCTTTTCCAAGCTGGTGGTCGCCAAATTCAGACAGCGTTTTGATGTATTCCGCACCTGTTTCTTTGGTTGGAATCAGTTCCAAGAGGTGCAAGTAGCGCGGCGGCGTGAAAAAGTGCGCACCGATAAAGCGTTTGCGGAACTCAGGTGAACGCCCTTCGATTTGCAAGTGCATCGGAATACCGCTTGAGTTCGAGCTGATGATAGCGTGCGGTGCGGCGTATTTTTCAACTTTTTCCCAGAGCTGGCGTTTAATGGTGAGGTCTTCCAAGACAGCCTCGACAATCCAATCTACTTCGCCAAGTTTTGCAATGTCATCTTCCGTATTGCCAATCGTGATAAGTCGTGCGCGGTCTTTGCTCATAAAGGAAGCGGGTTTTGCCTTCGATGCGCGTTCCAAGCCTGCTTTTGCATATGCATTGCGGTCAGCACCTTCTTTTGCTGGAATATCAAGCATGAGGACGGGAATACCAGCATTGGCGATGTGTGCGGAAATAGCTGCTCCCATTGTACCGGAGCCAATAACCGCAGCACGGCGGATTGTTTGAGACATGAACACCTCGTAAATTGTAGGGTTTATTTATGAAAGGTCGTTAATTGCGTTCTTATGATAGAATCTATCGTTGTGGAGACAAGACATAGCTCTTGTCTCTCCATTGCATTCTTTGATAGCACAACCGTTGATACATCAACTAAATTTCTTCTAACGAAAACACGTGCAAAACAATCGGGAATATAGTACCGATGTTTTACACGTGTGAGCGGTAATTTTATTTTCTTCAAGACGTGCGTATGTTGTAAAAATTACACCGCGCTGCCCAATTGCTCTTGCACAGTTTTCATCAAGTCTGCGGGCCAGATGGGCTTGGTGAGATACGCATTTGCGCCCATGGCTTTACCTTTTGCTTGGTCTTCATCGGATGCCTTTGCGGTAAGGAAAATCACGGGAATCTTTGATGTGGCGGGATTTTTGCGAAGTTCAGTAATAAAGCTATATCCATCCATGACGGGCATAGCAATATCGCAGATAATCACATCAGGCATACTCTGGGTTGCCATTTGCAAACCGATAGAGCCATTTTCCGCATAAAACGCTTCAAAACCCGAAATGCGCAGCATCATACCAACGCTGCGGCGGATTGATTCGTCGTCCTCAATGACAAGAATTTTTTTCATACTTCAGTTCTCAAACAATGAAAGTGTAAATAAACACGTAAAGTTAATAGTCCTTTTCTACCTGACCAAATAATCTTCACAATTTTTGAAAGTTTTTTGCAGAATTCTTGCAAGACGAAGCAAGTATGCTGTTTTGATGGGGTTTTCAGCCTTGAGACACCCCAACGAGGTTTTAATGGATATTTGCGGGCAGCATTAGGGTCACGGTCGTTCCTCTTCCCACATCGCTATCTACCGAGATTGTGCCTTGCAAAATGCCGACGAGTTTCTCCACAACCGCTAGTCCCATGCCCGTACCACCAATATTGCCAATGTTGCTTCCGCGATGGAACGGCTCAAAAATACGCACTAAATCTTCTTTCGGAATGCCAATACCAACATCACGAATCGTGATGATGATACTGCCATGCTCAAGAGATACAGAAAACTCTACGACCGAGCCTTCGGGTGAATATTTTTCAGCATTAGAGCAGAGGTGGTCGAGAATTTGCCGCATCATATCGGCATCGGCGGCATATTCAAATTCTTCGCTTGGAAGAGTATATTGCAAATGATGCCTATCGCCAAAGCGGTCGCGCACTTGAGCCAGAAAATCCTCGCACCATGCGCAAAAATTGATAGTTGCGTTCTTTGCTTGTACCGAACCGTTTTCTGCTCTTCCGAAAATAAGCAAATCTTCCAGAAGCCCCGTCATATGGTTCACGCTACTTGTGATGCGCGTGAAATTTTCTTGCTTTTCGTCGTCGCCCAACAGATGAAAAAAATCTTTCAAAATACCAACCGAAAGCAAAATCGACGTAAGCGGTGTGCGGAATTCATGCGAGGCAATCGTAACAAAGCGAGATTTGAGCTCAATCAATTCTTTTTCTTTGGTAAGTGCCTTGCTCATCTCGTCTTCAGCGTATTTACGCTCATTAATATCGAACAGCACACCTTGATAGCCAATAACTTCATCGGCAATGTTTTTCACTGCCATAAGATTATCTTCTACCCAGCGTGTGCGCCCACTTGCGGTAATTAAGCGATATTCGCGGCGCAAATGGTCTGCCTGTGTGCGCGACAAATGCTTGAAGGAACTCATCACTTTTTCGCGGTCATCGGCATGAACCTTGCGAATAAATGCTGTGTTGCCACTGGTAAATTCTTGTGGGGTAAAGCCAAATTGATTGATGTTTTCGCTTACAAATTCAAGCGGGTAGCCATCAAGCAGACTAAATTGGTAAATCACTGCTGGAGACCGCTCAATAATTGCTTTGGCGCGTTTGAGCATATCTTCTGCTTGCTTGCGCCGTGTGATGTCGAGCGTAAAAATAATCAGCCGGTCGCGGTCTTTTCTTGGAGAGGTATCGTCGGCAGCCGCTTCGCTTGTCAGGCGCACCGAATCAGTCAAAACCGTGATGCGTTGCCCGTCTTTGGTCAGAAGTGAGCGCTCGCCTTTAATATCCATACGCCCAGCAAAGACCCGCTTGTAGAAATCCTCAAAAATCGGACGCTCATCTACGGGAAAGAGCGTAACAACACGCTTTCCCTTCAGTTCCTGCGCATCATAGCCAAACAGAGTGCAGTAGGCAGGATTGGTATATTCAAACACGCCGTGTTCATTGGAAATACAAATACCAACGGGCGATTTTTCAATAACATTGCGAAAACGCTCTTCGCTAAAACGCAAACTGGATTCGGCAATGCGCCGTTCTTCCATTTCTTGCTCTAGTTGCTTGATAAAGTCGTGCATCACATCGGTGCGCTTGCGCAGTTGGGCTTCTACGTCGTCGCGGTGGGCGACTTCGGCTTGGAGCTGCATGACCAGCTCCTGGAGAAGTTCGGTGCGTTGCGAGAGCGATTGCTCAAATTCCACCGTTGTGCTTTTTAGTTTATCTTCGGCAACAATGCGGCGATTAATTTCATCATGCAACTGCGCCTCCAGCACAGCAATCCGTTGTTGCTGCGCTTCGTGTGATAACCCGCCGACAATGTGTGCAGAAGCTAAAGAAGACATAATCCGTAATCCTTACCACTCAAAAAATCATTCAAGAAAACCAATCACACAACAACGTTTGCGCAAACAGAACCTTGAGAAGGAGATAATTCTTCACACAATGTGATGATTTTGCGACAAACAGAGTTCGTAATGTAGCATTAAATCAGCGATTAAACAAGGAGATATATTGCAAAGAGAATTTTTTTCTATGGATTGCATCCCGAACAGAATGTGTATCAACGAGGCAAGCACGAGTGCTGACTTTGGCATCCGATGTAGATTTCGATACTCTTCGAGAGAACATTCGAGAGAATAAGGGAACATTGCTCTGAACTTCACGCCCTTCTCTCGTCAAGAAAACACCACTTGGCGAAAAGACAAACAAAACGTAAATTATGCGGCAGAGGCACGTTGATGCTTCAATGATTTGATGCCGCAATGCAAGGGCTTATTTGCATCGCACAGTGCTTTGTTTCTTTTGTCGGTTATATTTTTCATGCACATTCTTCCTCTTGTACGTTTGATTGTACAACGCTCATTATTTGCCCATCTGTTGCACCGTAGAACCCACTCATTTTCGGGCTTCTTTGGACGGTTGTTCTTCGTACATTTTCTTCTTGTCGCATCAGTTCTCACCTTATCAGTTCTCACCTTATTACCTTTTGCTCAAAGGCTCTCGGCACAAGTTTCCAAGACACATTCAGCGAATATTCTCAGCAAACAGAGCGTTCTGCCGAGCTTGCATCCGCATAAGCTCCCAAGCCAGTATTTGTATGATACCTGGACAAGCGAATCTGGCACACCCACCTTGCCGCCAGACATTTCGCCTGTTAGCATTGCCCAAACACGGGACGGGTATATATGGATTGCGACGGCATCAGGGCTGTTGCGCTTCGATGGTGCGCGGTTTGTCCTCTTGGACACGTCCAACACACCGACCTTGCGCGGGAACGACATAAAAGCTCTGTATGCCGCACCAGATGGCGCGTTGTGGATTGGCACGGGCGGAAATGGCTTGATTCGCTATTGGCAAGGCGCATTTACGCAAATCATTTCCGAAACCAGCGAACAGTTTAGCTTTGTGCGCTCGGTGTATCAGGATGTGCGCGGCATGGTGTGGGTTGGCACGGTCAATGGGCTGGTGCGCTTGCAGGAATCCGCTTCTGGCGAGGTTTCCACGCCTGAATTTGTCCGCGATTTTCCTGCCCTCGAAATTTCCGCCATTACTGAAGACCGCGACCATTCTATTTGGATTGGCACACAGCAGGATGGTGTTTTTCGCATTAACAACGCAGCAGAAGCACTCTCGCCAAGCAATCTCACCCATTTCACCAAAGCGCAAGGTCTTACCGATGAAGTCATCACCGCGCTTGCAGCCGATAGTGTGCATGGCGTGTGGATTGGCACGGCAAGCCAAGGCGTACAGTATTTTGCTCATGGCGCATTTTCTACGCGGCTTTCCACAGCAAGCGGACTAAGCAGCAATGCGGTTTCCTGCCTGATGGTCAATCGCTTAGGCGTGTTGTGGATTGGCACAAGCAATGGCTTAAATCGCTACACGGGTGGCTTGGCAAATAACGGCATTACCACGCTGAACACCAGTAACTCCGAGCTTTCGAGCAACACCATTCTTTCTCTTGCTGAAGACTACGAGGGCAGTATGTGGATGGCTGCGGGCGGCAGTGGCATTGACCGCATCAAAGATCCCAAATTTACGGTATGGGGCAAAAAAGAAGGCTTGCATGATGATATTTATTCGACCGCGCTCCAAGACCGCTCTGGCGCACTCTGGCTAGGAAGTTTCTATAACACAGGTATTACACGGCTTTCGGACGGAAAAGCAGAACACTTCGACAACGACGGCAAGCGTGGCAGCACTTCTGGTATTCCAGAGGGAGCATTCGTGCGAGCAATCGCCGAAACTCGCTCTGGTACAATGCTCTTCGGCACAACAGGCTTGGGAATTATTCGCTACGACAACGGTGTGTTTTCCCATATTTTGTGCAAGGAGGGCATTGCACAAAATACCGTCAGAGCAATCTACGAAGACAGCAAAGGAACAATCTGGGTCGGTACATTTGGGGCGGGTTTATATCATTTAGAAGGAAAAAATCTTGTTCCTGCCTTTTCCACCGCCAACGGACTCAGCAGTGATTTCATTGTGGCAATCACCGAAGATAAGCAAGAACGGCTTTGGCTCGCCACGCGCGACGGTGGCGTGTGCATTCTCGCGCCATATGCTGCACAACATCAAACTTCAATGACGACGCTCACACAGAAAAACGGGCTGCCGAGCAATACCGTTCTCTACGTTGCCCGCGACAACGACGGCGTGATGTGGATTGGCACACAATTTGGCGTCGCGCTCTGCCCCGAAACCAGCATCAATACTCACTCTTCTGGCATACAGAATATCATGCTTTCTACGCTTTCTCGCAAAAACGGTCTTGCAGAAGATGTTTCGCGCTGGATGATACACGATTCGCGTGGAGACCACTATCTGAGCGGCTTAGGCGGAATTACCATGATTCCGAAAGAGCATATCCGCGAGCTTCTCTCAGGAACGCGCTCCGCCGTCGAGGTGCGGCGCTACGGCAAAAGCGACGGTATGCGCAGTGTCGAATGCAATGGCGGTGGGCAGCCTGCTGCCTGCACTACGCGCGATGGCGCACTGTGGTTTCCCACCATGAAAGGCATGGTCAGCTTCCATACACGCCGAGTTGTGCTGAACACCATTCCGCCGCCCGTAGCGATTGAAGATTTGATTGCTAATGAGAAAAAAACACCGCTCACGCTGGGAGAAATTCCCAAATTGCCTCCAAGAACAGAACGCATCACGATTCGCTACACCGCGCTGAGTTTGCTTTTTCCCGATAACGTTGTGTTTCGGTATCGCTTAGACGGCTTGGATGAGGACTGGATTGATGTAGGACAACGCCGCGAAGCCTATTACACCAATCTTCCGCCAAGCGAATACACCTTTCGCGTCCAAGCACGAAACAACGACGGCGTGTGGAATGACGTAGGCGCACATTTACATTTTATCGTCAAGCCCAGATTTTATCGGACGTGGTGGTTTTATTGCCTTTGTGTGCTGGCAATTGTGGGCGGTGTTTGGGGCTTGTTGCAATGGCGTGTGCGCTTGTTGCAAGAGCGGGAGCGGGTTCTGGCAAAACTCGTGGACGACCGCACGGCAGAAATTCAACGCCAAATACATATTTTGGACGAACAAGCCACAGAAATTGAATTGCGCAACAGCCAGCTTCAGGAAAAGAATTTGCTCATCGAAGAAGAACGCCAAAAGTCGGAAATGCTGTTGCTGAATATCTTGCCGCCGAAAATTGCAGAACGCCTCAAAAAAGGCGAGAAAATTATTGCCGATAAATTCGAGAGCGTAACGGTTCTCTTTGCTGATATTGTTGGCTTTACGAATATGTCGGCGCGGGTGTCGCCAGAGCATTTGGTCGAAAATCTGAGTATGATTTTTACTACATTCGACCTCCTCGCGGCAAAATACAAACTCGAAAAAATCAAGACCATCGGCGATGCGTATATGCTTGTGGGCGGCTTGCCAGAGCCAACGCCGAACCACGCGGCACAGGTCGTGCGCATGGCGTTGGATGCGTGCCATGAAATAGAAGTATTAACCGAAGAATTAGATGAAAAAATTTCTATCCGTATCGGCATTCAGACTGGTCCGGTCGTGGCAGGTGTGATTGGTATGCGGAAATTTGCCTACGACCTCTGGGGCGATGCCGTCAATACCGCAAGCCGCATGGAAGCAACGGGCGAGGCACGGCGTGTCCACTGCACCGAAGACGTGTATTTGCTTTTGCGAAATGAATTTGATTTTGAAGAACGTGGACTGATTGACGTAAAAGGCAAAGGACAAATGAAAACCTACTTTGTGCTTGGCGAAAAGCCTAAACACTAGCATCCATGCCGCGTTCAACAGCACATTTCTCATCAAATTTTTTTCCCATAATTACGCAAAAAGTTCACGGCTAATTTTGTAACTTTGCACATTCTATGCGGTTTTGTACGGATATTTCGCAAGAATATTGTGTACAAAAAGCCGCATTTTTTTTGATTCTTCGTAGATTTAGTTGAAAAAAAATGGACATCACGACAACTATTTTCCTGCGGAATCTCTCAAGACCAAACCTCCTTTAGCAAAAATTTCAGCAACACATACCGCAATGAAACGAACACTCATCACATCCGCACTCCCCTACGCAAACGGCTATCTTCACTTGGGACACGTCGCAGGTTCTTTTTTACCCGCCGACTTGTATGCCCGTTTTATGCGCCTCTCAGGCGAAAAGGTGCTGTACGTCTGCGGCTCGGATGAATACGGCGTTGCGATATCGATTGCCGCAGAAAAAGAAGGCGTTACCCCAAAAGACATCATTGACAAATACCACAACGCCAATAGCGATGCGCTCTCTAGCTTTGGCATGAGCTATGACATTTACTCGCGCACGTCCATTCCGCGCCACGTCGAGACCACGCAGGAATTTTTCACCGATTTGCTGGCAAAAGGCTATTTGGCGGAAAAAGAAGAAGCGCAATTTTACGACGCGGACGCAAATATGTTCCTCCCAGACCGCTACGTCGAGGGAACGTGTCCAAATTGCGGCTACGACAAAGCTCGCGGCGACCAATGCGACAAATGCGGCGCGTATTACAACCAACTCGACCTGAAAAACCCGCGCAGTCTCGTCTCTGGTAAAACGCCCGTTGTGAAAAATACGACGCATTGGTACTTCAAACTGGGTGATTTTCAGCAAATGTTGGAAGAATTTATCACGCGGAATGCCGCTACGTGGAAGGATAACGTCGTGCAGCAATCCCGCTCGTGGCTGAATCAAGGCTTGAGCGACCGCGCCATCACGCGCGACCTCACCTGGGGCGTACCTGTACCGCTTGAGCGGGCAAAAGGGAAAGTCATATATGTGTGGTTTGATGCGGTCTTGGGCTATATTTCTGCAACAAAGGAATGGGCGGCACAAAACGGCAAACCTGAGGAATGGCGCGACTGGTGGACACTTCCAAACGGAAAAACGCAGGAAGAAGCTGAGATGCGCTACATTGCGTTTTTGGGCAAGGACAATATCGTTTTTCATGCAATTATGTTTCCTGCAATGCTCTACGGACGCGGTAACTACGTTCTTCCGACGAATGTTCCTGCGAATGAATTTTTGAATTTGGAAGGTGAAAAGTTCTCCAAATCCCGCAACTGGGCGATTGACTTGCGCGATTATTTCAAGGATTTTCCTGAAGCACAGCACGCCGACGCTCTCCGCTACACGCTTGCGATGAATATGCCCGAAAATAAAGATTCCGACTTTACCTGGCGCGACTTCCAAGCCCGCGTGAATAATGAGCTGGCGGCAATTTTAGGTAATTTCGTAAACCGCTCTGCGCAGTTTTTGCATAAAAATTTCGACGGACGTGTTCCGCATTTGCCCGAAGCCGCAAAAAAGCTGCCAGAGGCATGGAAACTGCTTGTTGGTGATATTGTTGCCTACAACGTTTTCACGCCCGATGAAGCGATTGAGCATTTGCATCCGAAATATCTGCACTATTTTTCCCAAGATGACGTGCGGCTGCTCGCCTCGCTCACGCTCCACGCCAAGCGTGCGGCAGAGAACTACACCAATTTCCGCTTCCGCGATGCCGTCACCGAAACGATGAACATTGCCCGCGCTGCAAACAAATATTTCAACGATACCGCGCCTTGGAAGAGCATCAAGGAAAACCGCGACGATGCTGCAAAGGCTCTCTACATCTGCTCGCAGCTTCTTCGCTCGTTGGCGATTGCTTTTCAGCCTATTTTGCCGAACACCAGCGCGGCTATTCTCCAAATGCTTGGCGCAGAAGCTAAAAATCTCACGCAATCATGGCAAACACTCGCACACCCGCTTTTGCCAGAAGGCGCACAAACACTCGCTCCTACAATTCTTTTCAGCAAAGTTGAAGATGAAATTGTTGCGCGAGAAATTGCAAAACTTGGAAGAAAGGATAATACTGGAATGACGAATGATGAAGCAAAAACAGCACCTTCGACAAATGACCAAGCCCCGACGAACCAAGCAACCAAGCCGCAACCAACCAACGACCACGCCCTCATTTCTATTGATGATTTCAAAAATATTCAGCTTCGCACGGGGAAAATCCTTGTGGCGGAGCGTGTTCCGAAGTCAGAGAAGTTGGTGAAATTGCAAGTGGATATTGGTAGTGGCACGGAGACGCGGCAAATCCTTGCGGGAATTGGTAAATTCTACACGCCAGAAGAACTTGTCGGCAAAGTGGTGACGGTGCTGGTGAACTTAAAAGCTGCAAAATTGATGGGACAGGAATCGCAAGGAATGTTGCTTGCGGCAAATATGCCCGATGGCTCGTTGTCGCTGGTAACGCCCGAAAAAGCTGGTGTTGAAGCGGGCGCGGAAGTGCGGTAATATCTGCTGTTTGCGGTCTTGATTCTGCAGCGCACAATTCATTGTTCCATCGCACGTCTTTTGGGGCAAAAGGCTTTGTACTTTACCAAAAACATCATTAAGTGGCACAGACATTCTTGTCTGTGAGTATTGGTGCGAGTTTAAGAAGAACACAGACAAGAATGTCTGTGCCACTAAAACCTGACACCAAGCGGCTTTCAAGATTTTTTCATGGTACATCAAGCAAGAAGATAAAAATCATTTCATTTTCGACTTTCATCAATGGCACGTTTTTCCTTCACAACCTACAACAACGGCGGCGGCAGCTACTATGGCGGCGGCGGGGGATTTTCCTTCTTTACGCCCGTCATCAAAACCTTGCTGATTACCAACGTTGTCATTTTCATTTTCCAAAGTATTTTTCTGGATTTGCTGACCGTCGGCGGCGCACCGATGCGCTATTACGTGATGAACTGGTTCGCGCTGCAGCCGATAGAATCTGGACACTTCATGCCTTGGCAGCTCGTAACCTACCAATTCATGCACGGTGGCGTGTGGCACTTGCTCATGAATATGTTCGCGCTGTGGATGTTTGGCTCGGAGCTTGAATCGCTCTGGGGTTCGCGGCGGTTTACGATTTTTTACGTGCTTGCAGGTATTGGTGCGGGATTGGCGCAATTAGCCGTCGGTTCACTTTTTGGTATGGGTGGTCCGACAGTGGGCGCGTCTGGCTCCATTCAAGGCGTGATGATTGCATTTGGCTTCATGTTCCCTGACCGACCAATCCTCATGTTTCCGATATTTTTCCCGATTCCAGCGAAAATTTTCGTACTTGTCTGGATTGGTATTGACCTCATCTCAGGCTTGACAGGCAATGACGGCGTTGCACACTTCGCGCACCTTGGCGGCGCACTCACGGGCTACTTGCTGCTCCGCTTCGGCGACCAAGCAGGTATTTTCGGCTTTTTCGATAAAGTAAGCGATATGCTACGTGGTGAAAACGGTCGTAAAATCACGGGTTCGCGGCGAAAAATTTATGATATTCGAGAGGCAGATTCGTACAGCACTTCAGAGAAAGAAAGCATTTCTGGCACGGTTGGTTCGTGGTTTCGGGCGCAATCGAAAATTGACGGAAGCCGCACCATTACTCAGGAAGAGATTGATGGGTTGTTGGATAAAATTGCCAAAAGCGGCTACAATAGCCTTTCGGACGAGGAAAAGCGGGTATTGATGGAAGCGAGTAAGAAATTGTAATGCACTTTTTTCCAAAATACAGCATGATTATCCAGTGGTCGGACAGTGGTCGGACGAAGACAATACGTTTGTCGTTTCTTTGCCTGACTTTCCACATTGCAAGACGCATGGCGACTCGTATCAAGAAGCTGTGAAGCATGGTCAGGAAATGATAGAATCGCTCATTGATTTCTACAACGACGAACAAAAACCTTTGCCACGCCCACAACTCTTTTCGTTGAATGACCTACAAGCCGCATAAAATCTATGCTTTCTGTTAAAGTTATTACTGTTTTGCTCACCGCATTTGTATCGCTTCTGGCGCACTCGCCCAGTCTTTACGCGCTTGGTGAGAAGAGTGTTGATTCCTTGCACCAACGCATCCAAAAACTCGAACAAGAAAACCGTGATTTCCGCACAAAACTTGAGTACATTGATAAACTCTACGATAAACGTTTTGATGACTTTACGAAGTGGTTGACTATCATCTTAACAGTCATGGGCGTTGGTACAGCTATTGGAGTAAGTTTGAGTATCATCAGTGCAAATAATGTGGCTCGTAAACAGGCAATTGAAGAGTTATACCGTTTCGATTGTAAAATGAATGTTTCGATTGTAAAATGAATAGTTTCAATTCTCCGAAACAAGGCAGCATGCTGCCTTGCTCAAATCAAAGTATTCAAAATACAATCAAAACGGTATTACACAGTTGAGTTCTTCTACCAACGAAATGGCACTTCAGTCACAGGTTTTATCACAGCTTCAACAACAGACATCATCTGAATCCTTACCAAACAATGAATAGCAAAGAATATAATGAATTACAAGTATTGCACGGAAAAATTCGTGGTAATACGGCTACATCAGGAGACTATTCGCGGTACGAAGATATTCTTGCTCGAAATGGCATTAGCCATGAGCAATTTGTCAGGATTCTTCGACAAAATGGTTTTAGCTCTCTTGAGCAATATTATACTCAACGTCAAGTTGCGCAAACCCCAGAACAACGTTTTGTGGTTGAAGGTGCTGTACTCGGTGCAATCCTAGGCATTGGCGGAGCATTACTACTATATTGGGGATTAAAGCAAATGTCAGCAACTACCTCTGGAAATAGCTAAATACAATCTACATCTTTTCACCAATTCCTTTCAATATGTCCACCACCTTTGACTTACCCGTTGTAAATGGTAAAAACGGGAAAAACGGTACTCACGAACAACCCATGGCAACTTTGCCCTTTCGCCGCAGAAAAACTCGTACCGTCATGGTCGGAAACGTCCAAGTAGGCGGGAATGCGCCTGTGAGCGTCCAAACCATGACCAAAACGAAAACCGCCGATGTGAAAGCAACCGTCGAGCAGATTCGCCGTTGCCATGAAGCGGGTGTAGATATTGTGCGGGTTACGGTCAATGACAAACACGCTGCCGACGCAATGGCTGAGATTGTGCGCCAGTCGCCTGTGCCGATTGTTTCCGATATTCACTTCAATCATATTTTTGCATTGAAAGCGATTGAAGCAGGTGTTGCGAAAGTGCGCATCAATCCAGGAAATATCGGCTCGAGAGAGCGTATTCACGAGGTTCTCTCGAAAGCAAAAGAACGCCAAATCCCGATTCGCATTGGCGTAAATTCTGGTTCGCTCGAAGAAGATATTTTGGAAAAACACGGCTATCCAACGCCTGAAGCCTTGTTTGAAAGCGCGATGCGCCACGCAGGAATTGCGGCAGATTTCGGCTTCGATGACGTGATTATTTCGGTAAAATCCACCGACGTGCGCCTGATGATTGAAGCATATCGAATGCTTGCCGAGCGAACAGACTTTCCCCTGCACTTAGGCGTTACCGAAGCAGGAACGACGCGGGTTGGAACGATTAAATCGGCAGTCGGCATTGGTACATTGTTGGCAGAAGGAATTGGCGATACGATTCGCGTTTCCCTCACCGATGAGCCAGAAAAAGAAGTGGAAGTTGGCAAAGAAATTTTGCGCTCGCTCGGCATGGCGCAACGCAGCGTGGAAATCATTGCTTGCCCCACCTGCGGACGCTTGGAAGTAGATTTATTCAGCATTACAGCCCAGCTTGAAGAAGCAGTAAAGGGCATCAAAAAGCCTGTCAAAGTCGCACTTTTGGGCTGCGTGGTGAATGGTCCTGGCGAAGCAAGCGAAGCAGACATCGGCATTGCCGCAGGAAAAGGCGTGGCGATTTTGTACCGCAAAGGCGAAGTGGTGCGAAAAATCAAAGAAGAAGAAATTGTTTCCGCGCTCTTGGAAGAAATTCAGGCGTTTGTGCCGCAAGAAGAAGCGGCACACGCTTAAATCTTTTATTTTACGTTTTTCTTACAACTGGAGCAGTTATGAATACACTGAAAGTACTAGCGATAACAAGCGTCGCCGTCCTGAGTCTAGCATCGTGTGATTCAAAAAATGAACCCGCCCAACAAAAAGATTCTTCCCAAACAGCGCAAGGTACTGCTGGAGGCAAGGGAACATCCGACGGCGCAAGCGGCACTGGCGCAGCAAGCAGCACCGCAGAAGCAACAGCAGCTGCCGCAGCAGATTCACTCAAAGCGGCACAAACAGCAAAGGCGACGGCAGACTCTCTTGCTGCTGCAACGGCAAAACAGAGCAAACTCGACGACAAAGTTGAAGAAGCCTCTGAGGAAACAAGGAAAAAATACCCGAGCGCGTACGATACTACTCCTGTGGATAAAGAGCCAGAAACAGACATGGCAGCACTTCGCAAGGCGATAGAATATCCGAAAGAGGCGAAAGCGAAAAATATCGAAGGCAAAGTGCAGGTTCGCGCTTTGATTGGCGTGAATGGTCGCGTTGTTAAGTCTTTCATTGAAAATTCTACTCATCCTATTTTCAATGAACCTGCACAGTCGGCGGTCAAAAAAACAACATTTACTCCCGCAACTCGTAAAGGGAAAAGAATCCCGCGTTGGGTAACAGTACCGATTACTTATCGGCTTGTTTCGTAACTGCTGAATATACAAACATTTCGTAGCGAGGCTCTCACTTTGCCGTAAGATAATTACCAGAGTGAGAGCCTCTTTTTGACGTTTATTCCCCAATTTTTGCACTATGACCTTTCTCAATCCCGCCATTTTACTGGGTTTGGCAGCCGCCGCAATTCCGATTTTGCTGCATTTTTTCAATCTGCGCAAGCTCCAAACCATTGATTTCAGTACACTCACCTTTCTCAAAGAACTTCAGAAAACGCGCATTCGTAAACTTAAAATCACGCAACTGATTTTGCTGCTTTTACGGGTGCTGATTGTCGTTTGTGCGGTGCTGGCGTTTGCGCGTCCGACTATTCCGACTTCGTTTCCGGGCTTGGGAACAAAAGCAAAAAGCTCCGTAGTAATTGTGCTAGATAATTCCTTTAGCATGGAACTCGCCGACGAGCGCGGTGTGCGCCTGAAACAGGCAAAGGAAGCCGCTCTCAGCGTGGTGCGCTCGCTCGGCGATGGCGATGAGGTTGCGCTTGTGCAGATGGCAGACCTCAGCGACCGCCGCACGGCAGCATTTACGCGGGATTTGGGCGCAATGCGCGAGGCAATCCAAAACGTGCCGACTGCTTTTGCTACGGGCAAGCTGGAAGGCGCACTGCGTCTTGCTTCGTCCATTCTCACCGATGCGCAAAATTTGAACCGTGAAGTATTTATTATCACCGATGCACAAAAAAATATTGTGCTGGACGATGGCGCGAGTACTGGCGTTGCGAGCAATAACGATTCGCTCAAACTCTTTTCCAAAGCAACCGCCGTGTATTGTGTGCCGATTGGCGCGGATTCCAAAGCGGGCGAACGCAATTTGTCGGTGGATTCGCTGCATCTCGTATCGCGGATTTTTGAAAGCGGCAAGCCTGTCGAAATCGAAGCGCGGGTGCGCAATAGCAGTGGCGACGACCTGCGCGACGTAATTGTGAGTTTGCAAATGAACGGCGAGCGTGTTGCACAACGCACCGTAACGATTCCGAAGGGTGAATCCCGCATGATTCCTATTGCCGCAGCCGCACCAGAGCGTAGTGCAAACTCCGAAACAGGAGGATTGGTGCGCTGTACGGTCGAAGTAGAAGGCGATGTGTTGGATGCGGACAATCGGCGGCACGTGGGCTTTGTCTTGCCACCCGCACCACGCCTCGCGCTCATTGGTTCGCGGGATGAGTGTGCATTTTTGAGTGTGGCTCTGAGGGCAGACAAATCCACGCAAAATCTCACAGAACTCCCCGCCGACGCGCTTTCTTCGATTGCGCTGAATGAATTTGACGCGCTGTTTTTGGTTGGCATTCCGCGCTTTTCCGCCAGCGACGCGGGACGCTTACAGGCATTTGTGCAGGAAGGTGGCGGCGTGTTCATCTTTGCGGGCGCGTCAGCAGATTTACAAAATTACAACACGACTATTTTACCTGCCTTGCAATTTGGCAAAGTAGCCGAAAGCGAGTATCCACCAGCTACTCCAGCAGAATTTACCAGCGTTGATGCAGCGCACCCGTTGTTTCAAGGCGTGTTCAAGCGAAGCGAAACCGAAGGCGCAAACCGCATTGTGGAGTCGCCGCGCATCAGCCGCGCAATGCCGCTTGTGCGGGAATCGCTCACGGCGCAAGCAATTATTGAGCTTGCCGACGGTATTTTTCTTGCCGAATCCAAGCGCGGCACGGGCAAAGCCTTGTACATCGCCGTTCCACCGTCTGCCGAATGGAGCAGTTTTCCTGTAACGGGCGTATTTGTGCCGATTGTCTTCCGCGCTGCATCGTATCTGACCTCGCGCTCGCAAGAATCGTTTTCGGCAGTGGTTGGGCAATCGCTCACGATTCCGATTGCTGGAAAAGTGCCAAGCGGCGCGGCTTTGACCATTACCGACCCCTCCAACACACAATCCACACGCCAAGCCGCACCAACGCCGAGCGGCGCACTGCTGTCGCTGGAAACGCTTCGGCAGCCAGGCGTGTACGCAATTTCCTACAAGCCCAGCAATAGTGCGGGCTTTGGGACAATTCTTTCCACGCTTGCCGTGAATGCTCCCGCATCGGAATCGGTGATGGCAAATTTTTCAGCGCAAGAACTGAGCGCGTCGCTGGAGCGTTTTGTGCCATCGCAGGAGCAGATCCGCGTGATAGACGATTACCGCAAAAGTAGCATGGATGCGCTTCGTGCAGGCAGCTCAGGCACGGAGCTTTGGCGTATTTTTCTGCTTGGTGCGGTGCTGGCGGCAGTCGCGGAAATGCTCATTGCACGGCGAGCGGTCGAGGAAAGCGCGGGATAACATTGACCTGTTCATATGAGAAAAGGCAAACGTTATCAAAAATCGTCTCGTCCTGCTGCACTATTTTTTTGCTGCAATAGATTCTCCGCACAGCCCAATGCCGCGCAGCACATCGAAAGGCAATAAAATCCGTCGCGTCCTTCTGCCATAGAACTTGTGATATTCAAAAAAAGATAGCCCGTAAAGCAAGCAGCACAGGCAGCTGCAAGAATTTTTGCCATTGGCAAATGTGCCGCTTGGCGTGCCACTTGGTAGGCACGAATCATCGTGGCAAACCAAAAGCTGTAAAACGACACGAAAAAGAAAAAGCCCAGTTTCAGCCAAACAAAAATATAGCCGTTATGAATAAAAGTTGCTGTGAAGAAGTGCTTTTGAATGGGGTCGTAGGCGTAAAATGACGAACCTAAACCGTTTCCACCCAGAAAATATTGTTGTAGTTGATTCAAAATGGACATGGTTTCGTAATACCGTGCAAGCAAGGAAACATCGCTTGTTCCGCGTGAGGACGAAAGCAAACGCGCTTTCAAAACATTAAAAATAAAGGTAGCCTTATCGGGAAAAATGAGTTGCACAAGCAGGGTAAAACCCACCGCCGCAATAATGCCATAGACGCTGAAAAGAACGAGCTTTTTAGGGTCGAGTACGGCAAGGCAAACAACCAGAGCAAGAATGCCAGAGAGCCAAAATCCCCGCGAAAAACTTGCCACCACCACCACACCGTAAAATCCTGCCAGAAGCATCATCAATACTTGCGATTTCCTCTTTGCCGCATACAGACCGCCTAAGACCGTCCAGACCGTCGCGCTCATAAAAATATGCGTGTTCAAGGTTTTGCGCGATGCCCAAATCTGATAAGCATACACCATGTTTGTAGAGGCTTTCAGGTAATTATACAAATTCTGTCCGCCAATCGCCAAAAACACCACCGCATGGCACGCCAGAAGAGCCTGAATATGCCGCTTTTCAGTGAAATGTTCGCGCCAAGGGAAGTAATACAGTATCATCCAAAATAAAAGCCACTCGCGCACCCACGTGAGAATGGGTGTGCCGTTCAGCACAGCAAGTCCCGCATTGGTCAGCGAAACGGCGATTGCCAGAAGTAGAATTTTATCCGCCCAATGCCGCACCACACGCCGCTTTTGAATAACGCACATTCCAAAAAACCAAATTGCCAAGCCGCCAAAATAGAACAGCACAAGCGCGTATTCTTTCAGCGTGATTTCCTCATCGCCGCCGCCCTGCGAAATCCACCAATAATTCAGCAATGCACCCAAACACAGCCACACACGCGGATAGCGCACAAAAAATGCCACCAGCAAGCCGCCCGCACCAAGCGCAAGCGGCGCAAAAGCGAGAATCGGATTCACGAGCAGCCCGATGGCAACAAGCACTGCCGCCGCAAGCGAGATAAAGGCAATCGTGCGGATGTCGCTTTTCGCGGGCAGGGCGTTTGCGAAGGGGAATGGGAAGGAAGTATTGGTGTGAGCAAGCATAGATGCTGGAGATGATTAAAACTTCTCTTGAGGAAGACATGATACTAGCCAATCATTTCAACATCAGTAGTGGCACAGACATTTCTGTTGACTGTATTTTGAATACTTTGATTTGAGCAAGGCAGCATGCTGCCTTGTTTCGGAGAATTGAAACTATTCATTTTACAATCGAAACGGTATTAGTGCTGGATTCAAGTGGGAAACACAGACAAGAATGTCTGTGCCACTGAAGCCTGATTTGATGAGGCTTGCAAGGGCTTGATTGGTATTGAGAAAGCAAAAAAAATCGCTCATTTTGGCAGATACAATTATGTATTTCTGCAACAAAATGAGCGATAAATATACAAACTCTGGCGGACGCAAACAACGTCTTACATTACGCTGTCTTACGCTGCGTCGTCGTTCAGGCTGTTCATCGAAAACTCTGCAACGTAATTCGACGCGCCTGGAACGGGGTGATTTGCATTGTAGCTGTCAATCACGCCTTGTTCTTGCGATTTCAAAAATTCTACCGCCGAAAGAACGATTTTCTTCGCTTCTTTATCGAATTCAATCACTTTAAGCGGCAAGTTTTCATCCACGCGGAAGAAGTCAGCGATATTGCGCACAGGAGCAAACGAAAGCTGCGAGGTCGGAACGAAGCCATCCACGCCGTGTGGCAATTCCACAATCACACCTTTTTCGATGATACGAACAATGTGACCTTGTGTTTGTGTGCCTACTTCGTAATCGCGCTGGAAGGCATCCCATGGATTATCGCGTACTTGCTTGTGTCCAAGCGAAATACGGCGCTGGTCGAGGTCGATGCCCAAGATAACAACGTCAATTTCTTCGCCTTTTTTCACAAACTCGCCAGGGTGGCGGATTTTCTTCGTCCATGAGAGGTCGCTGATGTGAACAAGACCATCCACACCTGGCTCCAATTCAACAAACACACCGAAGTTGGTGATGTTGCGGACAACGCCTTTGTGTGCGGAATCCACTGGATATTTTTGGAGAAGTTGCTGCCACGGGTCAGGGGTGAGTTGTTTCATACCGAGCGACAATTTTTTGCCATCGCGGTCAATGTTGAGGACAACGGCTTCCACCATTTGTCCCATCGACACGAATTGCGACGGATGCTTGATATGCTCTGTCCATGACATTTCGCTGATGTGAATCAAACCTTCGATACCTTTTTCGATTTCGATAAACGCACCGTAATCGGTAAGGCTGACGACTTTGCCCTGAACGCTGGATTGTGGCTCGTATTTCTCGCCAATCGTGTTCCAAGGATGTGCAGTAAGTTGTTTCATACCGAGCGAGATACGGCGTTTGTCGCCATCGAAATCAAGAACAACAACTTTAACTTTTTCGTCAAGCTGGACGATTTCTGACGGATGCGTAACGCGACCCCACGACAAGTCGGTAATGTGAACAAGACCGTCCACGCCGCCCAAGTCAATGAATACACCGAAGTCGGCGATAGCTTTGACGTGTCCTTCCAAGACGAGACCTTTTTCGAGGCGTTCCAAGACTTCTTGGCGCACACCTGCGATTTGCTCTTCCAAAAGAACTTTGTGGCTAACGACAACGTTTTCGTTCGGGTGGTTAATTTTCACAACGCGAACATCGAGATTGCGACCAATCCACGCATCGAAGTCGCGGACGGG
Source organism: Candidatus Kapaibacterium sp. (assembly GCA_004292595.1). Taxonomy (GTDB): domain Bacteria; phylum Bacteroidota; class Ignavibacteria; order Kapaibacteriales; family UBA4661; genus PH2015. The sequence continues at coordinate 37,224 of RDXM01000125.1, read as the reverse complement.
TTTTACGTCAATTTGCGAACCCGGAAGGAAGGCATCAATGCCCATAAGGTCCACAACCATACCACCTTTGATACGGCGGAGGATTTTCGCCTGAACAATGGCTTGAGTATCGTGAGCAGAGTTAATACGCTCCCAAATGCGCATGAAATCAGCGCGGCGGCGCGACAACACCATTTTACCGTCGCTATCTTCGATGTTTTCCAAGAAAACTTCTACTTCATCGCCGATTTTGAGTTCATCGCGGTTGGTAAATTCTGAAAGCGGAACAATGCCTTCAGATTTGAAGCCGATATCAATCGCTACTTCGTTATTGCTGATAGCAACGATGCGCCCTTTAATGATTTCATTTTCCGAAATCGTCGAAAGAGTTTTCTCGAACATACTTGTCAGTATGTCGGCATCAAGCATATCGTAGGTAAAGTCATCATCCATAATGGATGTAACTGAATATTTCTTGTGCATCGCGGTCGGTTTTTTTCCCGCCGCAGCTTCCATCTGCTCGTCAGAAGACATAACTTGCTCAGACATTAAAAGCCTCCGAAAGTCGCATAATTGTTTACCATTTTTTTGTTGGGCATACCCCAGCAAGGTAGGTTTTATGCGGCTTTTGTACAAAAATTAGTGGGTAAAATTGTGAATTGGTAAAGAGGACAAATATACGGCTTTTTAAGGAGATGTCCAAACGTGAACTTTTGTAACGAGGAGATATTATTTTCGTAGATATTATTTCAATAGAGCAATGAAATTCCATGAAAATTCCATGAAAATTTCACAGCAACGATGCACCACATCAAGCACTGCCTATTTTTGAGGACGCAAATTCTCTGAAAATCTCATATTTCCTTGCTTGCAACCTTCTTCTGATGTCGCTTGTTCAGTGGCGTAGAGCTTGCCATTCAGCCACGTAGAAATTTGCGAATCGTACCATTTGCTAAAAGGATTTCCCGACGGACCGCCTGGATACACCGCAGAAACACGTGGTTTGCCGCTTGCGAAATCTACCACCATACGCCAACTCGCGCTATGTGTCGTCAGCAACGACCCCGCAGGCAGCACCGTTGCTTGTGCGCCGACGAAAGGAAATGGTCCGCGCCACAAGGATTTAAGCGGCTCGGCGCGGGTGAGATGGCGAATGATGAGTTTGTGATTGCGTCCCCACGTCCAGCCTTCAGGATTTGAGCCATAATCGGCAACGAGCGTGTCCAACGCCTGCAACAGTGCGGTTTTTAGCACCATGTCTGCATTCTCTCGCTGCGGCGTTGTGCGATTGTCCAACCATTCGGAATTGGGTTCGTTTTTCAGCAAATGCCACATCATTGGGTCACTCGGATTGCCGCGTAAATCCTTGCTTCTCACCGTATCGCTTGTGCCTTTTGCCACATTTTTTTGTACGTCGATATTCTCCACCATCATTTCATCCCACACGGCGCGGCGCAGAAGGCGCGTGAAGGTGTGAAAAAGCAAGGCAGCTTGGTTGGTCGTATCGGCAACGCCGTTCCACGCCAGAAGCCGCTCCACTGCTTGCTTTTTCGCGCCCGTGCATTCTTCCTCGCATTTTAATTTTTGAATGCTTTCCTTGATAAACGCCCATTGCATCACCTTTACATCGGTTTGAAAATGCTCGAAGTCCTCTGGCGTAAGACTTTGTGCGCTTTGTAGGTATTCGGCAATACGCGCACCGCGCCAGAGATCGCCCCAGTTGTAGTTGAGGTAATATGGGTATGTGGACGGCACGGGGTCTTGGTTTGCGGATTCCAAAAATGCGGCGGCAGGATTGATGCTGCCTGGCACGGAATCGAGCGGCACACGCCCAATCCACGCGCCCGCATCGGTGCTGCCGTCGTGGATGCCGCGCCCATGCCCACATTTGCGCACAGGATAATGCCCGAAGCTGCGAAGGGCGATATTTCCTTGCTTGTCAGCATAAACAATGTTTTGCGCGGGAACATCCCAGTTTTTATGCGCCGTAGCAAACTCTGCCAGATTTTTTGCATGATTCATTCCCCAAATCGCACTCAAAATAGTTGAGGCTTCATGCGCCGTCCAGCGCACCGAAAGACTCTGTTCGCGCGGGGTTTCGGCATCAACGGTCATAACGGGACCCCAGTGCGTGAGGCGCATCGTGTCTTGCACATCCGCCTGCCCTTTTACGCGAATTGGCTGAATGCGGCTCTCTACCTTCTTCCACGCGCCATTGTGCCAATAATTTTCCTGCTGCGCATTTTGAAACTGCACGGTGTAAAAATCAACCACATCCGCGCCCGTATTCGTCGGCGACCACGCAAGATGCTCATTCGCGCCAACAATGATGAGCGGTGCGCCCGGAATCGTCGCGCCGTACATATTCATCGTCGGTGTAATCATCTGCACTTCGTACCAAATTGCTGGCAGCGACAAGGAAAGATGCGGGTCTCCAGCGAGAAGCGGCTTTTGGGAGCGTGTTTTTGTGCCGCTTACGACCCAGTTATTGCTGCCTTTGCCTTCGGCTGCTTCGCCGAACAGCGTGGAAACGTCGCGGTGCATTGCCAACAGCTGCGTAATGGCAAGGCTTGTGGAGTTTTTTGATACATTTGATTGTTGCTGTTGTGCTTGATATTGCGGTGAAAGCGGATTGCTTGCAGGGCGCACCACGCCTCGTTCTTCGGGGCTTTGCGGAACGCTTATCACGGCATGGTTCGGGTACAATGCCGCAAACGCGCTGTCGCCTAGCTTTTTGCGTGTTTCTTCCATCACAATATCGGTCATGGGAAAGGTCAAATCATACGCCATGAGTTGATTGACCAGAATGCACTTGAGCGGCGACCACGCTTCTGGCGCGTAGCCAAGCAAACGGCATTCAAACGGATAATCATTCGGCGAGAGCGTGGAAATGTACGCATTTGCGCCGCTTGTGAATGCTTCTAGCACATTTTTCACATCCGAATTTTCGCGCTGAATGTTTTCCCAGGTCCGCTCTGCACCCAGCATCATTCCTGTTCTGCGGAGGAATTGGTCAGCTTTAATGCGCTCTGCACCGAATATTTCCGACAAACGCCCAGCCGCCACGCGGGTTTGGAAGTCAATTTGGAATAAGCGGTCGCGGGCGGTCAAATAGCCCAGCGCAGCAACAGCATCAATATCGTTTTCGGCGATAATATGCGGAACGTTGCGAGCATCGCGGTAAATGCGTACTTCGCCACGCAATCCAGGAATGGATAATTCCTTCACGGGTGAGCTTTCATGCGCATTGCGGGCAGTTCGGTACGCACCATTCCAAGGGTCGAGAAACAGCGAAAGAACGGGCAGTTTTCCAAGCGGCTGTGAGGTAGCATAGACAATGCCGCCCAGCAATACTGCCGCCAAAAGCGTGTAAAGACGTTGTTTTGTAGCTTGTGCCATAGCGTTTGCTCTTGCTTACAATGGTGTGGGAGATAATGATTTGTTATAGCCATCTTCTCGTCGGGCGGCTGTTATCACAAGCTCAGTAGCCGTCCAGCGAGTGCTGTGCAAGCGACCCACCCGCCGGACGGCAGCGTATCTGCACTCCTCAGCCGCTTGGGCGGGAAGAACTGAACAGTTTTCACCGCACATTCTTGCGGCGATTGCGCACATAGTCCTCGAACACATAATCGCCTAAGCCTTGCAAGCTGCTGTAAAAAGCGCGTCCGTTGTTGGCTTTGGTGAATTCGCGGACAAACTCCTGCAAATACGGGTCTTTGGCGACCATGAAGGTCGTAATGCCAACATTCAAGCGGCGGCATTGTGTGGCGAGATTGAGCGTTTTGTTCACGATTTTGCGGTCGAGACCGAAGCTGTTTTTGTAATACTTTATGCCTTCTTTCAAGCACGTTGGCTTGCCGTCGGTTATCATAAAAATTTGCTTGTTGCTGGTTTTGCGACGGCGCAGCAAGTCCATTGCTAGCTCCAAGCCCGCAACGGTGTTTGTGTGGTAGGGACCGACCTGCAAGTACGGCAAATCCTTGATTTCAATTTGCCAGGCATCATTGCCGAAGACCAAAATATCGAGCGTGTCTTTTGGATAGCGCGTGGTTATCATTTCCGCCATTGCCATTGCCACTTTCTTTGCAGGCGTGATGCGGTCTTCGCCGTAGAGAATCATAGAGTGTGAAATATCAATCATCAGCACCGTCGAAGTCTGCGATTTGTACTCATTTTCGACCACTTCCAAATCATTTTCGGTTAAGCGAAAATCGCCAATACCGTGATTGATTTGTGCGTTGCGCAGCGATTCGGTCATGGAAATTTGCTCAATCGAATCACCGAATTGGAAATCGCGCTTGTCGGTGGTTTTCTCATCGCCCATGCCGGAAAGCGGGGTTTGGTGGTTGCCGGGTTTGGATTTTTTCAGCTTGCCGAAAATCTCTTCCAGCGAACGGCGGCGGATGCTTTGCTCGGATTTCGGCGTGATGGTGAAGGAGCCTTTTTCCTGTTCGTTTTCGTCAATATAGCCGCGCTCTTTCAGGTCGTCGATAAAATTACCCATGCCGTAGTCGTCGTTGGTCAAGCCGTATTGCCTGTCCAACTGATTCAGCCAATCCATTGCCTCAGAAAAATTGCCCGACGTATAGACAAGCAGTTGCATGAGAACGTTCAGCAAATTCTCAAAGGTGGACTTGTCGCCATCGGGATTCGGAACGTATTCAGAAAAGCGATATCCTAGCATTGATGCGCCTCGTAGGGAAAGTAGAGAAAAGAAAAAGGTAGAAAAAAGTTAGGTAATTACAAGTTTTGCAGACCTGCGGTGATGACACGCCAGAATGCAGAAATAGAGCAAGCCTATTCGCCTTCAATAATTTCCGGAATATGCTCTCGCACCTCTGCCATGCCTGCGCCACGCCGCACCAAATGGAACTCTTCTTGGGTCATGTCAATCACAGTGGATTCGCCCACAAAGGCGTATTCGCTCGGCGTAACGACAATATCCACAAGCGGCGATAAGGCATTGAGCAAATCCTCGACGGTCTCAAATTCTTGGTCGTCGCGCTTGGCGGTGATGGAAATAAGTGGGTTGTCGAGTTCTTTGAGAATCGCAATCGCAATGGGGCTTTCTGGCACACGAATGCCCGTGGTTTTGCGCTTCGGGTCGAGGGCGTAGTTCGGTACGGCTTTGGTTGCGGGCAGAATGAACGTAAAGGGACCAGGAATTAAGCGACGAATAATTTTGTAGGCATGATTGCTTACTTTGGCAAACTCGGAAATATTCGTCAGGGAATCGCAAAGAAAGCTCAAATGCTTGTGTTCTGGCAAGCGGCGTATCTGGCGCACGCGCTCAATTGCATTTTTTTTCGACAAGCAACAGCCCAGCGCGAAGCCTGAATCGGTTGGATAGAGCATCACTGCGCCATCCCGAAGCATTTCCACAATTTTGCGGACTTTGTGTGTTTCGGGTGTGGTGGCGTGGAGTTCAAAGGTTTGTGTGGGCATTGAGGGGGCTTTGATAAGGCTGAAATAGTCGTAGCTTTATGTTGCAAACTTCAGAACAGGTACTATTTTCGTTAGTTCTTTTACTGTTCCGACCGGCTTTAGGCTGCAAACGAGATAATTTCTACCTCGCTTCGTGCTTCAAATGCCGCCATTGCGCGTTGCTCCAATTCTATCGTAATAGCGTTTTCTAGCCACTCTTCACCACACTGCTCGCAAATCCTCGCTGGAACACGTCGTGCGACAAAGAGTCGCCCTTGAATATCTGCGCTGAACGTGGTAAAGCCTTCGGCAAGAGTGCCGTTGCACATTGGACAGACGTTCACGGGGATAGAGGTGGCTTTGTTCATGGTCATGAGGTTTTCCTTGTTTTGTAATCTAATTCAAAAATGCTCGATGAAGGAATATAAGCAGTGATGATAAACGCTTCTTCTTGAGCTGCATCAAAGGCAGCCACAACGTGTAAAGGTTGCTCCTGCATCATTATGAAAAACAACGCACTGGGAAATGGCGTATCTTCGGGATAGGAATGAATGCACTCACCTTCAAGAAGACATCGCAATACATCTTGCCGCGCGATATTGCGCTCTAAAAGCCTTATAGTAACGTGCTTTCGCCAAATTATTCGAGAACTTTGTATTGCTTGGCGAAACGCATCTTCGCTGAAAGGTGGCATCATAGAAATAGTGTGGAAGTGAGTATAACGGCAATCTTACAGAAAATTTCAACCAAATGCAATATCCCTGAGAAATTCCCAAAAACAATAAAACGCCCCGCCGCGTGTAAGCGCGAAGAGGCGTTTTGTATTTTTGCTCTTTGGAAAGCGAGTTTTTTTTAGATTTTATCCCAGCCGCCTTCTATCAGCTTTCCAGCGTCTTCTTCTCGGCGCACCTCAGTTATCATCTGCGTCAGAAATACTTCTGATTCAGGTGTGGCAAAGAGTTCGTCCCACAGCTCAGATATTGGTCTTGTCTCGCCACGCATTGCTTCTTGCCAGCCGAGGCGAAATGACTCTTCTGCGCTGGGGAGTATTGAAGCTACATCATGCGTCATAATTTTTTTCATGATTTTGGTCTCCAAACTGCTCTACCGCCGTGCCTGCCATGCAAAAAAGGTAATAAGCAATATCCATGCAACGTAGTAGCCTGCATATTTGTTGCCCCAGAGAGCGACGACCAGCAATGCTGTACAAGAAAGCAGCACAGCAGCGGCGAATAAGAGTTTATTCGAGGATGCGGAAATGTTCATGACTATTCTTTGGAAAAAAGTTTGCCAGAAATTGCTAACCCAAACAGTGTCGTTCCAGCAATAAACACTGTGTGCAATACAGACGGGTCTGCGCCTTGAAAGGAGAGTACCAAACCACTTGCGATACACGCCGCACCTGTTCCCAATGCTGCAACTCTGCTTACCGTCCCGACCTTATCCTGATACGCTTCTTTTTTACTCGCCTCTGTTGGCGAACTTGAAGGTTGTTCGGGAAGAGAAGGCAACTGATTGCTTTGCTCAATATCGCTCATACAAGTTTATCGGAAACAAATGTGAAAAATGTGTACGCCTAAAGGGTGAAGGTATGCCAACTAACAATGATGAATATACTCAAATTCCCCCAAAACAACAAACGCCCCTTCGTGATAACCACGAAGGGGCGTTGAGGACGAAAATAAGTCAAGTTTTAGCGAACAACAGTAAATTTACCTGTGCGAATACCGCCATCAACCTCTAAGCGGAAGAAATACATACCTGCTGCTACTTCAACGCCTTCATTTGATACGCCATCCCACTGAATAGCACAAGCACCTGAACCGAAGGTTTGACCACGCATGATGGTGCGAACTTCACGACCCATTGCGTCGAAAATACGTGCTGTTACGGGTGTTGGTTTTTTCAGGGTAAAGTTAATGAGCATCATGTCCGACATCGGGTTCGGGGTAGATGATGCACTTTCAACGTATTCTGCTGCATCGCGGACGCTCGTGCCTGTGATGACCGTCGGAGCAAAGGTAAACTCGCGGTTGTCAGTTTGTTGGCAACCCATTGAATTGCTGCAAGGACGAAGCTCTGGCCAGTCACCAGGCATTTTTACGATGATCATCATTCGTGCAATCGTCTTACCAGTCAAATTCACACCCATAATCGTACGAGGGTTAAAAGCTGGTGTTCTAAAGGACGAGGAGGTTCCAACTCTTGTAAGCGCGAGTGCAGCATTTGGTGCTTTGTGATCATTGTTGCCACCCCAATCAAGATTACCGTTTGCTGGTGCTTGCACGGTGCCTGCAGTCGCATTGGCAAGATTTGCGCCGTCTTTATACACACGCATACCTAAAAAAATCATTGGTGCAGGCTCGTTAAAAAGTGGGTTTGGACCCCACGATGCCCGAGCGGCTGGTGTGTACGTGATGGTAATGGAACTTGTGCCTTGGTGCAAAACATTTGTTGCAGTGAAGAGCGCGGGAGAGGGTTGATTCCGCACATCGGTGTAAACACCTTCGTTTTCGCTTGCAACACCAAAGGCAGGAGCCGGTGAGCTTGTAACAGTCGAACGGTCGTCGGCATTGAATTGTGCAAATGCACTATTGACAGAAACAATTGTCAATGCAGCACTAAGAAGAAAACGTTTCATAGAAAATCTCCAATGAGAAATAGTGAAAAATATTTCGGCAAATAGCCGTTGAAATTTTGCATTGTGAAGAAAAGTACAGGATTGATGTAGGTTGAATAATATGGTATTTTTACATCAATCCTGCAAATTCTTTTGTGTAGTACCAAATAATTACGCTAGAGTGTTTCCTTACGCTTGATTTACTCAGGATTAACACTCACTTCGCGATCTGGACGAGGAACAACAAGTCGTCCATCGTTCCAAGGCAAAACCGTTGCCCCTGGCAACGAGCCATTTGCCACTGGTAATCTCCAGCGACGTAAATCGTGGAGGCGATGTCCTTGTAATGCCAATTCCAATGCACGCTCAGTTTGCAATGCTCTGAACAGCGCATCACCACTTAGACTTTGAAGGGCGGCAGCACTCAAACCAGCACGAACACGTGTTTGGTTGATGTCAGCGCGAATTTGTTCTACTGGGCGATTGGTACGAAAACCTGCTTCTGCGCGAATGAGATACATTTCAGCAACGCGAAGAATAGGGAAGTTTGTCCAGAGTTCATCGAAGCGTGTGGTGTAGATTCTGCCGATGGATACTGCAAAGAGTGATGTCCGACGGCGATCATTTTGAGAGGCTTCAAAGAGTCGCTGCAAATCAGTAGAAATAGCAATTGCTGCTGCACCACCACCAAGTTCGGCACTCAAAAGACCACGATAGCCACCTGCACCGTCTTGCAAATCGCGCTCGCTTGGCAATTCATAAATTGCCTCATTCGTATTTGGCGTAAACCAAACACTACGAACACTATCTGTCAAGCTAAATGGTCCTCGAATAACTGCATCGGCTTCAGTGAATGCTTCTGCATAACGCTCTTGTTGGAGATAGACTCGTGCGAGCAAAGCGCGAGCCGCCCAACGCGAAGGTTTGCCCTTGGGTGCCACTTCTGGCAAAAGCGGCACTGCCGCTTGCAAATCTTCCACAATACGAGTATAGACCTGTGCTAATGGACCACGAACGGTTTTTGCATTTTGTGGACCCTGCGTACCAACAGTGCGATACGGGATTCCTGGGTGCGAATTGTCTGCGGTGAAGCCCCATGGAGCAGCAAAGAGACGAACAAGGTCGAAGTGCGAAAAGGCGCGAACAAAAAGTGCCTCGCCTCTGATTCTATCACGGTTTGCGGCGAAAGTTATATCTTGGATTTTTCCTGCATCAATAGCATCTATCACAAGATTAGCACGGTTAATAACGCTGTAACCATTCTCCCATGTAGAACGCCCAACAGTGTTCACAAGTTCCATTTGACGAACAACCATTTGTCCGAAGCCAAAAGCATCGCTCCCTTGAAAATTTGCGTGGTCGGCAAGGACTTCGCCAATCATCCCAGAATTGCCTCCAGCAAAACTACCATCAATAAACAGTGAATATGCGCCATTGACGGCGTTATTCAGCCCGCGTGTAGAATTGAGTGCTTGGTCGTAGGAAGCGGTCAGTTGTGGTTGCACATCTAAAATAGAATTACAAGCGATGATGTACACCGACAGGCAGAGAGTTGCTGTTAAAGATAAGATTCGTTTCATAATAATAATCTTTCAGAATGTAAGTGGTAAGGATTGCATCTCTATTAGAAGTCAATGTTTACGCCAACCAAGAATGTCCGTGCTTGTGGTGGGTGCAAGAAGGTGGACCCTTGACGCAAGTTCTGCTCACGTGGGTTGGAATTATCACGAGTAACTTCTGGATCCCAGCCTGGATAGGGCGTAAAGACGAAGAGATTTGTACCGCTCACATACAAGCGCAAGCGTGTCAGACCAATACCCCATGAATCAAGCAATTCTTTCGGGAAGGAATAGCCCAAAACCACGTTCCGTACACGGAGAAAGGAAGCGTCGTACACATACAAATCGCTGTTGCGACCACGTGTATCTTCTGGACGGGAATTGCTATTAAGCGTCAGGCGTGGGACATTGGTAATATCGCCTGGTTTTTGCCAACGATTGAGGGTTTGGCGCATTTGATTCCAGCGTTGATTCATATTACCAACCAACAACTTACCAGCATCGTCATACACTTTATTGCCATAGGAATAGCTTAAAAGCACGGTCAAATCAAAACCTTTGAAATTGAGTGTATTGGTCAAACCACCGTAGAAAAGCGGGTAAGGGCTACCAACAGCCTGACGGTCAGCAAAGAATTGCCGACCACCAGTGTAGTAGCGTTCGGTAACAACAGTGTCAAACTTGCCGCTTGAGCTTTTCGCAAACCAGAGTGGGTCGCCTGTTGCAGGATCGACACCAGCAGATTTGTTCGTGTAGATAACACCAATAGGCTGCCCAACAATAATGCGATTCTCACCAGGACCAGGGTCGAAGGAGTCTGGTGCCAAGCCCGCAGCATCAAGCACTTCGTTACGGATAAACGTGATATTAAAGTCGGTTGTCCATGTGAACGCATCACTGGAAATATTGAAGGAACGAAGGCTAAACTCAACACCTTGATTCAAGACCGAACCAACATTTTGCAAAACACTACGAAATCCAGACGATGCAGGAATAGAAACTGGCATGAGCAAATCCGAACTTACGCGGCTAAAAAAGCCGATAGAACCAGAAAGGCGGTCATTAAATAAACCGTAATCTGCGGCAATGTCTAACATTGTCGAGCGTTCCCATGTCAAAGAAGAATTCTGTAAATTGTTTGGATAAGAACCAATCTGTCCAGAGTATGGTGCATTAAAGCTGTAATCGCCACGCCATGCAAAATCGCCAATGGCAGCGTTACCAGTGATGCCATAGCTGGCACGAAGTTTCAAGAACGTGAGTGCTTCTGACCCTTTCAGGAAGTCTTCGCTGCTGACAATCCATGCTGCCGAAGCAGATGGGAAGAAGCCAAAGCGATTAAGAGGACCAAAACGCGAAGAACCGTCCCAACGCACACTCGCACCAAGAATATAGCGGTCGAGGAATTTGTAGTTAGCACGAGAGAAGTACGACACAAAGCCGCTTCCACCCTCATCAGCATATCCGCGTGGTCCCAAACCAGCACCTGGATTTGTTACAAGGTCATTTGGGAATTGCGTCGCAAATACGCCTACATCCCGACGATACAGGCTTTGGACACTCATACCTCCAACGATATTCAAGGAATGGTCATCAGCAATTTTTCTATCAAACGTCAAGTAATGGTCGGTGGACCAGTTTGTTGCTTCCACACGGCGGTCTTCGCCACGTGATTCTGGCTGAATGATATTGTTTGTGAATGAGCGTTCCCGCAAATTAGTGAGGTCAATATTCACCGATGAACGCCAACTAAGACCTTCCAAAATTTCTGCGCTTACTGACACTGCGCCTAATGTACGCAGCGTTGTGCCAGTGAAAGAACGATTCATGAGTGCTGCCACAGGATTCAACTGAAGTCCTTGTGAGCGTCGTGCATTGGCATACGTTCCATCATCGTTAAAGACAGGATAAATTGGCAAGGAGCTACTAATTGCCGAACCTAAACCGCCATTAAATGAGACTGGTACACGATTATCCGTGTTGTAATTCACACTCACCGAGCCTTGTAATTTCACTCTATCGGAAATAGCATGGTCCACCGCTATTCTACCGCTCAAACGCTCAAAGGAATTTGTAATAACGTAGCCTTCTTCATTACGATAGGTTGCACCAACAAAAAACTGTGTTTTATCACTGCCGCCTGTAACAGACAAATTTGCCTCACGCACATTCGCAGGGCGCGTTACTAAACTCACCCAATCGGTGTTACGTGTCCGCGCAAGGCTATCAGAAATGCCTTCTGGGAGCGAAGTTCTTAACGTGGGAAAGCGTACAGGGTCGTTCTGGGCAACACGAAACAGACTATCGTTGCGATGCGCCTCGCGGAACATATCAACCCATTCATTGCCATTGAGAAGCGGCAAACGGCGTGTCATCTCGGCAATACCCTGAAAATAGTTTGCCGAAACTTTGGTTGTACCTGTTTTGCCGCGCTTCGTCGTAATTATCACGACACCATTCGAGCCTTGTGCACCGTAAATAGCAGCAGCAGCAGCGTCTTTCAAGACATCAATGGATTCAATGTCGTTAGGGTTAATATCCGCCAAAGGGTCGGTGTTGCTGGCAGAAACATTGCCGCTTGCAGCACCAAGTTGCGTTCTGGCAATCGGAATACCATCCACCACAATAAGCGGTTCACTGCTCGCACCAATCGAACCTACGCCACGCACACGAAAAGTCATTCCAGAGCCAGCCATACCATTAGACTGTGTGATTTGAACACCAGAGGTACGACCTTGGAGTGCTTGACCCACGTTCTGCACCGACTGACTCACAATTTCTTCTGCCTTCACTGAGGTTACTGCGCCCGTCAAATCACGACGCTGCTTCGTACCATAGCCAACAACTACTGCCTCTTCCAAAAGAAGCAAGTCAAGTTGCATATTGAAATTAGCCGATACTTCGCCTTCATCGGTAACGGTAATTTTTTTTGTTTGGGATTTAAAACCAATATAGGAAGCTGCAATCTCATAATTCCCAGCAGGAACATTACGAATTTCATAGCTACCATCTTTACCCGAAAACGCTCCCATTACTTTGGAGCCAACTTTTACTTTGATACTCACGCCGCCTAAGGGGGCTTTGGTATCATCGTCGGTTACTTTACCAACGATGCGCCCTGCTGCCAGTGCATATACAGCACTGAAGGTGAACATCGCGGCAAATACCAGTGCGCGTGAAAACGCGCTATACCGAGACACGGTAAATAGTCGTTGCATAACGATTTTTGAATGAGTGAAAAAAAAGAATTGAAAGACACACAAACACGGAAAGGATGAGCTATGAACAATGAGGGATAAAACTCGAAAGCCGCGTCAATACTTCATTTCTAGCGATACATCACACTTTCCTCCATACACAATTTGTCGAACACACACCACACGACATTACGACAAGATTGTAGAAAAATCTTATGCGCAAGGCAGTGTTATTAACGAAATTTTGGAGTCGTATTTTGGTTGAGGTTTTGTCATTGCTTCGGTTTGTACGCATTCGGTACAAACATTTGCACTTGCCTGAACGTAATGATAGACAGCATCACATTCGACAACACGCGCCACACACACTCGTGCGCGATGCTTTATAGTAAGGAATGGCTTTATTCAACAGGGAAACAGTTTGAAGAGAAGAGGTATAACGGCAGTATTGTGGTAATTGCTGGTGCATTCGTTTACATCCTTTGGCGTGGTGTACAATACATTTATTCGACACTGTCAGTATTCTCATTCACAATAACTCTTCACCGAAACATTTGAACGTAGGGTGTTCAAATCTTGCTCACAACTATTTGCAGCATGGTAGCTGCGCTCTCTGAAAACACAAACCTTCTGGAAGCCTTTTTGACAAGGCGTTCCGCACTCTATCCAAAATGATAGACGTAAAAACATCTAAGCGGAACGTATCTTAAAACACAGGGTCGAAATTACGGAACGGAACTGCGTTTGTCAAGTGTTTTTTTCACGAAACGTGGTCAAATAAAAATCCCATAATAAATCAAGTTTTTCTTCATTTTTCTTCATTTTTTTATCCTGCTGTTTTCGGTACATTTTTCATACGCTTCCACAACTCCCAAACCATCACCAACACTGACGCGCCCCAAACCAACATCTCCACGCCATACTGCTCACGAGGAGGCTGAACGCTGTAATACGCATAACTGAGCAAAGAGCCCGAAGCCAAGACGGGAAGCCATACCCAGCCGACAAGCGTATTCACAAGCAGGAGCGGAACGAAATACCATGTATGCACTTTGGCAGCAAAAAGAAGCACGAGGGAAAGGCTCGTCAGTATTGCCGTAAAGACCGCTTCATTGCTTGTTTTTTGAAAAATACTCACCACACCAATCACACCAAGGCGAAGAGCAGCAAAAGCCGACGGCATCCACAACCAGTATTCGCGCAGGTGCAGAGCCGCCGCCACATAGCAGAGCGCGTAATACGCTCCGCCGTTGAATTGCCACGAAAGCGCATTGTTCCTTGCTCTGAGGAGGAATTGCTGAAGTATTGCGGCATCGTGAAGAAGCGGAAAACAGAGGACAATTAGTCCGAAACAACACGCAGTCAAAAAGCCTGCAAAGGCGACAACATCACGCTTTTGAGCAAGATAACGCATAATTGGCAATACCATCACAAGCGGCAAAATTTTGATTGCACCGCACATCGCTACGCCGAGACCAATCCCGCACGAGAGCATGAATACGGGCTTTTCTTGCTTTTGAAAAAGCGCGAACAAATACAGCACAATCCCAAGCGGTGCAGCAAGTAGGCCGTCCAAATGCCCCTGCCCTGCCAGTTCTAGCGCAGGAAGCGGCAAGCAGCAATACAACACAATACCGCTCGGTGAAAAGCCTAGCCGCCTACACACCGCATATACACACGCAATCCCAATTCCTTCCGAAATCACCAAAAGCATTTTCCAAACAACAAACCCCGCCCACCACGCAGGATTCACGAGCTTTCCACACCACACCGCACAGACAAAACTCATTTCCGCAAGCGGTGGGTAAATGCTGGAAATATCGCGGTAGTCCAAAACGGCGTACAAAGCAGATTCCATGCCGCGCAGAGGCAAAAGCTCTGGCGCGTTTGGTGCAAGCAAATATGGATTCATGCCCTGCAACAGCACGTGCGCATCCCAGAGATAGCGCGGTGCGTCGTCGGAAAGCCATGGCTGCATCGGGAGAAGCAATAGGCGCGGCACAATAAACACACAAACACCGCATAGAATCTGGGTTTTTCGATAATTTCTTCTGCACAATATCCAGTAACAGCAAAGCCCGCATAGACTATGGAACGCCGTAAATTTGAGAAACACGCTTGTACTCACCGTGCGCACTGGCTCCAGCACAAAAGAATACACCGCAAAGCCGCATACATACAGGCTGCAAACAAAAAACATCGTTGCGGGCGAGGCAACGATGTTTTGCATAAAATTGCCTCCACACTTGTATTGGTGAGCTTCTGAGCTTGTTTGGTACTTCATAAAAAAGCAAAAGTAATACCGTTTCGTAAAATGAATAGTTTCAATTCTCCGAAACAAGGCAGCATGCTGCCTTGCTCAAATCAAAGTATTCAAAATACAGTCAAAACGGTATAACTAGTCAGGTGTCTCGGCAATAATAGAGGGGACGCAGATGAAGATGATTGAATTGATAAAGATGATAGAGTGCATCTGCATTTACCCTTGATGTTTTCTGCTCTTTCATCATCTTCATCCATTCAATCATCTTCATCTGCGTCCAAAAAAAATCAAACCTAACCAGTTGTAAAAACGAAAAAACATCAGGGATTACGCGGCGACCAGCTTTTGCTCGTTACGGTGGTATTGCCAAAGGTATTGCGAATAATAATTTCCAAATCTGCTGGACGCGACCAATCTACACTTTGCGGAAGCGGCATCACTGCTTGCGCGACGATACTTCCGTTCTTTTTGCGCACGAGCGAAATATCACTTTGGGGAATCATCACGCGCTGTTTTTCGCCTTTGTCTGGGTCAATCACCACATCCACGCCGCATTTTGAGGGCGGCAAATAATCCACGAACTCAACAACTAAGCGGGCTTGCGTGCCGTCGGTGTTGCGATAAAAATCCGCGCCCTTAAATTCTGGTTTGTCTTCCAGCGACAGGCGTTGAATCTCGTTGCTTTGCTTCAAGTGGTCGGCATGAACGGTTGGCAGCGCAATGGTGCGAGAAATTTTCTGCCGGCGTTTATCCACCTGAAACCAAGGAAGCTCGCTCATGGTCTGGCTTTTCGCGCTCACAACGCCATCGCCTGATTCAAACAATGACTCCACGCCACCATAGCCGATAGCAGCCAGCACGCGCCGCAAAATATCCATCGCGCCCGCCTTCGACCACGCACCTTCCTTGAATAAATCGACCTTCCCAACCACACTCACGTAATCCACATCCAACGGATGCGCCATCAAGACCGTCCGCGACATAAACGCTCCACCGTCTTCAGGGCGCATCAAATCTCGCACGGCGGGCGCGTCGGCTGGTACGCCTTCTTCCATACCGTTGAACATATCCAAGCCTTTTTCCAGAATCGGCTTCATAATAAAATTCGCATCTTTCAGCTTTTCCTGAATGGAGGTTTTCCACTTAAACACTTGCGCGTAGGGCGAGCCTTGGTGCGGCGAACCAATCGAAACAATGCGCTCTGTGCGGTGGTCGTTCAGGTGTTGGGTGAGGTAATATCGCGCCGTTACGCCGCCCATGCTGTATCCAATCAAAATCACTTTGTCAGCCTTCGTGCGCTGAAAAACAAGCGGTAAGAACTCTTCCAACTCCCGCTCCCACGCGCCAATGGAGTCTGCGGGATTAGAAAAAGCAACCGTGAAAAAATCGGCGGTGCGCGTTTTTGCGTCCTTGCCCGTAACGGGAAGATTTGTCGTGGAACGCGCATCTAGCTTGGTGTCGAGCATTGCTTTGCCATTTACTTTGCGCAAAATACCGCCGTGATTCAGCCCGATTTCCTCTTCGTAATAGCGCACCGCAAAGGCATCCCAGACCGTTGCTTTTTGACCCAAACCATGCAGCAATACTATCGGATAGGGGATTTTTGTTGTGGTAATGCGCTCGGCAGTGCTGGATTCGGGCAGCGTTTTCAGGTACGCGCCTAAATTCACGCCTGAGCTACACGCACTCAGCGCAGAAAGGCAGACGGTGATGAAAAGAATGGCGCAAAAAGCGTGTAAAATCTTGTGTTGGAGCGATTGAGATTGCATAGCGAATACGAAAAAGAGCGTTATTTTCAAAAAATTATTCTACACATAAAAAAACTTTCCAAGCCCGATGAATGCTTGTTCGTAAGCACATCCGCAACTTGGAAAGTTGAAATAATCGTGAAAGCTGAGTTTTTATTTTGCTTTAGCTTCGAGATATTTTACCGCGTCGCCAACGGTTTGGATTTTCTCTGCGTCGCTGTCTTCGATAGTTACATTGAATTCTTTTTCAAATTCCATGATAAGCTCAACGGTATCAAGCGAATCAGCCCCTAAATCGTTGGTAAAGGAAGCGTCATTGGTAATCTGGGAATCTTCAACGCCCAATTTATCTACAATAATTTTCGTAACGCGTTCTGCGATAGACATAGTAAAACCTTCAAAAGGTGAACAATACAGTGATTAAAAAAAGTAATTGATTTACAACATTTTGTCGTACAATTCTGGTTCAACGTCTGGTACTTTGGCAAGCAATTCGCCAAATCGCTCAATGTTCGCGCGGGAAGCCCGCTCGGCGATATAATCAGCAGTGGCAAGGCTTGAGACCTTTTCGGCAATAGCTAAGAGAGCAAATTGCTCAATCGCATCGTTGTTGTTCGATGCCAAAAGTCGCACCTGCGAAAATAAAGCATCGGGTATATGAACAGTAATCGAACTCATCGGGCGTTTTCAGATAAAGAACGATTTACCAAACAGCACAATCTCCAAGAAGCAGGAAAAATCAGGCTTCAGTGGCACAGACATTCTTGTCTGTGCTTTCGCCTACATCCCGCACTAACGCTCACAGACAAGAATGTCTGTGCCACTACTTGGTATTTTTGTATAAAAAACTTTGTCTTAATTACGCTGCTAAACCGCCATCCACAACAATCGTCTGCGCGGTGATGTACGAGGCATCGTCCGAAGCGAGAAAGCTCACTACCGATGCGATTTCCGTCGGCTGCGCCGTTCTACCGAGCGGGATATTTCCTTGGAGAGCTTTTTTCTGCTCGTCGGTAATTTTCGCCGTCATGTCGGTATCAATGTAGCCCGGAGCAACGCAATTTACTAAAATATTTCGAGATGCCAATTCCTTCGCAAAGGATTTTGTTAAGCCGATAAGTCCAGCTTTGGACGCAGAGTAATTGACCTGCCCTGCATTGCCCGTAATGCCGACAATCGAACCGATATTGATAATTTTTCCTGCGCGTTGGCTCATCATCGGCTTGCAAACAGCCTTGCTCATCAAAAATGCGCCTTTCAAATTCGTATCAATCACGCTATCCCAATCGTTCTCGCTCATGCGCAAGACCAACGTATCTTTGGTGATACCAGCATTGTTCACGAGAATATCCACGCGCTTAGTCGTGTTTGCGGGATGCTCCAGCACCGTTTTTACGAGGTTTGTAACAGAATCAGCATTCGCAACATCGGCTTGAATCGCGGTTGCGCCGATTTCTGTGGCGACAGCATTTGCCTTATCGGGACTGGAATTGAAGGTAAAAAATACCGTTGCGCCATCTGCCGCCAGGCGGCGTACAATCGCTTCGCCAATGCCACGCGAACCGCCCGTTACAAGGGCAATTTTACCAGAAAGTTTAGACATAATTGAGGAGAAAAAAAACGATAAAAATGGAACAAATCTCGCAGAAGAACGAGGTTTGTTGGGAAATTTCAGTATTTTTATGCTGATGGAAATGATGCCATCAAGAATACAACGATTCTTTGCAACAACACAAATTTTGTCCGCAAAAATACAGTTTCTCTGAACGTTTTCCCACCTTTTTTCTCCTTTATTCAGAACGAATTATGCGAATTCCCCTTTCCAAACTTGCCCATGCCCGCAGTGGCGACAAAGGCGATGCTGCAAACTGCGGCGTAATCGCGTACAAAGAAGAGTGGTACCCGATTTTGCGCGATATTTTGACCAAAGAGCGCGTCCAGCAGCACTTTCAAGGTGTATGCTTGGGCGAAGTAGAACGCTACGAATTGCCAAATATCTGGGCATTAAATTTCGTGCTGAACAATACGCTGGGCGGCGGCGGCACCGTTTCTCTGAAGCTCGACGCACAAGGAAAAGCAATCGCTTCGGCAATGCTGCTCATGGAAGTAGATGTGCCAGACACGCTTCATATCTAGCATCCGTCAAAACTAGTGGATGTCCTATCGTTTTTTGTCTTTTTTCCTCCGTTGTAAAAACAAAAACCGCCTTGAAACCAAGCATTTCTGCTGCTTTCAAGGCGGTTTCTTTTCCGCGAAACCCGTTCTACGCTTCCGAAAGCGTAGGACGGGAAGAGCGGTAGATGCTTGTTTACTTTACCGCACAATCACCTGCGCTGCTCGCACCCGCGACGCGCCCACGACGCGCACCGTGTACAACCCCTTTACCAAACGCCGTACATCCAGCACCAATGCTTCATTGCCTTGTACTGTGCCGCTTACTACTTCTTCGCCCAACGCATTCACAACCGAGTACCGACGCGCTTTCAAGCTCGCTGGCACTTCCACCGAAACCGTCTCCGTTGCTGGGTTCGGGTAGGAACGTAGTAATGATGCGCTCTCTGCGCCTTCTTCCTTCAATGCCGCTTCGGTGCTGGTCTCTGTTCCCTGTTCCTTGCTTGCTGTTCCTTGCGAGAACGCTTCGCCAGAAATCAGTAAGCCGTGGCGTTGTCCGTCGGGATTGCTCACGGTCAGCAGCACCGTTGCCGAGCCACCCAGCGCGAAATCGCTCGGAACAAGCACTTCGCATTCAATATCGCTCGCGTTCACAACCTGCACACTCCGCCGACCCAAAATTGCCGTCAGACGCGGGCTGAACGCCACACCACGCACAATAAACGATAAACCTGCACTCGTCCGCTTGGGCGTTGCGCTCAAAATCAGAGGCGCAGCGCGTCCAATAATCTCTACCGTTCCGCTCGTGCTTTGTCCGTCAAGATTCTGGATGCGGAAGCGCACCGTGCCACGCCGCACGTTCAGATGCGCGGGAATATGCACCTGCGCTTGCGTCGAGGAAAGAACTTGGCTGAAATAACTTTCCTCATCATTCACAAATATCTTTGCCAAGCCATTGCGGAAGAAACCTGTGCCGCTCACAATCGTTGCAAAGCCTGCGCCGCTTGCGGTGGTCGAACCGACCGAAAGCCCAGTAATGGCGGGCAGTGCAGAAGTGCGGACAATCGCAAAGGTTGTCGAAACCGTTACGTCGCCCACGCGCACGCTCAGGCGTTGTGCGCTGGGCAGAAGCGCGTAGGACGGAATCAGCACTGTCGCGCCTGTTGCGCTGACTGCAACAATCGGTAAAAATGTTGAAAAGCTGGTAGTCGCACCAGAACTAGAAATGGGCGTAATGCTAATGTTGGCAAACGAAGGAATATTTTGACCGGGCAGGAAGAACGTTACGTTGCTGTCGCCCGTTGGAATAGGCGGAATCAGCCCTGCGAATGCGCCACTTGATGACGGCGTAGTGCCGCCGCCGCTTCCGCCAGAAGCACCCACAAACCCCAGCACCGGCACAGGCGGCGGCTCATAGCTAAAGCCACCAATGGCAGTATTGCCGAGCGGCGTAGAAACTGACAGTGTGCCGCTATTGCCGGGCGCACCCAAAACGGCGATAATCGTCGTACCAGAGGCGGTGAAACTCTGCACGGGAACGCCGCCCACCGTTACTGCGGTCGCGCCATCAAGATTGAAGCCCGTGATGGTAACGGTCGAACCAAAGGAGCCATTTGGCGGCAAAACAGCCGTTATTTGTGGGATTGCCTGCCCAACGGTGATGGTCACATTCGCCGTTACGGTGCCTTCGCTGTTGGTGGCGGTAAGGGTGAAGGTGAAGATGCCAAGCACCGTCGGAATGCCCGTGAGCCTATTTCCATCAAGGATGATGCCAGGCGGCAGCGCACCAGTGGTAACGCTGAGGCTGGGCGCGGGGTTACCGCCGAGGCTCAAGGTGTTGCCAAAGGGAATGCCGATGGAGGCAGAAAATGTGCCGCCCGCAAGTGTTGGTGGGGCTGGTGGCGGCGGTGGTACTGGCGGCGGTGGCGGTGGCAGTGGGCTAATGCGGCGGATACGATTATTGGCATAGTCCGCCACAAACGTGTTCGTACCGTCAATGCACAGGCTCGTCGGCTGATTAAACTGCGCACCGCTACCCGTACCATCAAGAAAAGCAGAGGTGCCGTTGCCAGCTACCGTCGTTACCACGCCCGTAGCGATGGCGATGCGACGAATGCTGCCATTACCCCAGTCTGCCACAATGAGATTACCCGCGCCGTCAGTGCATACTCCATATGGCGAATTAAATCGCGCACCAGTGCCTGTACCATCAAGAAAACCAGTAGTGCCATCGCCCGCCAGTGTCGTTACCACACCTGTGGCAATGACTATTTGACGAATGCGGTGATTGGTCCAGTCCGCCACAAAAAGATTGCCCGCCCCGTCGCTGCATATGCCAGGCGGTCCAGCAAACTGCGTTGCGGTGCCCGTACCATCAAGAAAACCAGCAGTGCCATTTCCCGCCAGCGTCGTTACCACACCTGTGGCGATGACAATGCGACGGATGCGGTTATTACCATGATCCGCCACAAAAAGATTGCCCGCCCCGTCGCTACACACGCCAAGAGGTCCATTAAACCGCGCCCCTGTGCCCGTACCATCAAGAAAGGTAGCAGTACCATTTCCCGCCAGCGTCGTTACCACGCCCGTGGCGATGACAATGCGACGAATACGATGATTAGCTTGTTCTGCAACAAAAAGATTACCTGCGCCGTCGCTGCATATACCCCAAGGACTATTAAACCGCGCTGCGGTGCCCGTACCATCAAGAAAGTTAGCTGTGCCATCACCCGCCAGCGTCGTTACCACGCCCGTAGCGATGACAATGCGACGGATGCGGTGATTGAGTTGGTCTGCCACAAAAAGATTGCCCGCCCCGTCACTACACACGCCAAGAGGTCCATTAAGCCGCGCACCAGTGCCTGTGCCATCAAGAAAAGCAGCAGTGCCATCGCCCGCCAGCGTCGTTACTACTTGGGCGTGGGCGGTGCGGGGCAGTGCCAGCGTGAGTAGCAGCACACACGCCACGAGGGCGGTTAGCAACTTGCGGTGTAAGTCATTGTTTTGTAATTGCTTGCAAAGAGTTACGGGGGGGGGTATTTGGTGTATTTTCATACAAACCTTCCTACACATAAAAAGTGAATAAAGGACAGAGACCAAAGCTGCATGCACCAAGAGTGGTGGTGTGTGAGATGTAGTCCACCTTCGAGGTGGACTACATCTGAAGCTCTCTACACGATATGAAGCTCTACACGGGTACGGCTCTGTTCTGCGAATATTTGCTGCAAACCTACACAAAAAGAAACCACGAAAACAGTGACATATGTAACGGTTTTTCCGTTACATTTGAAAATAGGGCATTTTTCGGGCGTTTTTTGTCGTTTTTGGGCTGAAAATATTTTTTGATTTTCTTTGTTTTGGTGAAAAAAGGCGTTTTGGGGTGATTTTTGGGGTAATATTTCGTATTTTTGTAGCAGAGTTTTGTAGAAAATACGTTCTTCACTTCCAAGAGTATAACCATGACCGACCAAGAACTCAAAGACCTTGTTGCGCAGCTCGCACTTGACACGCAGGCATTCAAGGCACAATTAGCTTCCTCACAAGAGCAAGCCGACAAACGCGCAGAAGCCGCCGACCACAGCCTCGAAGCCTTCAAAAACCAACTCGCTGCCTCGCAAGAAGCCGCCGACCGCCGCGCTGCCGAAGCCGACCGCCGCGCTGCCGAAGCCGACCGCGACACCAAAGAACTCAAACAACAAATCGGCGGGCTGGGCAATAAATTCGGTTATTTTACCGAAGGCTTGCTCTTGCCCTCGGTTGAGCGAATATTGATGGAACAGTTCGGTGTTACTGATTTTATTATGCGGTGGAAAACTCGCCAAGGCGCGGAATGGCAGGAACTCGACGGCTTTGGCTTTGTCAATGGCGACAAAAATATCGGCTTTGTGGTGGAGGTGAAAAGCCGTTTGGATGAGCGCGGGATTGAGCAGACCTTGTCGCAGCTACGCCGCTTCGGTACATTCCACCCAAGCTACAAAGGCATGACGCTCTACGGCATCATTGCGGCGGTGGATGCTCCTTCGTCCGCCACACGTCAAGCGGTGTACGATGCAGGATTGTACCTCGTTACAACGGATGATGACATTGCAGAAATGCCAGCACCGCCGCAAGGATTTACGCCGTTTCGGACGGTAGTGTGAATACCACGCAACTGCTCAGGTCTTGGTCGTCTTCCCGTCCTACCGTTTCTGAACGGTAGAACGGGTTTCACGGTACTATGATTCTGGGAAAACCACTACCGCGAAACCCATTACCGCGAAAGCCGTTCTACGCTTAGGAAAGCGTAGGACGGGAAGAGCATCGTAGCTTTTTTAGTACAAATTTCCTGTTTTTACCCCTCTGGGAGCTATACATCCACGTTTAGACTTCTTCCGTAATCGTCGTAACGGTCATCGTTTGATTGTGCAGCTCGCAGTTGAGCATCGCGCCGTGTGGAGCAATTTCGCCATATGAATAAAAACCCGTCAGCGCAGTTTTCGCGCCAAGAATGCTGCGTACAGCCAAGACTTCATCACTAATGCGCCTTCCAAGCACGAGTTTACGCCCGACGCAACTTACCAAAATACCAAGCGAGCGGTGGTTAGAGGTTTGCAAGTCGGCAATATGAAGAGCCTCGTTTGCAGCTTTTGATGCCCCATCCACGAGTTGGTCGAAATTTGCCACCATGAGCTTGCAGACGTATCCTTCGGGCATATTTCCTGCAAAAACCATACTTCCATCGTCTTCGTTAATCGAAAGCACCGTGCGGACAATCTGCTCGCGGGAATTATCTTCGGGACGAATTGCCAACGGAAACAGCAATGACGAGCCTGGCAGGTCTTTCGCACGGTCGCCAAGCAACACTTTGTACAAGCCGAGCGCGGGCTTGCCATCAATTTCATACAACACATTGGCGGAAGATTTGGTAATGCGACGGTCTTGTCCAAAGGGTGTCCAGCCGCCTACCGAGCCGTGTCCAACGTGCAGATGCTCGCCATAAAAGCCAATCGCGCCAATTTTTCCAGAAGTAAGCGGCGAATTCACGCTCACGTGCGTCGTTTCAAAATGTGCTTTATCGCCCGCCAAACCGCCTGTAACGGGTATGCCCGCACCCAACGCAGAGGTGATGCCGTTCACAAGCTCTGTGCCATTCACGACGTGTCCGTCGGAAAGCACCATCACAAGGCGCAAACCTTGTTTGTCGAAGCTGGAACCGAGTGTTTGTCCTGCTGTAAAGGAATTGTTCATGGATGCCATATCGCACGAATGAACAACGATACTGGCTTCTGCAAATTCTATTGCTGTTACCGACACCGATTCATCCGTTACTTCATCACCAGAAATTTCGCCTGCGGTCGTGCAGCCCAGTATATCTGCGCCCGGATAGCGCGTTTTCAATTCTTGCACACGCTCATCCACGCCCGCCAAGCGCGATGCACAAAAAAACAACACTAACTGCGGATGGAAAACGGCATCTGAATTTGCCCGCATTTGCCAGGCAGTTTCGGCAGTCCAAAGCATTTGTTCGATTTTCATAATGATAAACGAGGTAAGAATAAAAAAACGGTAAATTCTTCTACAAACAAGATACAAAGGGCTGTCCAGCCCATTTGACGAGACACGAATGACGAGAAGCAAATATACCACGACAGCACGAATAATTCAGCATCATTCCTACTTGTACCATACAAAACTCGTATAAGGTGCATAAAATCAGGCTTTAGTGGCACAGGCATTCTTGCCTGTGTTTCTGCTGGAACCTGCACCAACACTCACAGACAAGAATGTCTGTGCCACTAATAAATTTTTTTGTATGGTAGTATGGCATCATTCCTCAAAAACCGCGTAATTTCCCACTTTGCAAGGCTTGGTACGCAACGTCCGCGCCCGACTGAATCACGAAAATCAATCCACCAAAACGCGGGTCTTTGGTGAAGCCTTTTTTGAAGCGAGTGTAGATTTGCTGCGCAATGACGCAGATTTTGTATAATCCAAACACGTAGTAAAACACGATATTTTCGACGTTCCGCCCCGTTTTTTCTTGATACCGCGCCACGACTTCATCGCGGTTCAAATTCCCTGCAAGCGGCGTTAAACCGAACATCTTGAGCGGAATCGGGTCGTCATCTTCTGCCCAGTACCCAAGCGTTGTTCCCACATCCATAAGCGGGTCGCCGAGCGTTGCCATTTCCCAGTCCAGCACCGCGCTAATGCCCGTCAAATCATGCGTAAAGACAACATTGTCATATTTGTAATCGTTGTGAATAAGCGTTGGCGCGTTGGTGGATTCGTCGGGAATGTTGTTGCGGAGCCATGTTTCGACTTCTTCAATGTGCAGAATTTCATCCGTTTTTGCATTCGCATATCGCTGAATCCAGCCTTCCACCTGACGTTGGACATAGCCGACGGGTTTGCCGAGTTGCTGCACGTCGGGTATGCTTGTATCAACGGCGTGAATATCGGCAAGATTGTCAATGAGCATCGTGGAAAGCCTCTTCATTACTGGTGCGGAGAGGTCTAGACCTTCGGGCTGTTTGCTGCGCAAAATCACGCCTTGTACGCGCTCCATCACGTAAAATGGCGCACCCAGCACGGCGGCATCATCGCAATAGACCAGCGTTTCTGGCACGCGCGGGAAAGACTGCCGAACAGCGCGTAGAATCTTGTATTCACGCTCCATGTCGTGCGCAGATTTGATATTTGCACCAAAGGGCGGACGGCGCAAAACGTACTCTTTCCGCGCTCCGCCAGCAATATTCGCCGCCAGCATATACGTCAAATTCGAGAAGCCGCTCGGAAATTGTTGTACCTCTACACTGCCCGTCATTCCTTGAATGTGCGGACGCAAGTATTCACCGAGCTTTGTAGCATCAAGCTCTTCGCCTTGACGCACGGCAACGGGTTGGTCGAGATTGCTCATATAGGAAAGGGCTAAGGACACAAAAGAATTCTTTCAATAGTGGCACAGACATTCTTGTCTGTGAGTATTGGCACGGGTTTCAAGCGAAAAACACAGACAAGAATGTCTGTGCCACCGAAGCCTAATTCTGCCGACCATGTCAAGATTTTATTGTGCAATAAATGAAATTTGAGAAATTAAGATACACAAATCACACTGAAACCGCAGCAATACTTGCTTGCACGGTTTGTTTCTTGCGCTGAATGGTAATGCGCTCGCCGTGCTGAAGCTCTTCCGATGCAGCAACAATGCGCCCATCAGGTTGTCCTTCAGGTTTTTCACGGCGAAGCAGCGCGAAACCACGCTCCAAAGGCTGCAAGGGATGAAGCGAGGAAAAATGTCGCACGCGGGCTTCCAAATGCTGTTTGAATTGAGCAACCGTGCGCTCGGTGGCTTTGTGAAGGCGCGTTGTGTAGTCGTCGAGTTCTTGCTGCTTGCGCAAAATTTCGCTTGGAAACCTCTTCAATGCTGATTGTTCCGACAAGGAGCGAAGTTGTTCTTTCAACAACATCACGTGCTGTTCAAGCGAGCGATTCAAATACTCGCGTGTGCCGTAGAGTGCTGATAAAATCTCGGTTTGGTCGCGGCTGGCAAGTTCGGCAGCAGCCGTCGGCGTAGCTGCGCGAACATCGGCAACAAAATCAGCAATGGTAAAATCAATTTCATGTCCGACGGCGGAAATAATCGGCAACCGCGCATGGAATATAGCGTCGGCAACAATTTCCGTGTTAAACGCCCATAAATCCTCAATCGAACCGCCGCCGCGCCCGACAATCAGCACTTCGGCATTGGTTTGGTGGAGTTCCTGAATTGCCGCAGCAATGTCCTCTGCCGCACCTTCGCCCTGCACGAGCGTCGGGCGAAGAATGATGCGGGCAAGCGGCATTCGGCGTTGGAGCGTCGAGCAAATATCCCGCACCGCCGCGCCCGTAGCGGACGTAACAACGCCAATCGTCGTAGGAAAGCGCGGAAGCGGCTTTTTGAGCAAGGAATCGAACCAACCACGCGCGTACAAATCACGCTTCAATGCCTCAAACGCAAGCTGTAAATCGCCCTCGCCAAGAGCCTCCAAACTGCGGCATTCTATCTGCATCGCGCCGCTTGGCGGATAGAGCGTAATTTTCCCTCGCGCAACCACGCTCATACCGTTGGTGGGCGTGAAACGAAGCGGCGTACTGCGCCACATCACGGCTTTGAGCTGCGCTCCGCTATCTTTCAGGGTAAAATACCGATGCCCTGAAGAATGTTGCAGGAAATTAGAAATCTCGCCCTGCACCGCAACCGCACCGTAGCGGTCTTCCAGCGAATGCTGCACCGAGCGAGTAATATCGCTTATCGAAAGAATGCGGTCGGACATTGGGGAAAGGATGAAATATGAATGATGAAGTATGAAATCTGGGAGCCGCATGAATGCTTGTTGTGAAGCAATATATTCAATGAAAAAGCGTGGTTGCTTTACTCAACTCTTTGCCAAGCCTTCTTTTGCTGCTTGCTCGGCGAGGGCGCGTATCTGCTCGTCTGAGAGGGCAAATTCTTCTGCCGCGCCACGCAAAATATCCCACGAATAAATGCCCGTATTGTGTCCATCTTTCCAATCGGCTTGAATAGCGTAATTTCCCACCGCTTGGATGTTTGCTAAATCATACATACCTGGCTTCATTACTTGCATTCCGAAGGTATAGGTTTTGCCCATAATGGTTTCGCCTTTGCAGGAAGCGCAGGGACAGGCATCGCGGAAGGCGCGGAGCGTGATTGTGGTTGTGCGTCCGTCCGACCATTCAAAGGAAATGAGATATGGTGCGGGTTTGGAGATTTTTGTTGGTGTTGGAAAAGAGGCAAGGCTGGTCATAGAAAATGATTTCGATTGGTGTTGTGAAAGAGAATCTTTGGCAAAAATACACAAAACTCTCACAACACAAAAAAACCGCGCAAGCCTGATAAAATCTGTGCTTTGCGCGGTTGTTAGATTTTTCAATTCTCGAAGAAGTTCTCAAGCCTTTCGTGAAACACAGTGGCACAGACATTCCTGTCTGTGAGTGTTGGTAAAGGGTTTTGCGTGAAAAACACAGACAAGAATGTCTGTGCCACTATTGACCCTTATCCACGCAACCTTTTACTTCATCTTCAAACCTTCTTCAAGCAATTCATTTACTTTGGTCAAAGAATCTGCTTCGGCGTAATAGCGCAAAAGCGGCTCTGTGCCTGATGCGCGAATAAGCAGCCAGCCTTTATCAACAAAGAATTTGTAGCCGTCAGTGGTGTCGATGGAGGTTACTTTGAAGCGACCAAGTTGTTTTGGTTTTCGTGCGCAGGCTTTGAGAATATCCTGCTTTTGTTTTTCGGTCATGCGAACGTCGCGGCGACGGTAGCGGTGTGGTCCGAACTCTGTATCTAACTCGTCCACAAGTTGGCTAAGTTTTTTCTTGCGCTTTACCATCATTTCCAGAAGCAGCATTCCATTGAACACGCCGTCGCGCTCAGGGATGTGAACGATTGTTCCCAAGCCGCCTGATTCCTCGCCGCCAATCAAAATTTTATCGGTTGCCATGAGCTTGCTCACGTGCTTGAAACCAATCGGAAGCTCGTGCAGCTTGATTCCGTGCTTTTCGCAGTATTTGTTCACCATCGAAGTGAGCGCAATCGTTTTTGCGACCGCACCGCGTTTTTTCTTGTCTTCGTACAAATACTTCATCAGCAGCATGAAGACGCGGTGCGAATCCACGAAGTTGCCCTGCTCATCCACAGCACCCAAGCGGTCTGCGTCGCCGTCGGTTGCCAAACCCACATCGTACTTGCCTTCCTTCACTTTTTCCATGAGAACAGGCAGATATTCTGCCATCGGCTCTGGGTGGTCAATTTCACCAAAGGACGGATTGTATTCGCCGTGAATTTCGTCTGCTTTTGGCAGAAGGTCTTTAATTGTGTGGATTCCCGCGCCGTGCATGGGGTCGAAGAGAACTTTCAAGCCAGCTTTTTGAATGGCGGGCATATCCACTTTGCGCTTGACATAGCGTAAATAGGACTCTTTTGCACCAAATGGGCGAATGAGCTTCTCTTTAACGTATTCGTCGTAGGTTTTGAATTTAATGACAGGACGTTTTTTCTCAATCGCAGCAAGCTCGGCTTCCAATTCCTGAATTTGCTCGGGAAATGCTGGACCGCCTGTATTTGCCTTGAGTTTGTAGCCGTTGTACTCGGCGGGATTATGGCTCGCCGTAATCACAACGCCTACGCTTGCTTTTTTCTGTTTGGTTGCAAAGGAAACTTGCGGCGTGGAGGCAATGCTATCGGTGATATGCACTACGACTCCCTTTGAAGCCATCACGCACGCTGCCTCTTGGGCAAATTCTTTGGATAAAAATCGCGCATCGTAGCCAATCACGACACTCGCCTTTTTTTTGTCGAGTTTAATGGCATAATGCGCCGTTGCTAATGCGACAATCTGCACGTTGTCGAAGGTGAAATCGCGGGCAATCACGCCGCGCCAGCCGTCGGTACCAAAAACTATCATAGCTCTAACCAATTAAAGATGAGACATAGATGATTAAATTCACGAACACACAAAAAATGTGGGAAGGGAGAGGTTGGTTTAATGCTTCAGAAATGCTCGGAAAATGCGAAAAGTAGTAAGTTTTGAGTGGCACAGACATTCTTGTCTGTGAGGTTTTGTGCCTGTTTCCAAGCGATATTCACAGACAAGAATGTCTGTGCCACTATATGACTTTTTCTATTGACTTTTCACGTATCCTTGAGATTTTCTCACTCTCTACTCTAAAGCACCGCATAATTACCGCTTCACACGGAACGCATTGATTCCCGGATACACGGCTTGGTCGCCGAGCATTTGCTCAATGCGCAACAGCTGATTGTATTTCGCAACGCGGTCGGTGCGCGATGCCGAGCCAGTCTTGATTTGACCGCAATTCGTTGCCACAGCGAGGTCGGCAATCGTTACGTCTTCGGTTTCGCCAGAGCGGTGCGACATAATTGCCGTGTAGCCATTGCGCTGCGCGAGTGCGACGGCATCGAGCGTTTCCGAGAGCGAACCAATTTGATTGACTTTCACCAAAATAGAATTGCCAACGCCTTCTGTGATGCCGCGTTGGAGGAATTCTACGTTGGTAACGAACAAGTCATCGCCAACGATTTGGACGCTTTTGCCCAGCGCGTCGGTGAGTTTTTTCCAGCCTGTCCAATCTTCTTCGCCCATGCCGTCTTCGATGGAAATAATCGGATATTTTTTGCATAATTCCACGTACCATTCCACCATTTCATCGCTGGTTTTTTCGGCTTGGGTGGATTTGTAGAACTTGTACACGCCTGGTTTGCCAGAGGCATTGACCATTTCGCTTGCCGCAACGTCGAGCGCGAGAAGAATGTCCTCGCCCGCTTTGTAGCCCGCTTTGGCAATCGCTTCCATGATTACGTCCAATGCTTCTTCGTTCGAGGCAAGCGATGGAGCGAAGCCGCCTTCATCGCCAACAGACGTGCTTGCGCCTTTTGCTTTCAAGACCGATTTCAGCGCGTGAAAAACTTCCGTTCCCATGCGAATTGCGGTTGAGAAGGAATCTGCTTTCACGGGAACAATCATAAACTCTTGGAAATCCACGTTATTATCCGCATGATGACCGCCATTGATGATGTTCATAAGCGGCACAGGAAGCGTCCGAGCCGATGGACCGCCAATGTAGCGATAGAGCGGGAGTTCGTGAGCATTTGCGGCAGCTTTTGCAACAGCAAGCGACACCGCCAGCACAGCATTTGCGCCGAGTTTCGCTTTGTTTTTCGTACCGTCCAATTCGTTCATAAGGCGGTCAATGCGCACTTGGTCGTCGGCATCTTCGCCGATAAGAGCTTTAGCAATATCTTCTTCGACGGATTTCACTGCTTTCAAAACACCTTTGCCCAAGTAGCGTTTTTTGTCGTCGTCGCGGAGTTCATGCGCTTCGTGTGCGCCCGTGCTTGCGCCAGAGGGAACGGCAGCCCGCCCGAAGGAATAATCATCCAAAATAACATCTGCTTCGACCGTTGGATTGCCGCGTGAATCAAGAATTTCGCGGGCTTCGATGTTTACGATTGTTGCCATATGAAGAACAAGAGTTAAAAAATTGAAAAAGCTGTGTTTAATTCGTTTTATATTTCGTCAAAATACACGCATCAAAATTAAGCTGTACTCGCGGCGGCGGACGCTGTCTTTTTGGCTTAAAATCAAACTCGTGCCGTCAAACGTGTAGGTAAATTCGCCGCTCAACACAAGCGATGGGTCGCGGAAGGTGCGCTGCGAGCGGTCTCGAAGGGTAATGCGTCCGTAGCGCAGCGTGTACGAGCCTTCGCTTGCGGGAAGAAAACTTGTGTCGAACGGTGCGATGCGATAGCTGCGCGTTGTTGAATTGATAACGAGTGCCATTGAAACTTCGTTGTATAAAGTGCCACGTATGCTGGTATCACTTGGGTTAGATCGCGAAAGCATATACGGTCCACGATATTCGCCCGTTGGGATGTTCTGTGCTGGAGGGTCGAAAATACTGCCGCCGTCCTCGCATGAGACAAACACAGTAAGCATTACCATTACTGCAATACCCAACATCAACATACGTTGAGTCCGCTTGAAAACGATGTTTGGAAAAAATGTACCTCTTGATATGCGCTGCGTATTGCTGGTGTATGTGCGGTCTGTATTCATGGAGAGGAAGGAATGAGAAAATAACGAAAACAAGAGGACTGATGCCCTGTTTCGGCTTTATGACCAGTGTGGTTTGAGGACAAATGCACAACGAAGCGCAACATAGCGCATTCACGGCGTAAATGCAAGCGGGAAGTTGTAAAAATGCGGTCGAAGATGAAAAATTTGTACAAAAACAAGGTACAAACTCATTTTTGTTGAAAAAATTACTCAAAAGCCGCTCTCCATCGTGTGTGGAGAGCGGCTTTTGAGTTTTTCAGTCCAAAAATTCTTGACGAATTATTTCAAAAACATTCCGCCTTTACTCACGAAGAACGGCACAAACACAAGGCTGATAATTGCCATGAGTTTGATAAGAATGTTCAACGATGGACCAGAAGTATCTTTGAACGGGTCGCCAACGGTATCGCCCACAACAGCCGCTTTGTGCGTGTCGGAGCCTTTTCCGCCCATTTGACCTGTTTCGATGTACTTTTTCGCATTGTCCCACGCGCCACCAGAATTTGCCATTGAAATTGCCAACATTACGCCCGAAATGAGCGAGCCAATCAGCAAGCCTGCAAGCATCTTCACGCCAAAGAACAAGCCAATCGCAAGCGGACTCAAAATCACGAGCAAGCCCGGAGCAATCATCTCGCGGAGCGATGCTTTGGTGGAAATATCAACGCAGGTGCGGTAGTCAGGACGTGCTTTGCCTTGCAACAAGCCTGGAATCTCGCGGAATTGGCGGCGAACTTCTTCAATCATGTCGAAGGCAGCTTTGCCCACAGACTTCATCGTCATTGCCGAGAACGCAAACGGCAATGCTGCACCCAGCATCAAACCTGCAAGGACGGACGGGTCGGTGAGATTGATATTCGCCAATTCAGGTTTTGCCTGCGCTGCGCGTGTCAAGAACGCAGAGGTAAGCGCCAAGCTCGTAAGAGCCGCCGAACCAATAGCGAAGCCTTTGCCAATCGCTGCTGTGGTGTTGCCAGCCGCGTCCAGAGCGTCGGTTCGCTTGCGGATCTCTTTGCCCATATGCGCCATTTCAGCAATACCGCCCGCGTTATCGGAAACTGGACCATACGCATCAATCGTCAAACCAACCGCAATAGTGCCAAGCATACCGATTGCCGCCATTGCAATACCGTACATTCCCGCCGAAGTAAAGCCGATAACGGCGGTGAGTGCAATCAAAATCATTGGAATCACCGAGCTGTTGTAGCCAAGCGCGAGACCGTAGATAATGTTTGTTGCTGCGCCTGTTTGCGAGGCTTTTGCCACTTCTTGAACAGGTGTGTAGCGGTGCGAGGTGAAATATTCGGTAATGAGGCCAATCAGCAAGCCAGAAATCAAGCCAGCAGCAAGAGCGATAAATACGCCAGTGTTGTGGTAAATGACAGAGCTTTCGGGCGAGAGTTTGAAGTCTGCTGGGATAAATTGCATGGTCGGATACCAGAGCGCCGCAAGCATGAACAAGGTCGAGCCGATAAGCGCGTTTTTGAGCGATGATTCTACTTTTTCTTCCGTTTTTGGATTCACCAAAAAGAGCGAAAGGAAACTTGCAACAATACCAACACCGCTTACCATGAGAGGAAAAAGCAGTGCGGAGATACGCAAATTCTCATCGGGAACGTAAGCAAATGCGGTTGCGCCAATCACCATCGCAGCACAGGTAGATTCTGCTACCGAGCCGAAAAGGTCTGCGCCCATGCCTGCAATATCACCAACGTTGTCGCCTACGTTGTCGGCGATAACGGCAGGATTACGTGGGTCGTCTTCGGGGATGCCCGCTTCTACTTTACCAACAAGGTCTGCACCTACGTCAGCAGCTTTGGTGTAGATACCGCCGCCTACGCGACCAAAGAGCGCAACCGACGAACCGCCAAGCGCGAAGCCAGAAAGAATTTCCATGATGATATGAATTTCTTCCGTCGGGTACATATTGCGAAGGGCAATATAGACAAACACAATGCCCAAGACTGCAAGTCCTGTCAAACCAAAGCCCATCACCGCGCCAGAATTGAACGCGATTTTGAACGATGCTTGCAAGGAGATACGGGCTGCCGCAGCCGTGCGCACGTTGCCTTTGGTGGCAATGCTCATACCGATATACCCAGCCGCCACGCTAATTCCTGCGCCAATAATAAAGCTGACGGCAGAAAGAATACCCATCGGAGCATGTGCTTTGGGGTCGGAGACGGTGAAGGCGATAATCACAGCAAAAAGAGCCATGAAGATAGCAAGGATGCGGTATTCGCGGGCAAGAAACGCCATTGCGCCTTCTTGAATCGCGGTGGAAATTTCCGTTAGGCGTTCTACTTCTGCTGCAGAAGCCGCACCGTCGGTGATAGAGACGGACGTAACGCGGCGGTGGAATACGAAAGCCACCACCAGCGACAAAACGCCCAACAAAATAATAATGGCAAGGTACATCATACCTGATTATATGTTGAATAGTGAAGGAAAAGAAATGGAATTATAGGCAAGTAATTGTCTGCAAGCGTGATTTCATCGGCATTACCAATGACGCTGCACTAGAGTACAGAACACACATCTCCAATGGTTGTTTTTTGCAAACAGCTTTTAATTTACGGAAAAAATTTGTCTTCAGGAGAGAAAATTGTATATTTGTGTCCTTCCAATACAAAACGCGGACGCTTAGCTCAGTTGGTTAGAGTATTACCTTGACATGGTAAGGGTCACTGGTTCGAATCCAGTAGCGTCCACAAAAAACGGCGTACAACCTCGTGTTGTACGCCGTTTTTCTTTTTTTGTCCGTTTCCTGTCCTAAACTTTCTCCCGGCTTGACTCCTTTGATCACGCAATCCTCCCAAAAGCTCCTCGCCAAGTTGTACAAACGCGATAGTTTAAAAAATTTAGTGGACACCAGCATTTGCCGCGTCAGCACACTTAGTTTTTTCTTATTTTTCTATTCGCTTTTTTGTCTCAGTTCCATCCGCAAATTTAATTTTCACCTCATCTTCTCCATGAACGGTAAAGTCTTCGGGCATTTTTTTCTTGCGTTCCTCAGGTGTAGTCTCATTGTCAAAATCAATAGCAAACTTGATAGATTGTAGTAAAACTGCAGCTCTTATGTCATCGTTTTCCCCGTCTATGCCTTTTATGGGTTTTTCATTTGTAAGAGACGCACTCATAGCTAGTGTCGTTGGAAGAGAGCCATCTCGTAAGTCGCAAATCTCAACGCGCTTGACGACAAAACTGCTTCGGGAACCAGAGGCAATTACTTTTAACAGTACAACAGCATATTTTTCTCCATCTCCTATTGGTTCAACTTTTTCTATGTTTTCGGAAATTAGCCCCCCATCAATTGATGCGCGAAGATGCTTATAGACTGTATTAAGATATTTTCCGTCGCGCCAAAGTTCAAGGCTGCCGTCATTGATTCTAAGTTCTCGGTCATTAGAAATTTTGACGCTCTTATTGAAACTATCTTGAGCAAAATTGTAGAGCCAATATACGCCAAATATCAATCCACCTATCAATAAAAGACTGATTAAAGTCCCTCCAGCACCTAAGGACTTTTGCTCTGAAGCGGTTTTCTTTACTCCTACTCCCCCATCATTCTGTGGATACTCAGACGATAGGCGGCTAGGCGAGTGCACGACTCCCTCATCCTGTACTGGTATTGCAGCAAGCATTTGCTGGACGTTTCTAAAATTTTGAAGTATTTCTTCATTGATAACCCCTTTTATTGTGGAAAGTGCCTGCCAATCGGACATCCCCTCATGCCAGGCTAAATCTGTTAGCAGAACATTTCCGAGCATAAGTTTTTCATTTACTTCTTCAAGCGTGAATGGTCCAGTTTGTTGCTCATTTTGAGCGATGTAAATATTCATATTGTCCTCTTTTCAACGTTAGCGGAGTATTATGGGTGTTTGAAGCATACGATGTTTATCTTCCGCGCTCAACTCTTTTGAAATTGTTTCTACCGCATCTCGGATACCCTCTTCGGTACTGTAATAAACGGAATTCGGTACTATCTTGAATACTCTGATTATTCCAAAGATAAGTATGAGAAAGCCTACCAGAATTCCAAGCAAAGCAAGCGGTGCCCACCATTTGAAGTGGGCTCCGAATGTGTCTTTGAGGAATGTATC
Organism: Candidatus Kapaibacterium sp.; assembly: GCA_004292595.1. Taxonomy (GTDB): domain Bacteria; phylum Bacteroidota; class Ignavibacteria; order Kapaibacteriales; family UBA4661; genus PH2015. The sequence goes on along the minus strand of RDXM01000125.1, from coordinate 1,599 downwards.
AATAAGAATCATCACAATCCCAACTGCAAAAAGAGTAAAACCGCCCTTAAAGCTCGTCTTGACCAGTTCTTTCGGTGTTTGGACGGATGACAGCTTTTCCGCCCACAATGTTGCCAGAGGTTCAGCAATACCATCCCTCAGCATATTATTTTTAATCTCATCAGCTTTGTTGGTAACAGCATAACGCTGGGCGCAATGGCGCACAATATGTTCAAAAGTATTTTCACCCCGTGGAATTGTGGGTGCTTGATGAATCCGTTGTTGAGGCGACGGTAATAGAATCCCGTTGATAGTGGAAAGTGCTTGCCATTCAACCAAGCCTTCATGCCACGCCAAATCTGTTGGCTGGACAGTTCCAGCAGCAATTTTCTTATTCGCGTCTTCAAGCGTGAATGGTCCAGTTTGTTGCTCATTTTGAGCGATGTAAATATTCATGGATTTGTGAAAAAAAAGATTCTTGGATGGGATTTGAATAGTTTACGATTTTTGTTTCTGCCAAGTCTCAGGCTTTCTTGCTGCTATCACGCCTGATGTTTTCAAAAATTTTGTTATATGCTTCTTCATAGTTGCCTTGTTCCACAATCGTTTGACGAACAACAACATCAAATTCTTTCAGCATTGTTGCAATTTTTTTGGCTCTGGAATTTGTGCATGAATCCAAAGGCGTTGTTTGGCGGTCTTTTTCATGATTTTCAGTTTCTATCGAATGAAAAATCACCTGACCAAAGTTTTTGCCAATTTTTGCCATTCTTTCTTTATTCTTGGCACGCCAGATGAGAAGCCACCAAATATCAATTTCAGCAAAGTCCATTGAAAAACCAATGATATGCACAGTGTCTCTCAGAAAAATGTCTATCCATGAGTAAAACTCATTTTCTTCAAACTTATCTGAAAAGCCTGTGGTCTTATCTTGTGAGGAAACTATCCATGGAGATACTTTTCCCTGATGTCTCGTTTGGTCGTCTTTGTTGCTTTGAGTTACATTGATGCCCTGCGTCAGATAATTTCTCATCTTCTGGAGCGTCCCCGCATAATGCTCATATCCCAGTAAAATACTGGCGGGGTTTGCCATATCGCCATGAGGATGCCAAACATGAGTATTCTTGTCAAGCGCATTACATCGAAACATACTGTATTTTGTTTCTTTGTTTTTTAGAGTAACTGTTGCTTTTTTCGTCGTTTTCTTCCCTGTTACGCTACATTCCAAATTATGGTCGTAATTTGTGGTGAAAATATGCTTAATTCCACATTCCCTTGCCAAGTCCATAAGTTTATTGTGAGAGGAAAAATCCGATGTTTGGTATTTCTTAAAATAATTCGTTATGCTTTGTTGAGCCTCTTTTTCATGGTTTAGTACGGGGCTTTGTGGGTTTGTAGAAGAGTCGTTGGATGGATATTCTCTCGCTTTTTTCAAGACAAGCGCGTCAAATGGCAAACTAAACGGGATTTCTTGATTGCTATCCATAGCACATCCCAAGCATTTGAATAAGCGTTTGAAATGGCTTTGTTGCATAAATCAAAAAACAGATGAACCCCGATACTTCATTGTTCAACAACTTTAAGCGGCTTGTCGAATAACGGATTTCGGCATACCATTGT
>RDXM01000024.1 GCA_004292595.1 Candidatus Kapaibacterium sp. | reverse complement strand
CGACATAATCAAGGCTATTCATGGCTTTGAAAGGATTTTTATCCCAAGAGTGTTGATTATTCTATGCAAAATAGTCAAAATACAATTAAATTGGTATAACCAGTTATCCTTGAAGTTTATTGATAGCATCTATGCGTGTATGGACTTCCATTTTTTTGTAAATGTTGTGGATGTGCTTGCGAATCGTTTCTGGCGAAAGAAAGATTTTATCGGCTATTTCCTTGTAACGGTAGCCTTTAACGAGAAGGTGTAAAATTTCCTGCTCGCGATTGGTGAGATTGTATTCTTGTCCTGCCTCGGGCAGAGGAGATTTTTGCGGGACTTTGTGAAAAAACTGCACAACTTTTCGTGCAATACCGTCGGACATCGGAGAACCACCATTTTTCAGCGTAATAATTGCTTCATAGACTTCTTGGGCATCGGAGGTTTTGAGAATATAGCCTGTCGCACCAGAGCGAAGTGCCTCAAAAACATTCTCATTATCCTCAAAAATTGTTAGCATTACTATCTCTACTGTTGGAGCGATTTGGCGGAGAATCCTTACTGCTTCTGTACCCGATATACCTGGTAGGTCGATATCCATCAGAATAATATCTGGTGTGTATTGGCTTGGAATCTGCTCTAATGCTTCTTCTGCTGAGGCGTATATTCCTAAACATTGAAGGTCTGCCTTGGATGTTACAAACCGTTGCATCAGTGCCCGATATTGCTCGCGGTCTTCTACCACAGCAATGGAAATAGTATCCACAGATTTACCTTGAAAAGAATTGAGAGATAGAGAGACGCTCGTAAGCGAAAATAGCCCCTTCAGTACTAAAAAACAATACCACATTCGTACCAATTTTAGATATCTTACGCTTGGGCAAAAATGGGTTCGTTATCTGACAGGGTTCGTTATCTGACACTTTTTGTAAGCGTCGTAATTCAGCAAACGCAGCTTGCAATGCCTTGATGTAGAGCTGCCCTTTGATGGCAAAATGATTTTTTTGTTCTTTGATTTTGAGTCGCTCAAACTTGGCAAATGCACAGACACTGGCGAAAAGGTGCGCAGATTGTCGTTCTATGGCTCGCGCTGGCGAACGCTCTAAACTTGCGTTCTGCTTGATGTCTAAAGTCTAAGGTGTATTTTTTATCGGACGATGAAGCAATTATCAAGGGAGGAAAATGGGGCTTTATCGATAGTACAGGCAAAGAGATAGTGCCGCCAAAATATGATAGTCTAGTTTTTTTTGAAGATGGTTTTGCTTTAATGCAAATTAGTACTCGTCGTGGAAAAATCAGTATTGATGCTGTCGAATATTGGGAAGACGATAGCGTAGTCCCACAACAGAAAAATAACCAGTAAAAAAGATAAAAACAATGACATTTTTTATCACACTAATACTGCTCTTCGTAGCACAAATGCTCACTGCACAAGACCTCATACCCTACCGCGACAACGCAGGGAAATGGGGCTTTTGCGATAAACAAAAGCGTATCCGTATTTCGCCGCGCTATGATGGAGTTCGTTGGTTTTCCGAAGGCTATGCACAAGTGAATATCGGTGGTAATATGAATAATGGGCATGGGTATGCGGAAGGTGGCAAAGAAGGGTTTATTGATTCAACGGGAAAAGAAGTGGTATCTCCGCACTATGAGGAGGTGCAGACGTTATCTGACGGGTATGCTTGGGTGAAAGTCGGCGGAAAATGGGGCGTGATTGACCGTACTTTCAGAGAGGTTTTGCCGCCGCGTTACGAGGAAGTATGGAATTTCAGTCATGGCTATGCGTGGGTGAATTTCGCTGGAAAATGGTGCTTGATTGACCGTAACGGCAAAGAAATCATTCCTCCGCGCTATCAGGACGTGCGGCAGTTCGGAAATGGTCAGATGTGGGTGAATTTCGGCGGTAAATGGGGTTTCATCAATACAATAGGGCAAGAAGTAATTTCGCCACATTATGACAATATTGAGAATTTATTTGCTGGCACATCATTCTCCTACAAGTATTTACACGTCAAATTCGGCGGTAAATGGGGGCTTGTTGATAGCATAGGAAAAGAGGTCGTTGCGCCGCTTTATGACAGAATTGAACAATATTCGGGTAGCTATCTGAAAGTAAATATCGGAGAGAAATGGGGCATAATTGATACGACAGGGAAAGAAATAGTTGCGGTGCGCTTTGACGATGTCTATTGCTTTTCCGCCAACCTTATTCTGGCGCGAAATAATAGTCGGTGGAGGTTGATTGACCGTAGCGGAAAAGAAATTCTTCAATCAATATATGACGATATAGGCTCATTGCACGAGGGAATTGCACTCGTGAAAGCCAACGGTGTGTGGGGATTGATTGATAGTACAGGTCGAGAAATTCTCGCCCCCAAATATCAGTCTATCATTAGTTTTAAGAATGGGATCGCTGCGGTGCAGATGAACGGTGAGTGGGGTTTTATTGACCGTTCAGGGAAGGAAGTCATACCGATACAATACGAGGAAGTGAGTCATTTTCAGAACGGTATCGTTGCGGTGCGAGTGTTTGGTAAATGGGGCTTTCTTGACCAAGCAGGGAAGGAAGTTTTGTCGCCGCGTTACGAGAGAATATTTCCGTGTCAGAAATGCCGCTATGCGGTCGTGTTATACAACGGACAATGGTGCTTGATAGACAGCACACGGAACGTTATTCTTTCAACACATTACGATTGGATAAGTAGTTTTTATTCGGGGTTTGCGGAGGTAAATGTTGGTGGTGAGTATGAAGATCGATATGGAGGAAGAATTACAGGGGGAAGGTTCGGCTTGATAGATAGTACGGGGAAAGAGGTTATTCCGCCGCTTTATACTGGGCGTGTTGGGATAGTTGATTTTACCACTACTATTACAAGAGTGAATATGGGCGGCAAAAATAATCCTTACCTTGTGTCATCGGTTCATGGCGGGAAATGGGGATGGATTGACCGAAAAAGCATGAATGTTGTCAATACGCACTATGACTTTATCGGAGAACTTGATGACGGCTTTGCTCTCATAGCGATAAATAATAAGTATGGCTTAGTTGACAGTTCGTGCAAGGAAGTTCTTGTGCCACACTATGATACTATCTATTTTTGGAGCAAACATTATCAAGGTAGTATCTATGCATTTGTGACTATGAACGGGCAGTATGGCTACGTCGGTACAGACGGCACGGAATACTGGGAAGGCGGCTATACCGATTCGCAAATAAAACAACAATTAACAAGAAAGAAAGAACAAAAAAAATGAAAAAAAATATAGGATACTGCGTAGCTCATTTTTGGGCAATACTGCTCTGCTTTATGTATTTTCCCATGACAGCCAGAACACAGGGAATGAAAATGACATCACAGCAATCGGCACTGCTCCCAAAAGAAACTTCCGACGCTGTTGTGTATCTTTATGATTTAGAAAGTCGCGGTAGGCTTATCTCCAAGGATAACAGTACCATTGTTGATGATACCGTTCAAAGTGTGCGGCTTCCTTTGCAACAGTTCAAATCCTTGCTCACAACATGGCTGAAGGATATTCCGCCGCCCCTCCCGGATATGACCACAATAGGAAACCATAAGAAAAGGCGTGTAAAAGAAACAAAGTGTTTCATTCCGCATCACGGTATTGTTTTTTATGGTAAAAACAGCGAAATGGTAGCGCATCTTTCTGTTTGTTTTGAATGTAATAAATGGCAGCTTGTTGTTCGGAATACTGATGGCGGATGGAGTCAAAAGAAGGTAACATTGGAGATGGAAGCATTAAAAAATTGTATTCTCTCACTGGGGATCCCTGTCTTTGCGACACACCAAGAATATCGTAATTACTCACGATAACGAACAATAGCAAATGGGTGACGGACGATACCTTATCGCCCAAGCCAACACCCAACGACCCTGAAAGGACGGAAGAAATGAAATTTTTCATCGCACTCACACTGCTTCTGGCAGCACACAATCTGCCCGCTCAAGACCTCATTCCCTACCGCGACAAAGCAGGAAAATGGGGCTTTTGCGACAAACAAAAGCGTATTCTTGTCCACCCAAAATATGATGCTGTTGAGCGTTTCTCCGATGGATATGCTCGTGTGCAGTCGGGCTGGAAATGGGGGGCTATTGACCGCACAGGTCGTGAAGTGATTCCTCCGCGCTATAATCAGATAGGACGGTTTAAGCGGGGATCTGCAATGGTATCGTTGCCTGATGATACATGGGCGTTTGTTGATACAACAGGAAAAGAACTCCTCTGGCCACGCTATACTGAGGTACATGAATTTGAAGGGAATTATGCACTCGTGAAAGTAAACGGCAAATGGGGTTTGATTGACAGCACGGAAAGAGAGGTAATTCCTCCGCGTTATGAGCATGTCGGGAGCTTTTCGGAGGGCATTGCGCCTGTGGAGTCCAAGGGCAAATGGGGCTTTGTTGATACAGCAGGAAAAGAAATCGTTGCTGCCCGTTATGATGAGGTTCTTGGCTATAAAGGGGGCTATGCTGTGATGAATATCAACGGGAAATGGGGCTGTATTGACAGCACTGGGAAAGAAATTATTGCTCCTCGTTACGATAAGATGTATAGCTTCGAGAAAGGCTTTGCGAAAGTGGTTATGAACGGTAAAAGTGGTTTCGTGGACAAAACAGGCAAGGAAGTAGTATCACCTCTGCGTAATGATTTTGAGGTGGAAGACTTCTATTTTGGGTATTTTCGTTTGAAAGCCAATGGCAAATGGGGCTTAACGGACAGCACTGGAAAAGCAGTAATTATTCCGCGCTATGATGCGATTCTCCCGTTCAACGGCGGCTACGCTCCTGTACAATCCGAAGAGCAATTCGGGCTTATTGACAGCACACTAAAAGAGGTGGTTTCGCCTCGCTATGACGAAGTACGATATTTCTACGGCAGCTACGCCCGTGTGCGATTGCGCGGCAAATGGGGCTTGATTGACCGCACGGGAAAGGAAGTCTTCTCACCGCGCTATGATGAGGTGAAGTTCCTATCGGAGGGATGGATAGCTGTGCAGTTGAATAAGAAATGGGGGTTGATTGACCGTGCGGAAAAAAAATTGATTCCTTTCCGTTACGATGAAATAGATGATTTTAGCTATGGATATGCTCGTGTGAAAATAGATAGACAATGGGGTTTTATTGATACAACGGGCAAAGAAGTTCTCTCTCCGCGCTACGATATGGCGTATAGCTATAACGACGGTGGCTATGCTCGTGTGTTGATACGTGGTAAATGGGGCTTCATTGACAGAACATTCAAGGAAGTTTTTTTCCCCCGTTATGACCAGATTGATTATTTCTTCGGCGGCTATGGAAGAGTGGTGTCAAACGATAAATGGGGATTCATGGATAGCACATTCAAGGAAGTTCTTTCCCCCCGCTATCAGATGGTTTCTGATTTCACTGACGGTTATGCGTTGGTGCAGGAAAATGGCAAATGGGGTATTATTGACAAAACTTTCAAGGAAGTTCTTTCCCCGCGCTATGATATGATTGAGAACTTTTACGCAGATTATGCCCGTGTAATGTACGGCGGTAAATGGGGTTTGATTGATTACACAAGAAAAGAAATTGTTTCCCCGCGTTATGATGAGGTCAGATATTTCGGGTTCGGTGGCTATGCTGGGGTGAGATTGGGTGAGAAATGGGGCTTCATAGACCGCACAGGGAAAGAAGTCATTCCTTTACGGTATGATTTAGTCTATAATTTTCGTGATGATTTTACGATTGTTGAATTTGATGGAAAGTCGGGCTACATCGGCAGAGACGGCACAGAATACTGGGAAGGCGGCTACACTGCCCCACAAGCACAACAACAGCCCATAAAGAACATAAAGAAAGGATGAAAAGAAATCAAATCCTGATGTACGAAATATCTTTCCGAGAAAATATTGCAGCATAGATTTCTCGCTATTTTAAACAAAAAAAAGCCCGTCCTCTCCTATCTAGAACGGGCTTTTTCCCCTTCTAAGCGGTACATCTGGTCTTCAATCCATGTTCTACCGCACTATGCGTTATCGCACTACGCTCACGCGCTTCGTCACCACACCATTCTGCGTCGAAAGCCGCACCGTATATGCCCCGCTTGGAACATTCTTCAAGGCTTTCGTGATCGCACTACGCTCACGCGCTTCGTCACCACACCATTCTGCGTCGAAAGCCGCACCGTATATGCCCCGCTTGGAACATTCTTCAAGGCTTTCGTGATGGTGTACTCTCCTGCCGCTTGCTCCTCAGAAACAAGTAGTTGTGCGGTCTTCCCGTGCATATCCACTAGCGCAATTTCCACCGCACTGTCCTCGCGCAACGTGTAGGCAATGCTTACCTCGTCCTTTGCAGGATTTGGCGCAATCACCGCAAGCTGCGTTGCCTTCGCACTCGTTACAAGCCGCTTCCCGCCTGCCACGCAGGGCTTCGACGTAAACGAGCCACTCTCTAGCGTATCAATAAACACTGTACCAGTTCCCCATTCCAGATTTTCCAGCACAAGCGGTGTTACGTCCGTGTTGCCAGCAACCGAGCGGAGTTTCACGTGCAAGAGCAGTTTGCCCAATCGCCAATCATAATTGCTGGTGGGAATCGAAAAACTCTCCAGCACTGCCGCTTGACTGTTTGCGCTTGTAGCTATTGTTTGTGCTGCGGTGGTGCGAATACGCCGTATCGTCTTTTCGCTTGCATCCAGCGTCAGAACTTGCGGATTCCAGCGAAGCGTTCCTGCAAACGTAGTATTGGAATGGCGTGTAATGTCGAGATAGCTGGCGTTGTTGAGTGGCGTGAGCGATAGCTCAAGCGTTACCAAGCCGCCGGGAGCAATGCTGTCGGTCAAGGTTTTTATGCCTGCTTTTACAAACACGTCTTCGCGGCGTACTTCTCTGGCGAATTTACTGATAGTGGTCTGCACGGTGTCGTAGTTCTCACGCCCGACAATCGCTTCATCGCCGCGCACGGTCTCAATCCGCAGCATTTCTTCGGCAATCCGTCCTGCTTGGGCGGGTTTCGTTTCCAAAAGAAGCGTCGTGGTTTCTTGCGCTTGCAATTCAAGATTTTTTGACACCGAACGTAAGCTATACGCTTGTACCATATTTTGCAATGCCACCGAGCGCACCGTTAGCACCTCGTCGCTCAGATTCACCAAGCGCAGCGAATTCAGCAATCTCCGCCCAACCACCGCCGTATCTAACGCCGGCGTTAGCAATTTTACCGCCTGAACCCGCGCCATGATGCGGTTTGCCATTGGGCGCGTTTGCACTGTGCTGCTCAAGCCCACACGGAAACGCACTGTTATCCCAGCGCGAGCATTGCCTACTGCTTGCGATTTTGTGCTGACGCCAAGGTGCATTTCCCCGCCCGCAAGCAGCACCGTTCCTTGACGCACCTCTTCTAGCACAAAAGCGGCATTGTCCGCGCTGACGCTTTCGAGCGTGAGCGGGCTGCTGCCGAAGTTGCGCAACGTAATCACGCCCTGCGCGGAATCAAACCGTGCAAGCCGCCCAAAATCATATGTGCCAATCGTCAGCACTGCGTCCGACGGAACCGTCGTAAAGCCGCCCACCGCCCACGCGCTTGTTCCCACGCTGTTTTCAGCCCTCACACGCCACGCATAGCGACGGTCGTTTTGCAACGGAAAGGCGCGAGCAAACAGCTCTGGTGCGGTTTCTGGCGTTGCGACGACACTGCCCGAAGCAAGGATTGATGCGCTTTGTGAGATGCTGACGCTGGAAATAATTTGTGCAAAACTAGCATCCGCGCCGATTTCACAGCGATACGTGTCCGCGCCCTGCACCGCCGACCACGCAAAACGTGGACGGAGCGGCACATCTTCTTCGTTCATAAGCGGCTCGTGAAGGCGTACCGCCACTGGTGCGACGAGGGCGAGCCGTCCCAGCACCTGTACTTGCGCACTCGTCAGAACAATTCCCGCCAAACGGTCGTTGGTAATCACGCAATCGTACACGCCCGAATCCGCGAGCGAAAAGGCGGGAATCCGCAAGGTCGCATGGCGGCTGGTGTCCAGCAGTGTGGTTTGCGAAGCACGTATGGGAATACCATTTTTGCGCCATTCGGTGCGGCTGTAATTTTCCGTTTTTGG
>RDXM01000124.1 GCA_004292595.1 Candidatus Kapaibacterium sp. | reverse complement strand
CGTTTCGATTGTAAAATGAATAGTTTCAATTCTCCGAAACAAGGCAGCATGCTGCCTTGCTCAAATCAAAGTATTCAAAATACAGTCAAAACGGTATCAGACCGTCGAGCTGACCGATAGCGCGTACAAACCGTTTTACGACTTGTAAAAGGTATGTGCCTCTGTGCCAAAAAGCCCTGTACGCCAGATTATATCTTGCGTACAGGGCTTTTGCTTTTCAAGGGCAGTTTTCAAAAAAATGCCCTCAATCCAAGACAATATCTTGCGTTGAGCGTCATTAAAAAGCCTTTGGGAATGCAATTATTTCCCAACCAAAACCACAATCGAACGCGCTCCAAGCAAGATTCCATGCTGGTTTTCGAGCTTTGGCTCTTGCCCAACTTCAAAAGAATCCAATAACGGGTCGGCACCTGTGTTCAAGAAAATATGCCATTCGCGCTCGTCGTCGAACTCAGGAATCTCGAACCAGAGCGGCTCCCAGAACATATTCATTGCCACATACACGTCATTGTCCGCTAAATAGCCGTTCTTTGCGTGTTTTCCACAAAGCATATATGCAATGGAGCGGCTTCCATCCGACCAATCAGGCTGCCATGCTTTTGTGCCGTGAAAGGTGATGTCTGGCTTGCCAGAGCGCATATAATCTTTGTTTTGGAAATGATGCTTGTTTCGCAAGACGGGATGCGCCTTGCGGAACTCAATGCACCGCCGCACAAAATGGAACATTCCTTCATTTTTCTCCAAGAGCGACCAATCAAGCCAGTTCATGGGTGTGTCGTGGCAGTAAGCATTGTTGTTGCCACCTTGTGTGCGCTTCATTTCATCGCCCATGTAGAGCATCGGTACGCCTTGCGAGGTGAGCAGCATGGCAAAGGCATTTTTCATTTGTCTCTCTCGAAGCGCGATAATACTGGGGTCTTGAGTTACGCCTTCCACGCCGCCGTTCCATGAATAATTGTCGTTCGCGCCATCGTTGTTGTTTTCGCCGTTTGCTTCGTTGTGCTTTTGGTTGTAGGAAACCATGTCGTTCAACGTAAAACCGTCGTGGCAAGTAATAAAATTGATGCTCGCTGAATTGCTCCGATACTCGTACAAGTCCGGCGAACCCTGCACACGCAGCGCAACTTTCCCGACCATTCCGCCATCGCTTTTCAAAAATTTCCGCATATCGTCGCGGTATTTTCCATTCCATTCCGCCCAGCGTCCGTAGCCTGGAAAGGAGCCGACTTGATAGAGTCCACCAGCGTCCCACGCCTCTGCAATGAGTTTGACGTTTGCCAAAATTGGGTCGTAGGAAAGTGCTTCCAAAAGCGGTGGATTCGAGGTAGGATGCCCGCTCTGGTCGCGCCCAAGCACGGAGGCAAGGTCGAAGCGAAACCCGTCAATGTGATACTCCGAAACCCAGTATTGAAGCGATGCGCGAACCATTTGCCGCACAACGGGATGATTACAATTCAGTGTATTTCCGCAGCCCGAAAAGTTAAAATACGTTCCGTCGGGAGCAAGCATATAATAGACTTTGTTGTCAATGCCACGAAAACTCAGCGTCCGCCCGCGATGGTCGCCTTCGGCAGTGTGATTGTAAACCACGTCCAAAATCACCTCAATACCAGCTTTGTGCAAGTCTTTCACGAGTGCTTTCAATTCATCGCCTTGCATTCCAAATTTGCCCGTTGCAGCAAATCCCGCTTTCGGCGCGAAAAAGTTTGTCGTGCTGTAACCCCAGTAATTCAGCAGTTTTTCCCCCGTAAATGGGTTCGCACGCGGGAATTCTAATTCATCAAATTCAAAAATCGGCATAAGTTCCACGCAATTCACACCCAATTCCTTCAAGTACGGGATTTTACGCCGCATTCCAGCAAATGTACCTGCCTCATCCTCATGCAATTCCGCCGAAGGATGTTTGGTGAAGCCGCGCAGGTGCATTTCGTAGATAATCAAGTCTTCAAGCGGCAATCCAGGTGGTCTGTCGCCTTCCCAATCGAAATCCTCGAAAATGAGCCGTGTGCGGAATGGGTACGCATCGTCGTAGCTCGCTGTTCCCCATTCTTCGCGTCCTGTGAGCAATTTCCCATATGGGTCGCTGACAATTTTCGAGCGGTCGAAACGATGCCCAATGGCTCTATCGTGCGGCTCGACGGGACCATCGAAGCGAAAACCGTACTCCAGCGATTCTACATCCAAATCAAACACCAATACCGTGAACACATGACCAATCCTGAACTCTGGTGGTAAAGGAATTTCCACAAACGGCAAACCCTCGCCTTCATTGAACAGCACAAGTGTACAGGCAGTGGCGGCACTGGAAAAGATAGAAAAATTTACGCCATTCGGCACAATCGTCGCGCCAAGCGGGTTCGGGCGACCGATGCGAAATTTGTAGCCCTGAATTTCATGCGTCGGGTAATAATCTATGCGGTGGTCGAGCATTTTTTTTAGTGTTGAGTGGTAAGTGTTGAGTGCTAAGTGTTTCAAGCAATGGTGCGGCTTTCAGCACGTTATTCTTTTTTCATATTTCATCCTTCAAATTTCATATTTCATCCTTCAAATTTCATCCTTTCCCCTACTCATATGCTGCAAGAGCCATTTCAAGGGATTCGGCAATGATGAAATAATTCAAAAAGCCCGCAGCCCACATCACGCGGCGCAGAGCGTCGTTCATGCCCGCGAGCAGCACTTGTCCGTCGTGGAGTTTTACGGCACGATAGAGCATGAGAATTTTGCGGAGACCAATGCTGGAAACCGTGTGAACGCCCGAAACATCCAGCACGATGCGGTGAAAACGCCGTGCTTGCGGCAATATTTCGGATTCAAGGATTGGTGCGGTTTCTGCGGTAATTTCTCCCACAAGGCTCACAATGGCAATGCCTTTGTGTTCGGAGGTGGAAATTTCAAGTGCGTAAGCATTTTGGAGGCTCATGGCGTTTTGGGCAATGATAGATAAGCAAAACTGAACACGGTGGTTTGAACACGATAATTGCACGAAGTTACAAGGTTTCATGCTGCTATGCAATACTTCTGCACTTTTGATGTGAGAAAAAATAATTTGACAACAAATGAGTGGCAATCACCATTTTCGCGCTCTCCAACAATGTTTTTACCCTACACTGCACAATTTTCTCAGCAATTTTGCGTATTTTTGCCCGTCTTTAGGAACAAATACAACATTACGGTACGACTGTACGGTACGACTCAAGCATTCACCACACACTTTCGGCATGAAAAAAATATCTTTCTACTTTTCTCTGAATGCAACACAGCGTTATATATGGAGAATAATCATTGTTTTATGTTGCTGCATTTTCTTTTTTTGCGCACCCTGCACATCTCTTCAGGCAAAAGATTACGACCCATACCTCAAGAACCGCATCAACACTGGCATTGACGCAATGTATGGAATGCGCTACACCGAAGCCGCGCAAGCCTTCGACGACATCATTCGCAAATATCCTACCGAGCCTGCTGGGTACTTTTTTCGCTCGCAAATTCACCTTTGGCGATACTTGTTTGATTACAGCGAGCCAGATTTCAAGCTCTTTCTGGCTTCCTGCGACAAAGCAATTTCCGTTGCGGAAACAAATCTTGCCCAGAACCCGCAGAATTCCTTTGCGCAAGCCGTTGTCGGCGCGGTGTATGGCTTTCGCTCAATGGCAAATTTTCGTGCAGAAAATTTCGTAAAAGCTACGCTGGATGGTCGTTCTTGCTACAATTACCTTTCCGATGTTATCAAGAAAAATCCTCAGGAATACGATGCGTACTTGGGTTTGGGGATGTTTCATTTTGGCATTGGTGTTTTGCCGAAAGAAGCCCGCTACGGCGCGAACTTTGCGGGTTTGAAAGGCGACCGCGAATCGGGCTTGCGCGAGATTGAGCAAGCGGCAGAGCGTTCTACGTGGGCGCGAAACGATGCAAAAATGTTTTTGGCAATGATAAACATTTACTACAACCGAGATTTCACGCGGGGTTTGAAGTATTTAACCGACCTTATTCAGTCATATCCCAATAACATTCCCGTTCTCTACACGCTCGGCAACGTGGATATGCTGCTCCGAAAGCCTCAAACTGCGCTTCCCTACTATCGCCGCGCCCTTCAAAATGCCGACACAAACTTTCGCACCTTCACTGCTTTTTCACACTATCGCATTGCCGAAGCACATTTCCGTTTGAACGAGTTCGATGCCGCCAAAGCCTCATTCCAACGCTTTTTCAAGGGAAAATACGAGCGTTCTTTTCGCGGAATGGCGTTGTTACGGTTGTCGCTGTGCTACGAAATGGAGGGAAATCGCGCAGAAGCACTGAAAGGCTATGCAAAATGCGCCGCGCTACCGCCTTTCGAGCCAGACGATAAATTTGCCATTCGCCGCGCAAAAGAGTATATGAAAGAAGCTCCCAGTACCGCACACATACAGCTTTTGAAGGGAATCAACTGCGTGGAATCATCGCGCTTTCAAGAAGCAGAACAGCTTTTGCGTCCGCTCGTAGAAAACACCGCCCTTTCAAAGGAACTACGCTCGGAAGCCGCATATAATCTAGGCGAGGCTCTCCGCGAGGAACGGCGCGGCACTGAGGCGATTCCTTTCTACCTGAAAGCGGTAGAATGCGAAGCAGAAACAGAACGCTGGACAATGCCATGGAGCTATTATCGCATTGCCACAATCCACTACAACGCTGGTAAAACCGAGCTTTCGCGCTCGTATTTGGACAAAGCAAAAGTCTTCAGCAAATACGACTTTGAAGAATGGTTGCAGTTCAATATGTACCGCGATGCGAGTTTGCTGAAATATTAGAGAATGGTAAAAATCTTAGTGAGTAAATGGTAAAAATCTTAGTGAGTAAATGGTAAAAATAGCCTTAGTGGCACAGACATTCTTGTCTGTGAGTATTGGTGCTAGGTTCAGGCGACAAACACAGACAAGAATGTCTGTGCCACTACTGATTCTGAATGCTTAATTTTTACGAAACCCTCATCACAAATAATTATCCTGCAAGCAAGATTTCATGCGCTCTTGCAAGCACGGAAAAGAATTTGAAAACACCGAAAAATTCAATAACTTACCTGCATCAACAACGGTTTGTTCACTCACTCCAAGCACCAATGACCGCCACCTTGATTGACCCACCCATTGCCTTAAAACGCTCTACCTACGCCGACTATAAAGCACTCGACGTGGATGATAATTTTTGGTACGAACTCATTAACGGTGAACTTGTGAAAAAATCTTCTCCCTCCCCGCGTCATCAGATGATTCAAGCAAAATTATTTCGTCTTCTTGCGAATTATGCTTTTGAAAATAAACGTGGCGAGGTTTTATGCGCTCCCGTCGATGTGTATGTGGACGATGAAAACGTGCCGCAACCAGATTTGCTTTTCATTGCGAATGAAAATGCGAATATCATCACCGACGATGGCATCATGGGCGCACCAAACCTTGTTGTGGAGATTCTTTCGCCAAGTTCCATTAAGCGCGACCGTTCGCAAAAGCTGCATTTGTACGAGCGTTTGGGTGTGCCAGAGTATTGGATAATTGACCCCAGAAGCGCGACGGTTGAATTATACTTGCTCGCTGGCACAGTGTATGATTTGCATTCCTACGCCGTTGAGACCGGAACGCTAGATTCCACGCAGCTTTCAGGCTTTACGCTTGATATTTCACAGATTTTTTAAGCAGCCATTTGCCAAGCTCCTTTCCACCACCCCAACTCACCACCAATGAACCTTCTCGAAGCAATCCGTACACGCCGCACCACCAATGGTTATTTCAAGCCCGACCCCGTTTCCCTAGAGCATCAACGCTTGCTTGTGGAGGCAGCAGGACGCGCTCCCAGCCACTTCAATTCCCAGCCGTGGCGATTTATCTTGATTGACGATGAAAAAATTCGCACCCGCATCGCCGAACTCGGCGGCGAGTGCATGACGCAACTGATTGACGAAGGTAAGTTTTTTTCACGCTATAAAAAATACTTTCGTTTCGACGAAAAAGAGATGGAAGAACGCCGCGATGGTATTTTGATTGACCAACTCCCCGCACCGCTCCGTCCTTTTGTCAAGCAAATTTTCAGCGATACGGCATTGAAGGTCATGCGTGGGCTGGGAGTGCCGAAATTACTGGGTTCGGACAACACCAAGCTCGTGAGCGCGAGTCCGCTTATTTTGGCGGCATTGCTCAAAAAGGATGAGTACATTCCGGGCGAACTTTCGGGCTTTTACTGCGTCTTGTCGCTCGGTATGGCAATCGAAAATGTGTGGCTGACAACGGGCGCACTCGGCATGGGCATTCAGTTTATTTCTACGCCAATGGAAATTCCCGAAGCATGGCAAGAAATTAAGCAATTACTAAAAGTGCCTGACGATATGGAGCTTATGGCAATGTACCGCATCGGCTACACACCCGAAAAACGCGACCGTCCGCGCATTGACTGGACGAGCAATCAACGCAAACGCTTGTCGCAGCTTGCCTTTCGGAATACCTGCGAAACACCTGAAAGAGACGCGTCGTCTGCTCTTGATGCGTTTGAGAAGTAAGAATACTACCAATTCCATGCCACTAACACTAGATTTCATGCACCCTCCAGCATTTCCGTATCAAGCAAATATCGTCGGTCTCGGCACTGCGCTTCCACCGCATAAAGTACAGCAAGCAGACGTAAAAAACTTAGTCTATGCCCTTTTTAGCAAGGAATATCGCGGCTTAGAGCGGCTTTTGCCTGTTTTTGAAAACACGCAAATTCAATCGCGCTATTTTTCCAAACCGCTCGAATGGTTCAAAAAGCAGGTGAGTTTTGTGGAATCAAGCGCGGCATATGTGGAGACCGCATCAGAGCTATGCTTTCAGGCAGCGGCGGAAGCTATGCGTAATGCGGGCTTGCAGGCAAGCGATATTGGCATGGTCGTCGTGGTCTCCACAACGGGCATTTCCACGCCAAGCCTTGATGCAAAGCTCATTCAACGCCTCAAACTTTCCCACACCACGCGCCGCTTGCCCATTTGGGGACTTGGCTGCGCGGGCGGCGTAGCAGGTTTGGCGCGGGCGGCGGAGCTTTGTTCAGTCCTTCCGCCAAACACGTATTTGCTCATGGTTGCAGTTGAACTCTGTAGCCTCACCTTTCAGCGCAATGACATTACCAAATCAAATATCGTCGCATCCAGCCTCTTTGCCGATGGCGCAGCAGCAGCGATTTTGAAGGATGAAGGAAGAGGGATGAGGGATGAAGGTAAGAGCGCACAAGAGTCGAGAAGCCAACCAACCAATCCGCCAGCTATCCTGAATTCGTATAGTTTTTTGTTTGATGATTCGGAAGATATTATGGGCTGGGATATTCTCGAAAGCGGCTTAAAAGTGCGCTTCTCGCGGGATATTCCGACCTTTATTGCCGAGCATTTGCCGCAGCGTTTGCAAGAAGCCTGTGCAGCATGGGGGCTGGAACGCGAGCAGATACGGCGTTTTGTGGTTCATGCGGGCGGCGCGAAGGTGTTGAATGCGTATCACACAGCACTTGGAATACCGCAAAAAGAGCTGGAAGCCGCATACACCGTGCTTCGCGGGCATGGGAATATGTCGAGTGTTTCTGTCTTGTTTGCTTTGCAGGAGTACTGCCGCACTAACGAGGCAAATGGCGATTTTGGTGTAATGATGGCACTTGGACCTGGCTTCAGTGCTGAGTTTGTTCTCTTTCGTTGGTAAAAAAACACGTAAATTCAAGGCTCACTCAACCTTTGTCTATCAGTTTTTCTTTGCACAAAACTCAATATTCATGTTTCGTTTTCGATTTCTTTTCATTTGTGCCGCACTCCAAGTATTCATGCTCCAAGCAGCATTTTTCCACGCATCTGCACAAGAAGCAACTTCGCCAGACACCGCACAAACAAAGCCCTTGCGCATTGGTTGGCGTGTTTTACCTGTTCCTGGCTATGCACCCGAAACCTCGTTTTCCCTCGTTGTTGGCGGATTGCATTATTTTGGTCAGCCCGATGGCGATTCCACGAGCCGCTTGAACCAGATTTTTGGCGGGTTGCAGTACACCTTGCGCAATCAATTCGTGGTGAGCATTTTGCCAGAATTGTACTTCAACCGAGAAAATATCAGGCTTTTCGGGCAGTTTGAAGTTTCGCGCTATCCTGATTTTTTCTACGGCATCGGCAATAAACTTCCCGAAACAAACCGCGAGGCGTTCACGATTTTCCGCGCTGCTGCGATTGGTAGCTTGTGGTTTAGTGTCAATGGAAAAGGCATTAGAAACGGCATCAATGCTGGTGTACGCTTTGATTTTGACTATCAAAATGTTATTGAACGCAAAGACGGCGGCTTGCTGGACAAAAGCGGCGTAGATTCTATTCAAGGACGCAACGGCGGCTTGCTGGCGGGCTTAGGCTTGGCAATTAATTACGACACCCGCGATGTTGCTGTGGCAGCACGCATGGGCGAGTATGCGGATTTTCGTCTATTGCCATACTTGCGCATTCTCGGCAGCAATTTTGAAGCATGGCGAACCACGCTCGACGTGCATAAATACTGGACATTCAACACCCCAACGCCCGAAGACAATGGGTTTGCACATACACTTGCGATGCAGTTTTATTCTGATATTACATGGGGAAATATGCCCTTTTTTCGCATGGCAATGCTGGGGCAAAACATCAGTGGAATCGCGCTCGGACGCGGCTATTTTGGCGGACGTTTCCGCGATAACATGATTGCTCATGCGCAAGCGGAGTACCGTTTTCCGATTTACTGGCGGTTTGGCGGCGTGGTCTTTGCGGGCGCGGGCAATACCGCTTCATCGCTTGCCACGTTCGATTTTAGCACCATAAAACCAAGTATTGGTGCGGGTTTGCGTTTTGCTCTTGTGCCAGAAGAGCGCATCAATCTTCGCATTGACGTTGGCTATGGCTTTGCCACGCAAACGCTGTTTCCCTACGTGTCGTTCACCGAAGCATTTTAAGAGCAAAGCCGATGCACGACATCTCTGTTAAAATTTCACCCCAATCCCAAACGACGGCAAAATAGGAAACAGCGCGACTTGATTCACAAACGGCACACGCACAGGCGGCGGCGGAGTGTTTGCGGGAATTGACTCGTATTGAATTTGCCAAAAGAACGGATTTGCGCGGTTGTAGGCATTATAGACACTGAACGCCGCAGTAAATGGCAGCCCCAGCCACTCGAAATTGTAACTTGCCGTGAGGTCGAGTTTGTGAAAAGCGGGCAAACGAAACGCATTGCGCTCGGTAGAAAGGAAGCGGGGTGCGGGCGTTCCGAGCGGGCTTTTGCCGTTGGTGAGAACGACGAAATCGAACTGCGCCGCAGGCATGGTGTAGGCTTGTCCTGTTTGATAGACCCACGTCGCGCCCAGTTCCCACCTCTCATCCAGCTTGTAGCTAAGAACGACGGAAATATCATGCCTACGGTCGAAACGTGGTGCGAAAGGCTTGCCAAAATTGAGGTCGGGAAAAGTGCGCCATGCCCACGAAAGCGTGTATCCAAGCCATCCCGTGAGTTGTCCAAAATTGCGACGTAAGAAAAATTCCACGCCATATGCCTCGCCTGTCCCTGCGGTAAATTGGTCATCCACTGGCGCGAGAAGGCTGAAGGTGGCTTCATCCTTGAACTCATACACATTTCTGGTGGATTTGTAGTAGCCTTCCACGCTTGCCGTCCATTCTTTTTCTGCAAATTGCCCTTCCACGCCCAGCACGTATTGTGTGCCAGAAGCAGGTTTTACGCGCTCTGTGGAGGGAAACCAGACATCGCTCGGCACACCAATATCATTGCGAATAATTAAATGAACAAACTGGTTTGATTGCGCAACGGCAGCTTTCACCGTAACGTCTTCGCTCGCCGCAAACGTAGCAGCCAAGCGGGGTTCAAGGAAAGCGTAATTTCCCTGTTGCCACCAAACGCCGCGCAGCCCAGCATTTACCGTAAGCGAGGGCGTTATGCTCCACTCATCCTGCACAAATCCTGCAATTTCGGCGGATTCATTCGTTGAGCCGCCCGTTGCATCCAGCGTAAAATTGCCCGCGCTAAAGCGTCCGTCGCTCTCCACTGCGCCGCGAAAGCGGTGGAAGGTAGATTCTACGCCGAATTTCACATCGTGGTCTGGAATTTCAAACCATTCGGCGTGTGCTTTCACAATCCAATCGCGGAGGAGCGATGCAGAGAGGAAATTCACGTCATTCCCGCGTGGATCCTTGCTTCCAATGTCGGTGATAAAATCATAATTTGTCAGCGCGACGGAAAAATTCGTAAACAAGGTTGGCGAAACAATGTGCGACCAGCGCAAATTTCCAATCGCATTTCCCCACGATACGCCCACGCGAATATCGCCAAACGACGAGGGTTGTAGCAAATCATAGCCCCAGTACCCGCTTAAATACAAGCGGTCGTTTTCGCCAAGTTTGTAATTCAGCTTTGCATTCAAATCGTAAAAGTAGTACGAAGGTACATTTGATGCGATGTTTGGGGGAAGCAAGCCTTTGACGGCAGCAAAAATCAGGTCGAGATACAAGCGTCGTCCCGAAAGCATAAACGTTGCATTTTCGCCAATCGGTCCTTCGAGCGTAAGACGAGAGTTTATCACGCTTACACCGCCGTCGCCTGCGAATTTTTCTTTTGTGCCTTCTTTCATGGTCAAGTCAATCACGCTCGACAAGCGTCCGCCGTATTCGGCTGGGAATGCGCCTTTCAGCAGTTTTGTATCGCGCAAGGCATCGTTGTTGAAAACGCTCAGAAGCCCGCCTAAGTGCGAGGGATTGTAAATCGGAACGCCATCCAACAATACCAAATTTTGGTCGGGCGAGCCGCCACGCACGTACAAGCCGCTTGAAACCTCGCTCGAAGCCTTCACGCCCGGCATGAGTATAAGAGCGCGAAAGACATCCGCTTCGCCGCCCAGCGCGGGCAGTTTTTTCATCATTTCTGGCGACATTTCGATAGAACTAATACGGCTTGGCGAGCTTGATTCCTCGCTGGAACGCCGCCCCTGCACGACCACTTCTCCCGATTTTGCTGCTTGATTTTTCAAGGCAATATTCACTCGCACCGAACCTTCTTGAGAGCGCACCGTTACTTGCTTCACAAAATCTTTGTAGCCAATACCACGACAAACAACATCGTACTCGCCCGCTTCTACATTTGGAATGGCGAAAAAGCCAAACTTGTTTGTTCGCGCACCCGCAAGTGGCTTCAAACCTGATATTTTCGACAATCCTTCTTTGTACAGCATCACGTTTACGCCAATGACCGCCTCGCCAGAAGCAGCCTCGTTCACTGTTCCGCTAATCACGTTTACGCCTTTGCTTGTGGCGGCGATACCTGCGACGGGACGAGCATCTGTGGTGCTTTGCGGGTTTTGCGCCAGAAGAATATTTACAGAGAACAAGAGGAGCAAAGCTGTTTTTTGCGCAAACAAAAGTGTTTGCGCTACTGATAAATGCTGGCTTTGCTCAAACAGACACTCTTGCCTGTTCATGGAAAAAAATGCGAAAAAATTTATCATAAAAAAGCCTTGAAAAGCTCATCAATACTGAGGTTTGAGAAAATTACTGCACTCTGCGCACTGGCACAACGCGAACCCATTGCGCCGCACCAATAAACATCCCGATTCCATCGCCTTTTACGTTCCAATCAATGTTTGGACCGCCTGGATTTAAGGGGCTTGGCTGCCCGCTTCGGTTGCGGGTTTGGAAGTATTTGTTGTAATCGGTATCGTAAGTTTCAACAACGACGCGGCTTTGCAGGAATCCGCTCAAGAGCTGCACTGTTGCGGTGGAAAGTTCACGCGGGAGTGTCCAATCATTCGAGCGGAGGCTCACGCTTGCGCTACTTTGAATGAAACTCGCATCGCCATACCCACGCGAGGAAACAACTTGCCCTCCACTCAACAAAAGCGTCCCAACACGCATAGATTCTTGCGCTCTGGCTTGGACGAATGCTTCACTGGCAAAAATTGTATCCACGCGCATTGTCGTTGTATTTGTCCTGAAGGCAGCAATGACGCGGGCAGAATCCACAAGCGGTGCTGATGGTGTGCGTGTTTCTGCGCTTGCTCTGAGCGTCCGCCCTGTTGTGGGACTTTGCCATTCCACGTTCAGCGTGTAGAGCTTTCCGGGCTGAGTGCGCATATTCGGCACACGGTACAAACTCCGCACGATTGCTGTTCCCGTCGTGTTTCTGGTGTATAATTCGAGCGGCAAGACTTGCCCATCCACCGTGATGCTGGCTTTGGCATTTTCAATAAAAATTTTTCGATATGAAAACGTATCTAAAGGCGGAAGAGTGCGCGAAATCTGGATTTCGTTCATTGGCTCGCCTACCATGAGAATTGCCCGAATGACGACGCGCTCGTCGTAGGGCAGGTCGGGCGGCTCGGTAATGGGCGTAAAACAGCCGTTCCAGAGCAGAATGAGGCTGCCCAAAATAACAAACGAAACGGTATAATGTGGAAAATGAAGCGAAAAATGAAATGGAAAATGAAGGCGCATAGTGTTATTCACGTGAAGGTGTGGCGTGTCTTGAAATTTGTTCACATCTATTTGGGAAAATGTTCATCATCTCAAAACTACACAAATCTCGGAGAGAAATCAATGCACAAAAAAGCCCGTCGGCAAAACCGCCATATTATTGTTCGTGCGATTTTTTTATAGCCATTCAACATTTTTTGAAACTTTACTATGCTATACATAGTATAACTACATCAGATAGCTTCATTCTTTTATAGCAACGCATTATGCCTAACACAACATCCCCTCAACAATCCGAAGAAATACAAGAAACAAGTCTTTCACTGTATCTTGAGAAATGGTCTTCTCAGGTACGCAAGGGTTCATTGGAATTACTTTTATTGCTTTTTATGCAGAAAAAAGAGTACTATGGTTACGAATTGATTGAAAATGTTAAAACAATTCTGATGGCAAATGTGTCGGAAGGAACACTGTATCCGCTTTTGAATAGGATGCAGAAAGATGGCTTGATTTCGTCGCAGTGGCGAACAATGGGCGTAGGGATACCACGTAAATACTACACCATTAGTCCGCTTGGCAAAAAAGCACTCGAAACAATGAAGCAAGAATGGCTCACGATGAGTATTGCGATTCAAAAGCTATCGCTATAAAACTACGGATATATTTGTTAAATATTATTTTAGGAATGCTTCAAAAACAAATGAATGCTTCGACAAACTCAGCATGAGAATTAACGAGGTCTTCAGCCTGAGCTTGTCGAAGGCAAGGCATCCACTTATTTTTCGAGCGTTCCTTAGCATCTTTAGACACAACACACTACACACTTTTTCCTTTCAACAATGCAACCATTTTCCTTTTCTATATCTTCTTTGGGCACACCATTTCTCAGCGACCACCTTGCTAAACGCATTTGGAAAGAATATCAATCTCGTATTGAGCGAGTATTAGAGCCTTTGCCGCTCTTGCAACGTGAAGAAATTCTGCTAGAAATCCAAAGCCATATTTGGGAAAGTGTCCAGCGCGATACCGCATCTAGTGAAGCCGAAAAAGTCCTGAATGCCGCACAAAAACTGGGACATCCAGAAATATATCTGCATCCACTTGTCGGAACAAAGCTATTCGAGCAGGCGGCGCACTCATTCAATCCATCAATTATAGCAAAAAGTTTGTACTACATGATTGGCGGAAGTCGTCTTCAGTCCCTGCTTGTACTAGTGATGAGTATTTTATACACACTCCTCTTTTTCCTTGCAACAATGGTCTGCACAAAGATTATTTTTCCTAAAAATGTAGGTTTGTTTGCCTCTGAGCAAGGTACATTTTCTTTTGGCTATATCATTCAGACTGAACCGTATAGTGATGTATTGGGCTTTTGGTTTATACCCTTAGGCTTGCTGGTATGCGGCTTGCTGTATATGCTCATCACAAAAATCGCATATCGCATCGTCAAAACAATCTTAAAAACAAGCGAAGGATAAAAAATTATTTTGAGTCAAGCATCGGAAATTATATCAAAACTTGCGTCCTTATACCTCGTATTACATAGTATTATGTAATAACATTTTTTTATTATTCAAAAATATACTGTGAAAACTTTATCAATACCCGTCTTCAAAAAGCTCATTCACGTTATTTGTGCAATTTTTTATTGTGCGATTCTTTGCTGTGCCGAAACTATATCCGCCAATGCACAAGACACATACACATCTCGGCACACATCCGCACCAATGCAAGTGCCCGTAGTCGTTATTGAGTTAGAAGGAGCAATTACGCTTACGCCATGGAAAGAGCAATACGTTGAGACAAGTGTAACAACAAAGCTCAATGGCAATGTATGGGGCTGGTCGAACCGTACCGAACGTCCGCCATATAACATTTTACCCAAACAGGTTGGTGATACCCTCTGCATCAGAGCAGCCGCTCGTCCAAGGCTCTGGACAATAGGAATTGCAACGCTTACCGAAACCAATACACACAATATTCTTATTCCGCAGTCTGCAAAAGTGATTGTACGCAGCAATGAGACATCGCTTCAAATACAAGGAATGTTCAGAGATGTAGATATAACAACAACAAAAGGCATAACAAATCTTTTTATTACCGAACCGCAATTACGCTTTTTGCAAGTGCGTTCTTCTACAATTTTGGTCAATACGAACCTTTTTGAAAAAACATTCTTTACGCGAGAAAACAAAGGTAATGCCCTCTATGTAGTTGAAAACAAGCACGGGGAAGTGCATATTTTGCTCACAAACTAAGCAAAAATAATTGTCTCTTTTCAAAAAATATCCTCTGCGAAGCGCACCACTTCACGCTGCACAACAGGAAAGCGCACGGTAAAGGTTGCGCCGTGATGCTTGGTGCTTTCACACGAAATAGTCCCGCCAGCAGCTTCGGTAAGTTTTTTCACAATAAACAGCCCCAAGCCTGATGAATCCTCGTTGGCAGTGGGTTTTGCCGAGAGCGTTGTGAATTTTTGAAAGAGCTTGTGCTGCTCTTCTTCGCCAATGCCCTCGCCGTCGTCGCGGATGGAAAAGCTGACTGTTGCTGGTGTTTCAGGATTTTCTTTCGATGCTTCGTTCCAAATATGCACAACGACTGATTTCCCCAACGGCGAGTATTTCAGAGCATTGGAGACGAGATTATCAATAATTTGCTGTAAAATTTCCCCATGTATCAGCACCATTGCGTTCTGCGCGGCATTCTGAAATTCCACAACAATCTGCTTGCGTTCTGCGATTTCGTCATACTGCGCCAAAACATCGGCAACGGCAAAAACAAGATTAACTTTCTCCAACGGCGCATCGGTGCTTGCTTCTTCCACAGCATTTGCATCTAATAATGTTTTGACTAAGCGAAACATTCTCTCAACCGAAAGCGAGATTTTATCAAGCGTTTCGCCAGATTTTTCTGCGGTCATTGAGCCAGAGCGCAAGCCTGTTTTCAGCATATCTGTTAGCCAACGGACGCTTGCAAGCGGGTTTTTGAGGTCGTGTGCGGCAATGCCCAAAAACTCGCTTTTTTCTTTATTGAGCTTTTCTAATTCTGCATTTTTTAGTTTGAGCGCGTCGCGGGCAAATTTCAAATCTAAATGTGTTTGAACCCGCGTCAGCAGCTCGGCAGAATTAAAGGGCTTGATAACATAGTCCACCGCGCCAGCTTTGAAGCCATTCACAAGGTCGTCGGTATCGCCGCGTCCAGTGATGAAGATAATAGGAATAGCGCGTGTTTGCTCGTGTGCTTTCAAGTGCCGACACACCTCGAATCCATCCATTTCGGGCATCTGCACATCCAAAAGAATAAGGTCGGGAAGGTGCGTCATTGCTTGTTCGAGAGCCTCTTGTCCGCCTGTTGCTTCTACCACGTCAAATTTCCTCAAACGAAGACGCGTACGGAGTACTTGCAAATTTTCGGGTACATCATCAACAATCAGAATACGAGCTGGAAGAATACTTTGGCTCTGCATCATGCGTAAAACCTTGCTGTGTGGAAAAGAGATTGCCTCTGGTGTGGTCAAGGGCGGCAAAGTTCGGAGGTTGAACTAAAAATCAACTCAATGCGAAATGCTTTCTTTGCTTGGGAATATTTTTGCGATACCAAAGCTCACGATTCCCATAGAAGCAAGAATTATCGCTATTCCGCTTGCAGCAATTACGCCACCTTCATGGGTGCCACGTGGAATCGCAAAGATATTTCTCATTAAAAATACGGTAATCAACGTGCCTGTTATCACGGATAGCGATAGCCCCAGTGCTGCTTTTCGTGTATTGTTCATATCGAACTCCTGTATATTGTTTAGAAATAGAGTGCTATGGCATTGCCATCAATCCATAAATATACGAAAGTTTTGTTGTAATTTTCATTGCTTCTCCAAAACAAAATCGCTAGATACAAGATTTAATCAAGCATACAGGACGTTTATGCTTTTCAGGTATGTGAAAGTATAGTGTTATGTGCATTCAAAATCGCGGTGAAATATCATGCGTAGTTCTTGCAATACCTCATCTGAACATCGAAGCTCTCCTTCTGTCCAGTTATCCCAGGTACAATGAATACGCTCGCTGCCTTTTTTCAGAACACACGAATCGTAATCAATTCCAGCATCGAAACCTTCATATTGTCGAGTTGCTTTCCAGCCCATGCTTTGTAGCTGGGAAATAATCGCATACCAATCGCTTGTTTTGATGTTGATGGCTGTTTTCATTTGACAAAATGAGCAAAAAAATTTCGAGAAGAGGTCTTGTAACATCACGAATAAATATTTTTCAAATAAAAACAAAATAGCCCTGCACACAAGATTTTATCAAGCATACAGGGCTTTCGTATTTCTAAAAAAAATTACGCCGCTACATCAAATCGGTCAAGATTCATCACCTTCGTCCACGCAGCTACGAAATCATGCACAAACTGTTCTTGCGCGTCGTTGCAGCCGTACACCTCAGCAAGGGCGCGGAGTTCGGAGTTTAAACCGAAAATCAAATCCACGCGGGTTGCTGTCCATTTTGCTGCGCCGCTCACGCGGTCTGTACCTTCAAACGTGCCTTGATGCGCGTCGGTGGCTTTCCATGTTGTGGTCAAATCCAGCAGATTCACAAAAAAGTCGTTCGAGAGCGTTTCGGACTTTGTTGTAAATACGCCGTGTTTGCTGCCGTCAAAGTTTGCATTCAGGGTGCGGTGAGCGTAAGCAACTGTGCTTTATCAACAAGCATTTCCTCAGCAGACGTGGTATATTTTTTCTTCATGTAGTTGCGGAAATCGTCGGCTATTGGCTCCAACACAGCAAATGATTCCACGTCGGTATGCTGCTCGGAAGCATCCGTGCGCCCTGCGGTGAAGGGAACAGTAACGCTCACACCAGCATTGTTCGCAGCTTTTTCCACCGCCGCGGAACCGCCCAAAACGATAATGTCCGCAAGCGAAACCTTCTTGCCGCTACCGTTTTCGGATGCCGCGCCGTTGAACTCTTTCTGAATTGTCTCCAACGCATCCAACACTTTCGCTAACTGCAGCGGATTGTTCACTTGCCAGAATTTCTGCGGTGCAAGGCGTACCCGTGCGCCATTTGCACCACCGCGCTTGTCCGAACCGCGAAATGTCGAAGCCCACGCCGTAGAAACAAGCTCTGCAACCGACAAGCCCGAAGCAAGGATTTTCGCCTTGAGCGCAGCAACATCGCTTGCGTCAATCGTTGTGTAATCAGCCGCAGGAACGGGGTCTTGCCAAATCAGCACTTCTTTCGGCACTTCTGCGCCGAGATAACGGGCAATCGGTCTCAGATGTCGAACATGAAACGCTGCAAATATACAGGATTTTCGTACAATTTTAGAAAAGTTCTTTGTCAAAAGAGTAGGTAAAATGCACTGCCTGTATTTGGGTGGTGATTTCGGTTTTTTGGTAAAAATTCACCGCCTGCGTATCATCTGTTTCTGCTTGTACAAACATCTCGCTAAAACCGTTCTCTCGGCAGTAATCATGCAGTTTTTGTATCAAGAGAGTACCGATTCCTTGTCGCTGAAAAGCAGGCAAAATGGCAATATCATAAATGTAGGCGGAAGGTTTTTCCGTATCGTATCGGTTTAAAATATGAGCCGTCAGACCGCCAATTATCACGCTTTCCACTTTTGCGACAAGCGCAATAAACGTGCTATCACCAAGCACTTTTTGTAAATGAGCAGCGCGTGGCAATGTAGGATGTTCCCACTCGAATACTTCCGCAAAAACGGCGAGAAGGGCGGTAAAATCAGGAACATCAGCATCGGTGAGGTATTGAAGGTGGATGTCCATAATAGAATACCTTTGGCAATGAGAAATGGCGCAGGGTGTACAGATAATGAGCCTAAAAAAATTTACCGAATTTGCCGCGTCATGCTCTTCACATACCGCAAACGATAGTAGCCAAGCGGCGTGAGCATGGTTGGATTCGCAACGGCATCTTTGTACAAATTCACAAACTGCACTTTCACGTAGAGACCTGTCCGCGTCTTCACAACTAAGGTTTTCTGTGGGTTTGGCGTAATGGTGCGGCTTGCAGAATTGTAATTGAACATTCCCTTGCCAAATAAATCAATCGAAATAATACGCTTCGAGGACGTTGTATCTTCTTGGCGGAAAGCCGCATCAACAGGTGCAGTGCTGAGAAGGTCGAAGGTAGAATCTATTACAACGCCGAGCGTTTTTCCATTCGGGTTGAGATTGCCAGAATTGAGCATCACATCCACAGCACGGGAAGATGGGCTTAAATGCGGCAAGCGAATATCCCACACATCAGTCGCAGCGAGGCTTGCGGCAATGGTCGTATCGGAATCAAAGGAGTAGTAGATGTAGGAGAGTGAATCAGGGCGGAGATTAGAAACGATGCGGGGTACAAGCGTTCCATTTCCGTTGCTGGGCGTTTCAATACATGATTGGAGCAGAAGAGCAAAGCAAGCAAGCAAAAGCAATACGCGATGTGTTTTCATGGTGAATATTCAATGGTGAGAAAAACAAAGAAAATGCCTGAAATGGCGCACAAATACAAGATACGTGTTTTTCCACAGACATTCAATAAAAAATCCGCAAAACAACATGAAGGATGCTTTTTTGCGGATATATTTTTGTGTATTCAAATAGCTTTAGTTCATCCGAACACTCAGCTTATACACTGGCTGCTGCTGCAATTCTTTCACCTGAACATTTGCTTTGTAATGCTTAATCACGCCATTCAAAATTCCGTGCAGCACACCAAACATACGGCGTTCAGAGCTGTATTCAATCACAACTTCTTCGGGACCGACACGCGAAATAGCGAGCTTTGGCGGCGCAGCACCTGGATTCTGGCGGCGCACTGTTCCATGAATGGTTTCCTCAATATTCTCCAGAAAATCCAGTAAATTCCACTCTTTGCGGATATAGACAGCATACGTCCTCACCAAATCTGGCACCATAAATTCGCCAAACTCGCGCTGAAGCTGGTCAATACTTTTGCCCGTTACTGATGACGCAACCGTGAGCAATTTTCCTAAATGTTCATCAGGATACGCGGCACTTGGCGTATAGGTGTGGTCTTGCAAACCCGCGCCGTCCATGAGTTTTTCCCATGTTTCAAAGCCACCATAGTTTTGCTCGACGAACTTTTTTAACTCGAAATGAATGATTCCGTGCATACTAACACTCAGTAAATATGATAGAAAAACGTGATACCAACCAATACGAAACAAGAGACACTGCGGATTGTCGTTCTCCATGATTTGTTCAGTCTATCACTTCTTTCCCATAGTAAGCGTAAAAAATGTAAAAAAGTTACACAAAATGTGGTGGATAACAGATTTTCAGGGATAAAAACATTACATTTTTTTCACAAGCGGCAACGGAAAATCGCTGCGGAGATAGTCTTGAAGCGACTTCCACGTGATGTGCGTTTCAAATGATGATTCCGCATATGAAGCAACAGCATACGGTGCAAAGTGAAATGTTATGCCGGAAGGATGCACGGTAAAGGTGAGATTTTCCTTGACTAAATCATCCACGAAACTCGAAATACCGCCCTCAACGACTAACGATGCTTGTTGTTTTTTGAGGTCGGCAACGAGAATATCAGAAATTTTCGCACGAAAATCTGTATCAGCGCGGAAAATATCGGTCAGTTTGCAGCGTTTAACAGCACCACTTTCCAGTTTCCACGTCATTCCTTCGTAGCCATAGTTTCCGTGCGCTCCCCCACCGTAGGAATCGTACATCCACAGCAACGAAACAATATTTGGTGCGATATAGACGACTGTTACCTGAGAATGCTCACTCAGCATATCCATCCGATCCTTCATTGATTCTTCCTGCGCATATTCTTTGCGCATAGTATCAATCGAAGCGACCGAACTTTGATATTTTTTCTCCGAAAGCTGTGCGAGTGTATCTTTGAGCGCAGCAAGCTCTGGTGCGGCAAAGGCGGGATAATGCACGGAAGCATCCAGCTTTGAATGCTTCAGCATGATAAACGGTGCGACGGCTCGCAAACTAAAGGGGAACGACTTTTTCCCGTCCTTACTCGTCCACGTACCAGTAATGATGCCCTTTTCGGGGTCGAGTTTGCCGAACAATCGCCCCGAAACCGTTTCATTAGAATCCTTCTCCCAACCGCCTCTACTCAAGTCATCACGCTCGGTGATTTGCACCGTGTTATCGGCTTGAACACTACCTCGCAGGCTCAAGGCGCACGAACCCGTGTGATACCGATACGTTCCATCCAGCCTACCATTTGTGATTGCAAACTGCGCATTCACGCGGAGTTTATCACCAACCGTGCCTTCGTACAAGTACGTGGTAGAGTCAAGGCGAACAGGCACAGAAGCAAGATTTTCCGCGCTTTCTGGCGTGTTTTGCGTTGTGCTATTTCGCGCTTCTTCTTTTTTGGAACAGGCAGAAAAGCTAGCATTAAAGCTGATTGCAAGCACAATCACGAGGAAGATTCGGGAGTAGTTTTTCATTACTTTGCAAATTTTTGTTTGAGTTGTTCAAGTTGAGAAATTATGTCGTTTGGAGAACTTTTCACGGCTGGACGCGACGGTTGTTTGTCGTTGTTAGGCGCATGATTATTTGCTTTATGCGCTTCATTCTTCATGGATAAACTTACGCGCTTTAAGGCAACATTTACTTCCACAACACGCACTTTCACGATTTGCCCCACCTTCACCACGTCCGTCGGATGAGTAATAAAGCGGTCTGCAAGCTGTGAAATGTGAATTAAGCCGTCCTGATGCACACCCACATCCACAAACGCGCCGAAGTTCGTCACATTCGTAATCACTCCTTCCAAGTGCATTCCGACCGTCAAATGCTGAATTTCGCTGATGCCGCTTTGAAACTCGGCGTAGCGAAATTCCGCTCGCGGGTCGCGTCCGGGCTTTTCCAATTCCTTGACAATATCGCGCAAGGTCGGCTCGCCGACTTCTTCGGTGATGTAATTTTTGAGCGCAATTTTGCGAGAAATGTCGGGAGAATTAAGTAACTGCGCCACTTCTACGCCTGTATCTTTCGCCATTTGTGCCACAATATTGTAGCGTTCTGGGTGGACAGACGAGTTATCAAGCGGGTTTACGGCATTACGGATACGAAGGAAGCCAGCCGCTTGCTCGAAGGTTTTCGGACCAAATTTCGCAACTTTCAGCAAATCCTTTCGGCTGGAAAAGGCACCATTGCTATTGCGGTGGTCAATGATGTTTTTTGCAACGGTTTCGGAAATACCTGCCACGTAGCTGAGGAGTTCTTTTGATGCGGTGTTCACGTCCACGCCGACAAAGTTCACGCAGCTTTCGACGGTTTCTTCGAGTTTTTTCTTGAGGAGTTTTTGGTCCACATCATGCTGATATTGCCCCACGCCAATAGATTTTGGGTCAATTTTCACAAGCTCCGCAAGCGGGTCTTGCAAACGCCGACCAATGCTGATTGCGCCGCGCACGGTGATGTCCAAATCAGGAAATTCCGCAATCGCAACCTCGCTCGCCGAATACACCGACGCGCCCGATTCATTCACCGTCACTTTCACAGGCTTGGCGAGTCCACGCGCTTCCAGAGCTTGCAGAACCTCGCTTGCGAACTCGTCCGTTTCGCGGCTTGCGGTGCCGTTTCCAATCGCAATGAGTTCAAGTTTGTGCCGATGAATCATGTCCTGAACGAGTGCTGATGCGCGTTCCCGCTCATTTTTGGAATTATGTGGAAAGACGGCGTGATATTCCAAAAACTTGCCCGTGTGGTCGAGCGCAACAACTTTGCAACCAGAACGAAAGCCTGGGTCAATGCCCAGAGTTGGCTTCATTCCTGCGGGCGAGGCAAGAAGGAGGTTGCGCACGTTTTCACCAAAATTTACCACAGAGGCTTCATCAGCGGCAATTTTCTTCTCCAAACGCACTTCGCCAATGAGCGTAAACTTCATCAGGCGCGCAAATGCGTCCTTCAGCATGGTTTTCAGGAAATTAAATATTTCTACGTGTCCTGTAAGAATTTCTTTTTTCTGCAAATAGGACAAAATGTACTCTTCGTCGAATTCAATCGCCAGCGACAGTATTTCTTCCGCTTCCCCACGCCGAAGCGCAAGCATATTATGTGGCTGAATGTCCTTCAAGGCGCATGAATACGTGCGATACATCTCGAATTTCGTCGTGCCTTCGGGAAACTCGTCCTTCACGCACGAGCTAATCACGGCATTCTGCAAAATGAAGCTCCGCACCGCCGCTCGTAATTCCGCCTTCTCCGCAACTTCTTCTGCGAGAATGTCCGACGCGCCTTGCAATGCCTCTTCCGCACTCGCCACGCCCTTTTCCGTAGAAATGTACGCTGCTGCCAGCGCAAGCAATGGTGCGCTTGCTAGCGCGTTTGCGGAAGCAGCACCAATCACGTTCAGAGCTTTAATTGCCTCTGCAAGCGGCTCAAGCCCTTTCTCGCGGGCAATCGTTGCGCGGGTGCGGCGTTTGGGTTTGAAGGGCAGGTACAAATCTTCTAGCTCATTCTTCTGCATACAAGATTCTATGCGGGCTTTCAGCTCATCGGTTAATTTTCCTTGCGCTTGAATGGATTCCAAAATCGTGGTTTTGCGCTCGGCAAGTTCGGTTAAATACTCAAAACGGTCGAAAAGATTGCGCAAGACAATTTCGTTCATTTCGCCCGTGCGCTCTTTACGGTAACGAGCTATAAACGGCACGGTCGCGCCTTCTTGGTAGAGTTCGAGGGCATTGTTTACGTTGTCTAAGCCGAGAGCAAGCTCTTCAGCCAAGATTTTTGGTAATGAATTCATAAAGGATGATGATGTGATTAGGGTCGCAATGCCTTAGAAATGCTGCTTTCTGTGGCATGGGATGATGATAATTTTGCTTTTAAGCAATATATCAGCGTAGGGACAAGGAATACCTTGTCTCTACAAACGTTACTAATTTGACGCAGTTTTCACAAGGTCGGGATTGAGTTCTTTCACTTTCGATTTTGCTTGGATTTTCACCAAATTTCCTTGCTTATCGAAATATGCCGTGCCGAAAATATTGGGATTTGGTGCGAGATACGGTGCTTTTTCGGTTGGAATGACAAGTGCAATACTGCTTGCTCCTTTTTTGAAGACTTCACATTCGTACCAGATATTGAGCGGCGTAGAAATGCGCCAAAGCGAGTATTGACCGAGTTCCAAGCAGCGTCCCATTTCCATGTTTTTTGCTTTCAGATTTGCCATAATTTTCGACCAAATCTTGCCCACAGAGCGCGTAGAATCTGATTCAACAACGAAATACTCTTCGGTAGAAAGCCACTTTTCGGTTTTGTCGAAGTACATATCCGCGTAGGGCGTACAATTCGATTGCATACCATCGCCAGGCAGATACGCAATGCGCAGCATTCCGCTTCGGTCGCGGACAGCAGAGAGATTTTCCCCGAAACCCCGCTCTGCTTGGAGCTTGGTTGCCATTTTTATTGCTCGCTCCCCTGGCTGCGCGAGCATCATACTGGAAGCATCGAAAACGGCAATGGGCTTAGAGAATTGTTGTTGTTTTGCCTGCGACGCTTGAGGCTTTGTTTGAGCAAATATCGGCTCTTCACAGCAAAGCAAAAAAGCACAAACGAAGAGGAAAAAACGAACAGACATCACACGTTGGAGAAACATTGGTAGAGGGAAAATTCGTTACCGTGAAACCCGTTCTACCGTTAAAAAACGGTAGGACGGGAAAGAGTATATTAGTGATTACTGATGACCGTTTTGAATAGCATTCACGCGCTTTTGCGCCTCTTGCACCACCGCCATTTTTGTGACTTCTTGCTCTAATTCTGTGCGCACCGTAGAATCATTCAAAAGCAATTTATGGCGCAGCGTGAAACGAACATTAAAGGCGATGTAGCGGCGAAAAAACTCGGAATTGTCTGAAAGTCGCATGAGTGCTGAGGTAGAATCGCCAATTTCTTGCGCGAGCTTGCGCGTTTCGGGGCGGAGGCTTGTTTGGCAAGCTGTTCCGCATACAGCAACAATCATTAGCACAAAAAGTATTCGACAAAGGCTCGTAAATACTGGTTTTCTGGCAATATTCTTCATTGAATTTATTTCAAGGCAGCATCAATCGCGCTGGTGAGTTCTGCCGCTTCTGGCGCGACTTTGGAATCGTAACGAGCAATAATTTTACCGTCTTTGCCAATCAAAAATTTACCGAAGTTCCAGCGAACATCGCCTGCTGGAGTTGATTTTGTCGTGAGAAACTGATACAACGGGTGCATATCGTCGCCTTTGACGGAGATTTTAGAAAACATCGGAAACGTAACATTGTACTTTGTCGAGCAAAATTGCTTAATGTCTGCATCCGTGCCAGGTTCTTGTCCCATGAAGTTATTTGCTGGAAAAGCAAGTACGACGAAGCCTTTGCTGCTGTATTGCTTGTAGAGCTTTTCTAAGCCTTCGTACTGAGGCGTGAAACCGCAACGGCTGGCAACGTTCACAATCAAGACAACTTTTCCTTTGTAGTCTTCTAATTTCACGGGCTTTCCTTCAATGGAATTCACCGTAAATTCATGGATGGATGCGGCATTCGACATAGCGCGTGGCTCCTTGCTGCTAAAAGCATTGGTGGTGGTAAAAAGAATAACGACTGCTAAACACAAGAGCGCGAGAATAACGCTCATACTGCGGCGAACAAGATGGATAGACATAGCGATTCTGCTGGAATGTGGTGAAATTCGTGAAGAGACGTTTGAGTTTGAACAGCTACAAAGGTACGGAAAAATCAGCATTCCGCCAAGAGCGAACATGAAAAAAGCCCGAAGCGGTGCGGCTTCGGGCTTTGTAATGCTATGAACGTATTCTTGAATTTATCCAATAAAGCTACTGAATGTTTGTGCTATATCCACCACAATCCCTGTTGATTCATGCGTAACAGAACCTTCGACAAATGTTTTCTGTACGCCACCAGGCTTGCAAACAGTGATGGATTGAATCTCAGGAATGACTATCCATGCTTCTTCTACACCATTTTGTAAATATTTTGTGGCCTTGTCGAATAATGATTTCAAACCTTGATTTGGGGAAAGGATTTCGACCGTGAGTTGAGGAGGTACATCTACCCATACAACATCTTCCTTGAATGATAAGTTACTCTTGCTAAACACAGCTATATCTGGTACAGACTTACAACCATTGAGATCCAGATTTAATTCTGGGAAAGCCTCATAATTTGCGCTATTGTGCATTTGGAACAGCAAATTTCGTTGTGCTTTTGAATGTTGAAAACTAGGCATAGGCTTCCCTCGCTCGCGTTCATAATCGGTTATTTCGTGGACAATTTCTTCTTCGGTATCGAATTGCGTTTCCATTTCTATTGCTCCAAAGATTGGGTAAAAATAACGAGGAAATATACTGGTTTTTGGGGCAAAAAGCAATAAAAAAGCCCGAAGCTGAAAGGCTTCGGGCTTGGGAAATTATTTTCAAAAATAATGGCTTAATAGCCAGCATTTTGAACAAGCTGCTTATTGGTATCCATTTCGCGTTGTGGAATTGGAAAAATAAGTCTTGGAGAATTCCAAGGGAACTGAGCGTTAATCGCGGTGCGCGTACGCTTCAAATCCCACAAACGTTGTCCTTCAAAAGCTAATTCCAAACGACGTTCACGTAAAATCGCGTTCAAATCAACCGAAGCTAATTCCGAAAGACCAACACGACGACGAATGCGGTTTACATCCTCAAGTGGAGCTGCGCCAGTCGAAGAATTCAAGCGAGCATTACACTCAGCGCGAGTAAGAATCATTTCTGCAATACGAATCACGGGGATGTCAATGTATTGGTCAATCGTTGCATTGCCAGTTGAGGCATATTTGCGGGTGAAGCGTTGTCCAGCAGCAGTAACAAAAAAACGGAATCGTGCATCGGTGGTATCATACAACGCAAGGTGCTTGGCTTGAACACGAATATCAGCACGTCCACCTGAGCCGCCTGGCGCGTAAAAACGATTCATTTGATTAACACCACTATTTGTACCAGTAATATCTGTTTCCAGAATCGCAAGTCGGTACACAACCTCGTTACCATATCCAGCCGAACCTTCATTAAAGGCATCAGCGAATGTTGCTGCAAGACGATAACCATTCGCTGAAGTAATAACACGATTCGCAGCATCACGAGCTTCCGCAAAACGACCTTGACTAAGATAGATTCTTGAAAGCATGGCAGCAGCCATTGATTTGTTTGCACGAATTCCGTTTGTGCCTGCTGGCAAAAGGCTTTCAGCTTTTGTCAAATCTTCAATAGCTTGTGTATAAACGGCTGCTACTGATGCACGAACGCGGTTGTCTTGTTCTGAAATCGAGGTGGTTGGCTGTAAAACAATCGGTGCACCTGGATTCGTAGCATTATCACCATCGCCCCAGAATTTTCCGAACTTTTTGACAAGCTCAAAATAGACAGAACCACGAATGAACAATGCTTCACCTTCCACGCGACCACGTTCTGCCATTTCAACTTTAGTTAATGCCGAAAGAACGGTATTTGCGCGGTTAATAGTAATATAACTATCTCTCCATGCAACTTCTGCATTACTATTCACAGGTACCATTGCTTTTCTGACAATTTCATCAAGAGCTTGAAATGAACCAGCAAAAACGACTTCTTCGTCATCTGCCAAAAGCTCCGCATCATACATAACTTGTCCGCCGAACACACCGCCCAAGGCAGTGCCGTCGTATGCACCCGTCAAAGCCACTTGTACGCCCTGTGAGGTTTCTAATGAGGAAGCCGCATCAATAGTATTGACGGGATTGATAGCTAACTGACTATCGCATCCTCCCATTATCAGAGAAGTGGCTCCTACGAGAAACCACGCTTTCATATTTTTAGTATTCATAAATAATATTTCCAATTTGTAGTCATTAAATATCTTTTGTTAATTATTTGATGTTGTGGATTCACAGTAAAATTAGAATCCAATATTAACACCAAACAAGATAGTGCGTACTTGCGGCGCAGTATAGAAATCATACCCAATAGCAAGATTTCCCGCAGAACCACCAGCAGCAACAAGATAATCAGCATTTACTTCTGGATCCCAGCCAATATAACTTGTTGCTGTCCAAAGATTCTGACCTGTCACAAAAATCCGCACACTGCTAATAACATTCGTTGGCTCAAGAATTGCCTTCGGAAGATTATAGGCAATCGTAACATTACGCAAACGAACAAATGAACCATCCACAATAAAGCGGCTTGATGCTTGGTCGCCATTGCTACTACGGAAACGTGCTTGAGGAATGCGTGTATTTCTGTTTGTTGGTGTCCATGAGTTCAGCTGGTCTGCGGTTTGGTTATCTTCAAAGCGAGCATTCGCAGAGGAATAACGACCAACACCATAGAAATTCAAGAGATTACCAAATTGACCGTTAAATTGGAAGCTAAATTCTAAATCGCGGAAGAAACGGAAGGTGTTGGTAACACCCGCTGTCCATGCTGGCAATGCGGAACCGATATAGACACGTTGTGCCTGTGTGTACACGTTTGTTGTGGTGCGGTCACGTGTACCGTCGGGACGGAGAGTATTTCGATAGAAAAGTGCGTCGCCATTATCAGGATTTACACCAGCATATTCGACGGTAAAAAATGCGCCGAGCGGGTAGCCTTCAGCAGCACGGCTCATATTATCAATACCACCTTGGATAACTTGTCCTTCAAGTGCGGAGATATTATTGCGGTTCGTCGCAAAGTTCAAACTTGTGCGCCATGAGAAGCCTTCTTCATTGACGTTATCGGTATTCAAGGTGATTTCTAAACCTTGATTTTCCATTCTACCGACGTTGCGAACGACAGTATTAAATCCTGTTGATTGAGGAACTTGCACACTCAAAAGCATACCCGTTGTGCGTTTTTCGTACAAAGCAATCTCGCCCGTGATACGATTGTCCAAGAAACCGAAATCTAAGCCAAGGTCAATGGCTGTAACGGTTTCCCAGCTTAATCCGTTATTGCCCAACTGAGCAGGACGTGTACCAGGAACACCACCATATGCGGCATCACCGCTTACAAGTGTGCGAGAAGCAAAATTACCAATCTCGGCGTTTCCAGTGATACCATAGCTAGCACGAAGTTTCAAGAAACTCACGGTTGATTCAATATCTTTCCAGAAATCTTCTTGGGAAATAATCCATCCTGCCGAAGCAGCCGGGAAGAAACCATAACGATTAGCAGTACCAAAACGTGATGAACCTTCTACACGAGCACTCAAGGAAAGCAAATATCGGTCGCTGAGTTTGTAATTCAAACGCGCAAAATATCCTGCAAAAGCATAATCTGTTTGCGCAGAACGGGAATCTGTTTTACGCGCTCCCGTTGTTAAGGTACGGAAAGCATCTGATGGAAAATCTCGTGCTTCAGCGTAGCCATCGCGGACTTGAGAACGCTGATACTGAAGACCTAACGTTGCATCAAGGGTATGAATATCAAAGGTGCGATTGAAATTAAAGAACGAATTGACATTAAAATTATCAATGCCTGTTGTTCCGATGCTCGCAATACCTTGTGGCGAACCGCTATTGAATTGCGTAATGGAATTAGAAAACCGCTCATCGGTCTGATTGGTTAAGTCGAAACCAAACTCTGTACGGAATTTCAATCCTTCAGTAATTAATAATTCACCAAAAACGTTGCCAATATTACGCAAGACCGTCAGGTTACGATTGGAGTTACCAACTTCAAGAAGCGGATTGTAATAGAATGGAATTTCAATATCACCTGGAGGCGAACCAACCAAGAGACCTTCACCTGGCTTACCTTTTGGAATACGTGTCGGTGTTACGGGTGCAAGGGCAATGGCTTGCATTGGTGAAGAAAATGCGTTATCACCTGGAAGACGTTTGTTGAGTGAGCGTGCAACACTAATGTTAAACCCAGCAGTAAAGTTATCAGTAACTTTTTGCTCAAGATTAAGACGACCCGTAAAACGCTCTAAATTATTTCCGATGATAACACCTGTTTGGTTCAAAAATTGACCCGAAGCATAGAACGATGTTCGTTCAGAGCCACCGCTTACATTAAAGTCAATCTGTGTCATTGGTGCTGTACGCAAGACCTCACGCGACCAATCCGTATTTGCTTGGTCAGGTGTTCCCCATGTTTCTAAACTTTGGTCTGTGAGAATATTTTCAAAAAGCCGACGGCGTGAATTTGCAGCGGTCAAAGGACGACCTAAAATACTATCAGCATTAGCAGCAGCCTGACGATAATAATCAACATATTCTTGGGCATTGAGAACACGCAAAATTCTTGTTGGGTCGCTAAAGCCTTGCTGTGCTGAAACTGTTACTTTTGTTCTACCGCTTTTCCCTTTTTTGGTCGTAATCAATACCACACCATTTGCGCCACGCGCACCGTAGATTGCAGCAGCAGCAGCATCTTTCAAAACATCAATAGACTCAATGTCTTGAGGATTAATATCAACAAGAGGATTTGTTGCGATATTTGTTGTGATACCATTACCAATATCTGTTGAAAGCGGAATACCATCAACAACATACAATGGCTCGTTTGAAGCAGACAACGAGGAAGGTCCGCGAACACGGACAGAAATCCCAGCACCGACTTTACCAGAACTTGCTTGTACAACCACACCTGCGGCTTTACCTTGAATCGCTGCATCAATCGTTGCAACAGGCATATCCGCTACTTCGGCAGCTTTTACTTTGGCAATATTACCAGTAATTTCGCGCTTAATTGCCGAACCATAACCAACGACAACAACGTCGTTAAGTTTTTGCAAATCAAGCGGCAGAACAAGGTCAAGGGTCGTGCGACCATTTACCTCAACTTCTTTTTTCTTATACCCAACAAGGCTAAAAACAAGCACTTTATCGCTCTCGGAAAGCGCGATAGTATATTGACCTTGTTTGTTGGTGATAGCACCTTTGTTCGCGCCTTTTACGCGAATCGAAACGCCCGAAAGAGTCATACCTTCATCGTCTTTGACTGTTCCGGAAACTGTCTGCGCCAAAAGATTCGACGCTGTAAAAAGCAACGCCACCAAAAGCGGCGCGGCAAAGCGGACGAATGCAAAGCGAGTAGCAGAAAACTTCATACAAACTCCTAGTATTTAGTTATGAGTGAATTATGTGCGACTTAGAACAATACGCACGTTAGCGCACCGCCACAGCCTGAATGTATTTGCACAAGTAGATAATTTACATCGTATTTTATCAAAAAACAACAGTGAATTTCTTGAACCATATACTTTTAGCTGAATTGTGCAAATCAAGATTCAATAAAAAAGCCCGAAACCATGCGGGTCTCAGGCTTTTTTACGAAGAAAAATTATATCATTATCCTAAACGGTAAATAATTGCTCAACATTGATGACAATACCCGTACTTTCTTGGCGAACATTGCCAGAGATATAGGTTTTTTGAGGCTCATTTTTGCGAAAGACTGTAATAGAGCCAATTTCAGGGATAATCACCCATGCTTCATCCACGCCGTGCGCGAGGAAGTTTTCTGCTTTGGTGAATAAATCGTACAGAGCTTGGCGCGGAGAAAGGATTTCGATAGTGAGAGCGGGAGGAATCGTGATTTTTGTTCGCATTGCTCGCAATTCACCGAGCGCACTTTTAGGAAAGACGGCAACATCAGGCACTGGCTTGAAATTACCGAAATTAAGTGATAATTCTGGTACTGCGAGATAATCGGGATGCTGTTCCCGAATAAGTCCACAAAAAGCTGCTTGTGTTAATCCATGTTCAAAGCTCGGTATAGGTTTTCCTCGTTCACGTTCGTAATCAGAAAGTGGCTCATTGTCATTGTCTTCGATGTCGTAATCAACATCTTCATCAAAATCTGTGTACGTGTTCATAACAATACTCCTTGAAATGGATAGATGTAATGCTCATCCCGAAAAATAGGATAAAACAACCAAAGAAGCAACAAAAAAGCCCGAAACCATGCGGGCTTCGGGCTTTTTTAGAATAATTTCACCACGTTTGAAAATGCAAGCATTTTTCAGCCCTCATCCCTCAAACTTCATCCTTTTGCTTAGTTTGCATCCCACCATACGCGGGTGTACAACCACGCTG
>RDXM01000036.1 GCA_004292595.1 Candidatus Kapaibacterium sp. | reverse complement strand
ATTTGAAAAAGAAGGTATTCAAGCTCTGGAACGCTCTGCCGTTTTTGAGACCGACGACCTCCGCACCTTCGGCGGACGCGACGCATTTCGGAATTTGAGTATTTCGCCCAAAGAAATACTTATCGAAACAAAACGCCGCTTGTTGGCGTGAGTGCTGAACTTTACGATGCACACTGATTTTTCTCACCTATTTTTTCTATTATGTTTGAACGTATTGTTTCTCAGACTGCCGTACTGTCGGGCAAGCCCTGTATTCGTGGAACGCGCATTTCCGTAGCGTTTATTTTGGAACTGATTGCCAGTGGAGCAAGTATTTCCGACATTGCCCAGGCATATCCGCAGCTCACCGTGAGCGACGTAGAAGAGGCTCTCCGCTTTGCTTCATTTTCGCTGGGGCATGAAACGATGTTTACGGTAGCTATTGATAATGCAAATACAGGAGTTTCCGCATGATTCCTCGCGGGGCAAAATTGCTTACCGATGAAAATATTCAGGGCGACGTTGTAGCGTTTTTGCGCTCCGAAGGGTTTGATGTGGTGCTGGCTAAAGAAGTCTTACCCGAAGGCACGGCGGATGAAGATATTCTCCGCTTTGCCTTCGAGCAGCAACGCATTATCCTCACACACGACCGCGACTTCAGCACCCTTGCTATTGCTGGACACCACACAACCTTTGCCATTCTCTACGTGCGACCAGGGCATATTCACGCGGCATTTACCATTCAAACCTTACGCTCCTTTTTCAATCAATCACCTCACCAGCCACCGCTTGAGCCGCCCTATATCATTGTTGCCGAACGCAACGGCGATACGCTCAAAGTCCGCGTCCGTAGCTGGTAATTTCTTTTTACTATGAAACACCAACAACCGCATCATTCCTCACTCCCCAATGGCTGGCGGTGGGAGAAATTGGGGGGAATTTGTACAATTCAAAGTGGTGGCACACCGCCTTCGGGCGTTACTGAATTTTATGGCGGCGATATTCCTTGGGCAATTACGGAAGATTTAACAGCAGCAGGGCGTATAATCTCTCAAACGAAACAAACAATCACTCAAAAAGGGTTAGACAGTTGTAGTGCTAGGTTATTTCCGCCGAATACTGTCCTATTTGCAACAGACTTTATCTAAGTTAGTTTGGCAATGAAGAAAGAAAGTGCGAAATTCGTGAATGAACTACGAAACATTACACAAAAATCGGAAACAATTTCAAAGTG
>RDXM01000023.1 GCA_004292595.1 Candidatus Kapaibacterium sp. | reverse complement strand
TGCTTGGAAACCGCACCAATGCTTGGTTCTACGCAGTTCGGCGGCAATGCGGCAACCAACGCCAACCACACGAGCAACGAAAGACGCTTCGGGAATTACCACCGCCGAACTCTTCGCTCTGGCGCGAGGGAGAAACTTGAGTACAGCCCCAATATAGCACAAAGTTTTTAAATATGCAAGAGGTCGTACAAAACGCTGAAGCCCGCACGTCGCCAGTAGCTGAAGTTCGCATTATTAACTCCTGCATTTTTACTTCATCCGCTTTTGCGTTTCGGAAATAAGTGCTTTAGCGAGTGTGCCGAGATTGTTGGTTGTGCCTTTCACGCTAAAGACCGTGCCTTCCTCTTCTCCTTTGCGCAACACCGCCGAAACCGTGATTTCTTCACCTTTTATCGCATAGCGACCATTCAACGAATAGGAGTTCGGGAATTCAGGAACATCCAAATACACCAGCCACGCTTCAAACGGATTTACCGCCGTTCGGTATGTTACGCCGCGCAAGGATTCATTCACCATTTTGCCAAGATTTAGCTGGTCGTACATTTTCTTTTCATCCTGAAAGTTTGCGCGAACAAAAAGCGGTTTTGCATCAGCAAGCGGAATAGATTTCGCTTCAGATTCAGTAACCAAGCCAATATCAAAGCTCCCTCCGCCAAACGGCGAGCAAACTTGCGGCTTCTGAATGCGACCTATATCCCGCGCCAATTCCGGCACACGGTCGGCGGCAAATTCAAATAACTGCTTCACATCCACAAACTGATTATCTCTGAGTGCGCCACCTTTCATGCCCATAAGCAAGCTGTACGTGAGCAAACCTTGTCCGTAGCGGCTGGCTTCGTAGCTGACGGCATTCGACGCACAACCCGAAATCACGTGCAGTCCAGCACGGTCTTTCATTCGCATCATGGCGCGAAGCTGACTGGAAGGCACATCCCGCGACGTAAGCAAGTTTTCAACGGCTTTTCCCGACGCACACGCATCCAAGGCGAGTGTTTGCTTACGGGCGGGAATGGCTTTCATTAAATCAGTCAATTCATGGCTGGAAAGCGAAACGCTTGACCGTAATGCGGCATCGGTAAATTTTTCATCGTCGCCTAACCGTGCATCGCACGTGAGATAGTACCAATCACCATCCTGACCGCCCCAGTTGATGCCGTGTCCCGTCAAGTAAACAAACAGAATATCGTTTGGCGTAGCTTTTTGCTGAACAGCTTTGAGCGCGTTCACAAGATTCGATTTTGTTGTTCGCGTCAAACTTTTGGTTGAATCCGGCTTTGAAGCAAGAAGCGAAATATGCACACGGTCTGCGCCAAGCAAGCGTTCACCTGCAATTTGTACGGCTTTGGCAATCTGTTCGGCATCGCTTGAAGCAAACGGTAAATCCAGTTCTTCGCCTTGATAATCAGATGTACCGCCAATCACAGCGTACAGGTGTGGTGCGCTTTGCAAGCGTTCTCCAGGCGCGTAAAATTCCAGCGTTGTACTACGGCTCACAACACCGTTTTCACCGTTGAACGCCCGCACGGTAAGCGTATTGGTTGTGCCGGGCAGGAGCAAACGATTTCCTTCAAGATTCAGTGTTAGCGACATTTCTGCGGCATCAGCGCGAGTATTCTTTGGTCGTGCATCATCCGTCAGTTCCTTGCCGTTCAACCACACGGGAACACGACCAATTCCGCCGCCTTGATTAGTCAGTTGAACAGAAAACGTGAGATTTGGTGCGCTTGAGGAAGCAGAGGCACTTTGTTCATTCCCGCCAAGACCACGTGAATTCGACTTTGTCGTTTTGCTTTGTTTTTTGGGAACACTTGATTTTGAAACATCTT
The DNA here is from genome assembly GCA_004292595.1 of Candidatus Kapaibacterium sp. Taxonomy (GTDB): domain Bacteria; phylum Bacteroidota; class Ignavibacteria; order Kapaibacteriales; family UBA4661; genus PH2015. The sequence continues at coordinate 3,464 of RDXM01000023.1, read as the reverse complement.
TTTTCGAGCTTGCCGCTTGAAGCGAAACACGTGGATAGAGTTTGACGGAATCGAATCGCTCAATCGTGCGTAACGGCTCATTGTTGTAGCCCATGAGCTTAGAAAATAAGCCAGGTTCGTAATAGCGTTCTTTGAGCTGTTCCAGTTCAATCGGCTCATTTCCCACAACAAAATGCAAATAGCGCAAACCGCCTTCTGAGCCATCGAAACGCCCGTCGGGGGTTGTTACTGCCCAGTTTGTGCTGTCGAGTGTGTAGAGATTGCAGAGGTCGCGCCCGGTGGCAGCATCAACAATAAGAATTGATGCGCTTTCCGAGCGAAAGGCAAATTTTCCGTCTCGCGTTATTGAGTACCAATCTTTGGCAAAACGATTTGGCAAGAACTTTTGCGTAGGCAGGTGCAAAATAGTTGTGTCCCCGTTAGGTTTTCTCGCCTTCATAACATCTTCCGCAACCGATAGCACTTCCAAATCCTTTTCCACTTTGTAAGGGTACTTCTCCTTTTTGAGCGTCTGAAGATTAAAGACTGTATCTTTGCTTCCTACCCAAGAGAACCGATTGCTATCAAGGAAGTATGGGATTTCTGCTGGAATATCAAAAACAAGTTTGCCTGTCGAAACCTGAAGACCGGCGAGATAACTTGTACGCTCTTTCATACGATGGACAAAAAGGAGAGAATCATTTTTACTAAAAACAACAAATTTCCCGCCTATCTTAACTCCCTGTCTGCGCGAAGAATCTTGCCATTTCAAGCGTCCTGTACTCACATCATACAAGCGTAGAATACTCCCACGATTCAGGAGTGAAACTGTAACTGCGGACTTTTCGTCATTACTAATTGCTGCATAGCTTATCTTGTCTATATTTGGAGGCAATGCAATAGTTCGTAATATTTTTTTGCTTGCAACATTCCAAAAGTACGCAAGAGAATCCGTATGTTCGCACAGAATCAGTGAATCATTGCTGGTGCGATATAAGTCTGTGCGACTACTCAATGATTTTTTGCGTATTGGAGCTACTGGGTTAGCGAGTGCTGAAAAATCCCATTGATGAACTTGTTCTGGTATGACATCTTCTAAATTACCCAAAAACGAGGATAATACTTCTTTTCTTGTGCTGATGAGAGAACGATATTTTTCATCAAAACTCAATTCTCCAATATTACCTGGCACACCGCCTTGCAAAGTGTGAAGTAGTCGCCCCGTTTCAGCATCCAATAAGTATATTTTTCGTTTTGAGGGATAGGTTGTCAATGCAAGTGTACGACCATCGGGACTAACGGCAATAGAACAAGTTGTGGCGGGAAAAACTCCGTAAGAGCGAACTAACTCACCACGACTGACATCCCAGGCTTTTAGAGTGCTGTCATTTGACGTACTGTATATTTTCTGTCCATTGGGACTAAAAACCAAACTCACAATTTCTTTGCTATGTCCGTTTATGCTTGCCACAATGCGATTTGATGGTATATCAAATATCTGGATTGTTGTATCATTCAGGCAATACGCCATTTTTTGACTATCTGAACTAAACTCAATGACTGATATTTTCTGTCCTTGAACAGGCAAAGAGCGGATAAAATCAAAGGTGTGTGCATTCCAAAGTGATATTCTTTTCTGATTGTCCTCTGTGGCTAATAGCTTTCCATCGGGGCTAAAAACGCCAAGAGTCTTACCACTTAATGGTAATTTTGCCCGTATATTGCCTGTGCTTACTTCCACTATTGTTACGGAATCTTTATATACAACAACAGAGTCGTTCTTTTTCTTGCTTATTGAATCAGAGGCAAGACAGACTAAAGAAGCATCAAAAGAATATGAACCAGAACGCAAAAAAGTGTCGTACTTGGATGGCAGAGAAAATACGTTTTTTTTTGAACCAATGTCGTATCGAACATTTGTACCGCTATTACCATCCATGATGGAAATGTGTAGAATATTTTGTTTCCAAACAAAGGCGTTGTAATGCGTGAAGGGAGATTTACCAGCTGGCAAAGATATTATCTCTTTGCCAGTTTCTGTATGCCAAATTTTAACATTTGGATCAAAAAGACCAGCACTCGCAAGCATTTTCCCGTCTGGGCTAAAGGCAAGGTGATAGATATAACTTGAGCTATGCCCCGTCTGCACAACAAGTTCAGGCTTTTGCGCACGAAGGCTGAAGCAGCACAGCAAAAAGAGGACGAGTGAAAGTGGTAGGATTTTCTTCATTGTCGGTTGAGTGTTGTGATGAGACAGGTTCAGTATTTTGGCACTGTTCGATGCTCTTTGGTTTACGTCGCCACCAGTGTCGGGTTTTCGGTCATTATCGAAACAGCGTAGCCGTAATCCAAGAGAATATCGGTACAGAGGTCGGCAGCAAAGGCGCGGAGTTCGATTTCCGTATCTTCATCCATCATCACTTCGACGATAACCCAGATGTGTTCTTTGTCTTCAGGGTTCAATTCATAGCCTGTGATGCGGGTTTGCGGATATTTGGCGTGAACGGTTTGGAAAAGTTCTTCGATGAGTTCACGCTGTTTGTGGTTCATGCGAAGCGGTATCATCTGGAGAGTATTCATGCTTTAATGACCTTGAAAATCGTTTGGAGAAATTGTGATGCTTGTTTGAGTTGAGCAAGTGCTTTTTTTCTGCCGATACCCGTGCGATAGTCCGCTTCGACACGCACATTGAGCATTTGCAATAGGCTGGATTTCATATCCGAAGGAAAAACCTTTCGCTGATGGATAAGAAAGCTATTGAACGAGGCTTGAACGGGCTTGTGGTCAATATCAGGCTTGTAACCAAAGTGGAACAACGCCGCCAATGCCGCATGGAAAGCTGCGTAGTACGACCGATTAGCACTGGCGTTAAACCGCTCACGTTCCAAAAGCATTTCTGCGGCATCAAGATTTTCTTTGGCGCGTTCAAGAAAACTTTCTTTCATCGGGTAGAGTATTTTTTGTAATCGAAGGTGTTGGCTGTGTTCAGTTGGCAAAATACAGAAATGCAGCTTGGTTATCAATACCGAAAATGAAGTATTTTTGATTTTGGGGTGTTTTTTAGCTCTGAAAACGTACTGCTCCTTATCTGCGGCACGAAAGCTCGGCAATTATTCGGTTCTATGCTGTTCGGCGGCAAATTGGCAACCCACGCCAACCACAAGTACGCCGCCAGACGCTTGACGCTCTACAAGCCGCCGAACTCTCAGCTCGGGCGCGAGGGAGAAATTCGAGTGCAGCCTCAAAATAGCACAACGTTCCTAGATATGCAAGAGGTCGTACAAAACGCGGAAGCCCCGAAGTCGCCCGCAGCAAAAGTTCGACTTCTTCATTTCACGAGACGCTCTTGCAAACGCGAACGCCCACAAGCCTCTTCAATGCTTGGCTTCTGCACAAACGAGCGGAAATGCGTGTTTGCACACCAACAAATGCCGCTTCGACTTTCCGCACTTTTTTCGGCGCAACACAAGATTTCATGAGCTTTT
>RDXM01000123.1 GCA_004292595.1 Candidatus Kapaibacterium sp. | reverse complement strand
AATGTTGTTGGGGTAGCACTTGCTAATTTTGTTTCTTCTAAGGGTATAGCAAAGTATTTGATACAACAGGGGAAAGAGCAGGTTCAGAATACTTTACATAAGATTGATTCTGCTCATTAAATGTGTTGATAGTGTATATTGCAAATTGCAAGCGAATTTCAACTCATCAATTTTGACCACTTTTTGTAAAGGAATGCGTCTATGGCAAAGCGTGAACGTATTAGCGAAGAAAATCTGCCGAGTTTTCTTGCCACCATCCCCGATTGGCAACGAAGCGGCAATATGATTACACGCATCTTTGAATTTCCCAATTTTCTTGCCGCAATGGGCTTTCTGAACGCCGTTGCTATCTGCGCCGAAGTGGCAGACCATCATCCCGATATGCTTATTTTCTCATGGAATAAAGTGAAAATTAGCATTGCAACCCACGACAAAGGTGGTCTCACGGAGCTAGATTTCGCGCTAGCTGTAAAGATAAATGGCTTGGTCAGCAAATAAAAAAATGCCAGCGAAAAGCATATTTCGCTGGCATTTTTTCGTTTATTCGCATTTTTTGAAAATGCTATTTTTTCTTGCCTTTTATCGGCGGCGGTGCGTACATAAACGGTACGCTCGTTTCCATGGAAACCGCACCAGACCTTGTTCCGTTCACGGGATTGCGCATGGCTGCGTTTATGCCAAAGGTTATCGCGCCCGTCATTTCTTTGGGCTGTTTCAGCAATAAACTTCGCACGGTGAAGACCGCAGAGTACAAGCCATTTCCCTGCTCTTTCAGTTGCGAATCTATCAACTCAACATCTTGCGCATTTTCCAAACGAGCGTTCACAAGGCTGATGTTATCAAGGTTTTCGGGCGTTCCGTATTTTGAGCCAACATCAATCACACCTGCGCTCAGTTGCAATCCACCAACCGCAATTTTCAATTCCCGCCATTCGCCCTCAACGCCAGTAACGGCGGCTTTTGTCAGGTCAATGTCTGGTTCACGTTGTTTGATGGGCTGTTCGAGCTTGGGCAAAATTTCTACTTCCTCGCCCGTGAAAGGAGAAGTCCACGTACACCGTACCGCTACGAGCTTTGCCTTTGCTTCCAAGGGCTGCTTTGCTTGCAAACCAACCGACGGCGTTAGCGTCGGCAGACCTGTACTCAAGCCAATAAATGTCCGAAACTCGCTTGGCGGAACGGCTCCCGCGCAATCTGGCTCTAAATTCACCGAAAGCGTTCCACCGTAAAACATAGATTTCATGCGCCCTTCAAGACTTCTCCGATTTTGCGCTGTTAGCTGGCTTGGGAAAATACTCAACTTCGTTTCTTGCACCGTTTCATCGCCCTGCGAGCTATGTTTTATGCGCACGGTGTAGCTTCCCGCCTTCAAAACCTGCACCGCTTTTGCTGTAAATTCTACCGCTTTGCCTTTATCAAGAGTATTGCCCGCGTCACTGCTTGCGTTCAAGGCTTTGACCATTTTCACGTCAGCGTTTGTTTTTTCCGCACTCGCAAGCATTGGTCGAGTTTCTGTGGCGCGTTCAATCACAAGCGGCGTACTTGCTCCATTTGCATCAACGATTTCGCCTTTGGGAAAATTATTGCCGTAAAATGGTCCAGCCGTAAAGGTGAATTTCGGCGTGAGTTTGTCGAACAAATATACGTTTTGTGGCAACGCTACATTTGCTTTCACAATGGCTACGGGCGGCTTCGTTACACGGATGTTGATTTCCATCGCACCAGAATTTTGCGCAAAATACCGTGATTTATTCGGCGCGAGCAGCTTTGCCATATCACCATAAACATCAATTTTTCGCACAATATCTTGCACCAACGCTCCATCGCTCTCTCCGCTTCTCTCCCGCTTTAATGCTGACTTCGCGCTATCCAAGAGCGCGAAAAACTTCGCCGCTTCTTCTTCGTTTTTTGCAGCAATCAGCGTGTTCATCTGTGGTACGTTGTAACTTTCCAGCTCGCGTTCCAGCATTTTCTGCACTTTGCGCAATTTTTTCACCGTCAGTTGCATTGCACCAATGTTTACTTTCGATTCGTCAGAAACCTCATCAAAACTGGCTGCGTCGCCTCCTACGCCCATGATGCGGTTCGTGCGCGAGGTGTAGCGCAGTTTGTACCAGCCTGCTTGCGTTGGCTGAAAATTGGTGGTAAAAATGCGCTTCAGATAGCGTCCGCCCTTCTCTTCCGCCAATTTATCGGTTTCTACCGCATTATACGAAAAGACCGCGCCAGCCGTATTTGCGGAATATGTTTTGCAAGCAGCTTCATTCTCCGCTTTATACGCGGGTGCTTTCCACGCAAGCGTTGATGCGGTATCCAGCACAAGTTCCATTGCTCCAACGCTGCGCCAAGCGGCATCTTGCGCTGGCACGTCGGTTGCGTCGTTTTGCAAAAATAAAATCTCGTAGCGCAAATGTTCGGCATTCGTGAGATGCTTCAGCAATGCGAGAGTTTGTGCGGTATCTGCGCCATTTGCCGCCATAAGTGCCGATGAGCCATCATTCACGCCAACTTCAATGTTGTAAAAGCGATATTTTTTGTACGGAATGCCTGAAATCTTCACCGCTTCATCGCTCACAAGCGAGATTTCATCGTTGATGCGCGAGGTGAGGTTTTCATTTCCTGGTCCGACCTGCATTTGTCCTAAAATGTCTTGAATTATTTCGCGGGCTTCACGCTCCCGCTTGCGTAAGTGGTCTTCCGCCTCGTCGCGCTCAACAATGATGATGAGCAACTCCAGTATTACTGCGAGATACAAGACGAAATAGACCTTTCCTGCCGAGCCTTTAGACATAACGGTAAAAATTTGAAGTGAGTAATTTGTGTTGTTTTGTAATGGCTGATTTTGTCGTCAATTACTTTGTAAAGGACAAAACTTTTTTCACAGTGGCACAGACATTCTTGTCTGTGAGTGTTAGTGCGAGTTTCAGGCGACAAACACAGACAAGAATGTCTATGCCACTATTGACTTTTTCCACTAGTTTTTTGTTCAATCCTTAAGCAAAGTATTCCCATTCGCTCGAAAAGACGCGCTTTTCGAGCGATTCTGCTAGAATAATTGTGCAATCAAATGAGAAACTACGAGGAAGGATGATTCGACAAAGGCACTCCCCAAACCCGTGTATTGACGAGCTTTTGCGCTGCTTTACCCTTGCAGTGCGGCAACAAGTTTATTCGTAAAATCTTTACTCATTCGCTCTTGCATCTCTGGTGATTTCGCGTGTTCTTGCACGGCAAGTTCTATCGTCCGCTCAATCACGCTTGGATTCACGCCTTGCACGAGACGAGCAACATCGTTCATGCCGTGTTCGATGCGCTTCAAGGACTCAATACCGCTTGTTTCCTCGTGCTGGAAGGCGAGCGTCATTCCCAAAAGTAGGAGAAATGCGCACTCAAGCGAAATGGTTGCAAGAAGAATACTTGGGCGCGAGGCAGGAATAAAGCGGAGTCCACGCAAGCCGACCGAGACAATCAAGAACGCTGCGCCGCAGTACGCCATGCCGCTGACCACATTTGCAAAGCGTGGCACAAAATATTCTTGCATAAAAAACCGCCACGCCGCATACAAGCGTACTTTCTGACGCGACCATGCCGCAACCTCGCGTAAATGCTGCATTCGGAGCGCGATTGCGGGCGAAAGCACTTCTGCCATGCGCTGAAGGCAATATGCCCGAAAGAGCGCGTAAGAACTGGGCTGGAGCATTTTTGGGTGAAATTTTCTCACATCGCTTTCCGACATTTTTCCACCCGCAACAACGTTCCAAAGCCGTTCAAAGCTGGATTCTATGCGGTTTGATTCGCTTTTTGCAAGCAGTAAAAGTTCTGCATCGCTGAGGCGCATTACATCAAGGTCTTCTTCGGATAAACCAGTCTGCATGGCAAGCGTGAAGCGGGTTTGATGGATGGCGCGGTCTGTAAGCGCAGATAACAAGCCAATTTTACTTGGCAAGGCGGCACTGAGCAAAAACATACACGCAAAAGAAAACGCTCCAAGCCCCAAACCAAGCGCGATTGCGGGCGTGAGCAAAATTGCTTCTTCGCCAAGCGTCGGGGTTTTGATGTACCACTCCTGCGCGGATTTGGTATAGCCGTGTTTCTCGAATGTGCGGGATTCCTCAGTGAAATCGAACACAAGCTCGCCGCTTGTGAGGGCGCGGGAAATCTCTGGCGACGCGCCTATCTGCTGCAATCCAGCAGCATTTGGATTGGCAAAAACGCCTTGAAAATTCACGAGCTGAAGTTCGGCAGGTTTCAAATTATTGCGGGCAAATTTTTCAACCAATTCTGGCGCAACAAATTTGTACAAGCCAGTAAACATCAGGTTTACAGACAAAACAAGCACAAAAAAAGGAAGAAAAAGCGACGGTTGCTTTTCTGGTTCTTGCTGAACCAAAGCGGCGTGGATGCGGCTCTGCGTCTCGTGTGCAGAGCAAGGAAAGGCGGTTTGATGAGCGAAAGAATTGGTATTGCCATTGGCAATTACTTCCTCGTCGTTTGCTTGGAAACGAGGTGGTGTGCGCTCTTCAGAGGAGTTGAGTATTGATTGAACGGAAGACATGAAGCCACCTTTAGAAAAGGTCTGAAAAATCGTGTGTTGGCGTTGTTCTCATCCACACGAGGCTCATGCTAGGCGTGAAGCGGTGTTCAGGGAAGGATAATTGGGAGGATGTTCTGCAGTGCATCTCTCAAATACAGCAAATATCGGCATCAAACGGATGGTGGACGGTCAAATCGCGCATGAATGCTATTTGGGCGAGGCATTTTCAATGTTCAGTTTCATTTTCACAAAACTGCTTCAATCGCACCAATAGCCAGCAAACCAAGCAAAACGATGATAATTCGTGTGGACAGAACAACGGGTCGAAACTGTGGCATTTGGATAGTTCAAAAGTGTGAACCAAGTTAGTTATGCCAACAATATGACCAAAAGTCATGCCAAGAATTTTTTCACTCTCCAAAGCAAGATTCCATGCGGCTTTCAAGCATTACTTTTCATTCTGTGATGTAAACTGCACAAAAAAACAGCACGTTTTGTACGGAAGTGTCAAGCATAAGTGTCAGGTAAACTTGACAAACTCAACAAGCGACGATAAAAAATTAGAGGAATGACAAAAATATACGCACTACATTTCACCGAGCTTCCAGTTGATGATGCGTTCTTGTACATCAGCACGAAGTGCGTCTTTTACGGCAGTGATGAGTTTTTCTTCATCGCGCTCGGAAAGGTGTGCGCCAGTAGCTTTGCGACGTTCCACAAAGGCTTCAGCAATGGGCGCTAGATGGCGAAAAACACGGAGTTTTTCTACCGCTTTGCCCGCAGTGAACGTTCCTGCATTGATTTTCCCTGCAAGCCCGTCTATTTCTGGCTTCAAGATGACTAAAATATCATCAATGATTGCATTGATTTGCGCAGAGCTTTGTGGAAGTGCGCTTTGTTCCTGCATTTGTGTGCTTTCGTTTTGCTGCAATTTTTCAAGTTTTTCCTGCTCCAAGAGAAAGAGAGCTTTTTGCTTGTCGAGATAGGTGAGGTAATGCTCTTCCATATCGCCCAGCAAACCCTGTGGCTCAGAAAGCGCAGGAAAGCTGAACTTTGTACCAACATATCCTGCAATGCCGAGAATAACACTCAGCGCAATAATACCTTCAACAAGTGTAATCATATTCAAATAATTTCGTAGAAAATATCATAGAATCGTGTGTCATTCGTTCTTGTGTGTGAGGTTAGCGAACATCAATCCAGATTGACAGCATCAGGCTTCAGTGGCACAGATATTCCTGTCTGTGTTCTTACCTGACTTCCTCGCTACCACTCACAGACAGGAATGTCTGTGCCACTATGAAAGAAGTGTTGTCGTGGACAGAGACGAAAAACAATCAGGCTCTAAAATGCGCATTCGCCAGCGATTTGACAAATAAAAACGTATTTTTCTTCCCTACACACCGCATGAATACTCTCTTTCGCTCTTCGTTTCGGTATTTTCTTCGGCATCCGTGGCAGTTAGCATTGTCCGTGCTTGGCGTGGCACTTGGCGTGGCAATCGTCATCGCTATCGACCTCGCAAACACCAGCGCACGTGCGGCTTTCGAGCAATCGTCCAACGGCGTGAGCGGAAAAGCGACGCATCACATCGTGGGAAGCACGACTGGCTTTGCCGATAGCATTTATGCGGCTTTGAAGACTTCCCCGCCTCCCACATCTATTCCTTCGTTTCGCGCTGCGCCAGTTGTTGAGGGAAACGTCGTTCTTGTGAAGAAAAATGTGCAATTAAATTCCCCAAACACCGCACAAGAACAGGTTTTTAAGGTTTTTGGCATTGATATTTTTGCCGAGCGCGATTTCCGCACATTTCTCAACACCAACAGCAATGCCCGCAATTTCGACCTCGCACCGTTTTTCACCCAGAAAAATGCGTGCGTACTTTCCTCACAAACCGCATCAGAACTAGGCTTGCGCATTGGCGATACGCTGCAAATACAGCGCGGCGGAAAAACCTATTTCGCGCTCCTCGTAGGCACAATCACGCCAAGCGACGAAGCAAGCAAACGTGCGCTTTCCAGCCTTCTTGTGTGCGACATTTCCACCGCACAAGAACTCTTGGAAATGCAGGGAAAACTTTCGCGGATTGACCTTATTTTGCAAAACACTCCAGAAGTTGAAGAGCGCACGATTGCTGGTTTGCAAGCATTTCTGCCAAATGGCTGTGAAGTTACGCGCTCACAGGCTCGTCCCAAGCGCATCGCAGATATGGCGAGAGCTTTCGACCTGAACCTCACCGCGCTCAGTCTTCTCGCGCTCATCGTGGGGCTGTTCATTATTTTCAATGCAATGACCTTTTCCGTTGTGCAACGTCGGCAATATATCGGAATGCTGCGGCTTATCGGAACAACGCAGAAGCAAGTATTTGTGCTGATTCTGGGCGAGGCGTTGGTGATTGGGCTGATTGGCACCATTCTCGGTCTCGCGCTTGGTATCATTCTTGGAAACGGCTTCGTGCGGCTCATTGCGCAGACTATCAACGATTTGTACTTCACGGTGCAGGTGAGCGGTTTGGAGATTTCGCCGCTCGTTTTGCTGAAAGGCGCACTGCTTGGCACGTTTGGGGTAATTGGCGCAGCACTGCTCCCCGCCCGCGAAGCCACACAAACGCCGCCACGCCTTGTGTTGAATCGCTCACAAGCAGAGCAGCGCATCGTTGCTCGTGTCTGGCTGTATGCGGGACTGGGTGCGCTGTCAATCGGCGTAGGTGTGGCGTGGCTCATGTACCCAAGCGCAAGTATTTATGCGGGGTATGCGGGATTGCTTCCCGTGATTTGCGGCTTTGCTTTGCTTGTTCCCATTGTAACGCTTGCGTTTGTGCGGCTTTTCCAACCAATACTTCGCCAAACATCAGGTTTTATCGGCAGTATGGCGGTGCGTGGCATTGCAACGTCGCTCTCGCGGACGGGCATTGCGATTGCTTCGCTCATGGTCGCTGTTTCGGCAACGATTGGCGTGGGTGTGATGGTCAATTCTTTTCGGCAAACGGTTGTAGAATGGCTTACCTACACGCTTACAGCCGACATCTATATTTCTCCACCAAGTCTCATTGCGCGGCGCGGCGATGCTGTTATTGATTCCATTGCTCTCAGCCGCATCACCACTCATCCGCACGTCAAGGAATGGACAAGTTTTCGGACAATTCTTGCAGAAGCGCACTTCCCCGAACAAGGGCAATTTCTTTCACAAAATACCGCTCAAAACAAGGAAACACGCCTTGTACAAGTCTTAACAACCAATCTCAGCCCTAGCACCGCACAGCGATTTCATTTCAAAGAAGTGGGTGATAAACGCCTCGTGTGGGAACAGTTTCGGCGCGGCGAAGCGATTATTTCAGAAGCATTTTCCTTCAAAAATAAGATTGCGTGCGGCGATAGCGTAGAACTGAGTACCGATGCGGGTTTGAAGCGAGTGCGGGTGTGCGGGATTTACTACGAATATGCGTCGGATATTGGTATCATCGTGCTGGAACGCAGTGTTTACAATACTTTCTGGAATGACCGCACGAATTCTGGCATCAGTATTTTCGTGAAAAATGGGATTTCGCCCGACAGTTTGATTCATGATTTGCAGCTTCTCACACGCGACCGTCAAGAGCTGAACATACGGTCAAATCGTGCGTTGCTGGCAACATCGTTGGAAATTTTCGACCGCACGTTTGCTATAACCGACGTGCTGCGATTGCTCACGATTTTCGTTTCGTTTGTGGGCGTACTATCGGCACTGATGGCATTGCAGTTCGAGAAGGCGCGTGAAATCGGGGTTTTGAGGGCAAACGGCGTAACGCCGCGCCAGGTCTGGCTTTTGACTACTATCCAAACCACGCTTATCGGCTTACTTGCAGGGATTCTCGCCCTTCCAATGGGCATCATTCTCGCGCTCACGCTGATTTACGTCATCAACCAACGCTCGTTTGGGTGGAGTTTGCAGTTTTTTGTCTCGCCTGAGATATTGCTTCAAGCCGTGATGTTATCTATTGTTGCAGCATTTTTGGCGGGATTATACCCAGCATGGAAAAGCTCGCGCATCGCGCCAGCACTGGCGTTGCGGGAGGAATAGCCACTGGCAGAGCATCCGCCCAACGGCTCTTGTCCTTGCGATAACAGCCGTCGGGCGAAATACACAATGTTAATTCATGGTTAATTCATTGACCGAATATTTTCGGTTACAACTTGACCATCGAAAAGATGAATCGTGCGCCCTGCGTACTCGGCAAATTCTGGCGTGTGCGTTACCATTATCACTGTCGAACCTGCTTTATTCAACTCGGTGAGGAGCGTCATTACTTCCGAGCCATTTTTGGAATCCAAGTTCCCCGTTGGCTCATCGGCAAAGATAACAAGCGGCTTACCGACGATTGCCCGCGCTACTGCCACGCGCTGTTGCTGTCCGCCGGAGAGCTGCTGCGGAAAGTGGTTGCGGCGGTGCATCATTTGCATCTGCTCCAAAACTTCTTCCACGCGCTTTTTGCGATAATCGGCATCGAAACCCAAGTAGAGAAGCGGCAATTCGACGTTTTCAAAAACGGTGAGTTCATCAATTAAGTTGAAACTTTGAAACACGAAGCCGATAGATTTCTTGCGGAGTTCAGCGCGTTGGCGTTCATTGTAGCCCGCAATTTCGTGTTCGTAAAAATGGTATTCGCCACCGTCGGGATTGTCGAGCATTCCCAAAATGTTGAGAAGCGTGGATTTACCGCAGCCTGAGGGTCCCATGATGGCAACAAATTCGCCATTGTGGATTTCAAACGAAACGCCGTTCAGCGCGGTAGTTTCTACCTCTTCGGTACGGTAGAACTTTTTGATATTCTTCAACTTAATCATTGCTTTATCCTAAAAATTTGAAGGGAAATTTGATTTGTTTTCAATGTTGAAATTACTCAATTTGCACTATAATTTTCCACAACACTCACTTTTGTACCGTACTGTATGGTCAGTCTCGAAGAGGTAACGATAATGGGCATCAATGCTCCAAGAGCGCACCAACGCTTGATTGCCAAAATAACGGCTCAACTTCTGGCAAAATTTTACGCTGGTGAAATTCCTTTTGAACCACTACCAGAAACAATGCTGGATGAAAGCCAAAGCAGCCCCGTTCCTGATATTATCCTTGTTGATGAAGTGCAAGATACCGTTCCCGTCATTATTGAAATTGCTCATGGCGCGGGTGTTCGGAACGACCTTGACAAAGTACGCAAACTCATTTCCACCACGAATTACGGCATTCAAGAAGGATTTGTCTATGATTACAAGCACCTTCGATGGTTTCAATTCGACAAATATCGTGGCGATGTATTGAAGCAGCCTTCCTTTAGCAGCGCATTACAACTGGATTTGCAAGAGTTGTTGTGAAATCGCAAGCCGCACCACTACTCATGCCTGAGCGATTTCACCGCATTTGCCCGCGCCGCCTTCCATGCCTGCCCTGCAACCGTCATAAATGCTACGCCCGCCGACACAATTCCCGCAATCGCTAACACCGCAACACCAAAGCCAGAGCGGAGTTCGACGTGGTAGGCGAAATCTTGCAGCCACACGCTCATAAGCCAAAAAGCAAGCGGCGCACCAATCACAAACGCGATAGCAACGAGTTTCAAGAAGTCTTTGCTCAGAAGCGCAACAATACTTGCTTCCGACGCGCCCAAAACCTTGCGCACACCAATTTCTTTCGTGCGAGATTCCGCCGCAAACGCTGCCAAACCAAAGAGTCCCAAGCAAGCAATCACGATGGCGATGGAGCTAAAAATTGCGAATAAATTCCCGCCGCGACTATCATCTTCGTATTGCTTTTGGAAAATCTCGTCTGCAAAGCGAGCAATGAAGGGGTTTCCAGGCAGAATGCGCTTGTAAAGCTGCTCCAGCGTTGCCATGTTTGCTTGCACGTTGTTGGTCGTCATACGAAGTGTGAAGCAACTCGTTGCGTCGCTTGGACAAAAAATAATTGGCTCAATCGCGCCATGAAGCGACTTGTGATGGTAATTTTTGACCACACCACAAATTTGAATACGCTGCCCTTTTGTATCATCGCCCCATTGGATACATTGCCCAACCGCCTCCGACGCTGTTCTGAAGCCAAGTTGCTGCATCGCCGACTCATTCACAACAACATTTCGCAGCTTAAAATCTCCATTATTATCGGTGTTTTGATAGCCTTTGCCGCTCACAAACTTCATTTCGTAGGTTGCGAAGTAGTTTTCATCGGCAATCAGCATATTGTAGCGTTTTTTCTCGTCGCCTTTTTGCCCCGCAGTGCTGGTGATTCCTTCGGTGGAGAAGTTATAGCCTTCGCCCGGAATATTCTGGCTGCCAGCAACTTTTTGTACAAACGGCAACCGCGCCAATTCTTGCTTGAAGACCAGTGCTGGTCGCATATCCTTTTTACCATCGGATGTTTTTTCCACAATTTGCGGTCCGTCAATCACGAGAAGCTGTTCCAAGTTCATGCCCAAATCACGTCCGCGCATAAAGTTTAACTGTTGCCAAACAATCACTGTTCCTGCAATAAACACAATCGAGACCGCAAACTGCACCACGACAAGCGTTGAGCGAATCCGACCGCCACGCGCCGAGCGTGCAAAATTGCCGCGCAGAACTACAATCGGGTCCACACCCGTCAAAACAAGCGCGACGTAGCCGCCCGACAGCATTGCACCCAGCACCAATGCTACAATTCCCCACGAACCAATGCCAAACGAAAGTGCATAACCAAGATTCAATTTCGCGCCAAGCAAGGTATTAAGCGGCTTTTGGAGCAGTTCAACAGCTGTGAGCGCGATGAGAAGTGCGGCGAAAGTCAGCAGAGCGCATTCCAACAAATACGGCAAAACAAGGTGCTGACGTGACGCGCCAATCGCCTTACGAACCCCAATTTCACGCGCTCTGGAGAGTCCAAATGCTGTCGAAAGATTGATGTAATTTATCCACGCCAAAGCAAGAACAAAAAAAGCGATGGAACTAGCAATAACCACGTGTTTGAGTGCTGCGGCATTTGGAAGTGGGTCGTTGAAGCCATCGCCTGTGTGAATGGAGCGAATTGGCTGCAAGTGCCAAGTAACATCCAAATCACCCATTTTTTTGCTCAGTTCTGCCATCTGCGCTTCCATTTCTGCGGCTTTCGCGCCTTCCTTCAGCAAAATATATGCCGTCAAAAAGCCTGATGTATTCTGCGGGTCTAAACTTGCCCAACTGTTATTATTCAAGTTTGCAGGATTGGCAAGGGTTTGGAGCGAAAAGAGCATATTTCCCTTCAAGTGAGAATTTTCAGGAATATCCTGCATCACGCCTGTAACGGTGAACTCGTTGGGGGTAAATTGATTCGCCACAAGCAAGCGTTTTCCAATCGCGCTTTGGTAATTTCCGTTGCAAGCGAAGTATTTCTGCGCTGCGGAGGCTGTTATTACCATCGTATTTGGCTTATCAAGGTCGGGACTGCCCGCAAGAAAAGGGAATGAAAATGCGCGGAAAATATCGTTATTGCCGTACGCCACATCGCCTTCTTGGAAAGCGAGTGTTTGTGCGCCTTCGACAGCACTTTGTGGTTTGTATTGCACCACACCACCCGCGCTGGTCATAAACGTCGGAATAGCTTCAATGCTGGGGAAACGGTCGCGCAGAGCAAGCATAGCGGGCGACACATTGCCAATCCCTCCCATGCGCGATGTGCCAACGAAGCGGAAAAGGCGGTTTGCGTTTGGGTGAAAAGCATCAAACCCCGCATGAAAGCTGGCAAATTCCATCAAGAATAAAAATGCCGTCATGCCAAGCGCGAGACCGAGTACGTTGAGTCCGGTGGTAAATTTACGTCGCCAGAGCGCACGAAAAGCGAGTTTGAGGTAATTTGCAAACATATTCGTTCCTTACTTGCAAGTGAGAAGTACAATTCACGTTTTTGAAATTGGCGGTGATATTTTCACCGATATGAGGTTTTGTTCAAACACCGTGCCAAAACATGACAGCGAGTATTTGTGCGGCATTCAAGGTTTTTTATGTATCGTACATTGTTCACCAGCGCACACAAACTGTTCAAAAGCGGACACTTTGAGGGATGATGAAAAAGTTGTAATATTGCATTCACTCAGCTATACTAAAAAAGGTTTGTTGCTTCAGATGTAGTCCACCTTTGAGGTGGACTACATCTCAACGCTTTCACTTTTTGATATGCAATTTTTACCCATTTTTAAGTATAACAATTTCATTCCTTAGAAACCGGATGAATACTCGTCTCACAAAACAAGTGCTTGCACTGCCGAATGCGCTCTTATTCATTTCCGAGATACAAAAATCTTTGGACGAAGAACGCACAAAGCGGCTTCATTTCTACGAAATCATTGATGAAAACAAAAAAATGGAATTCATCAATGGTGAAATTGTGTTCCATTCACTAGTAATGAAGCGGCATATGCCAAGAATGATAAAACAGTGAAGTTCAAAGATTACGCTGCTCACGGAGTGCTTGAATACTGGATTATTGACCCCGACACAGGCACAGTCGAGCAGTACAACCTGCACAAAGGCAAGTACGAACTTTTGCTGAAAGCTAAAGACGGGATGATTACGAGTCTCGCGCTGAAGGATTTCACGATACCAATTCGCGCTATTTTTCATCGAAAAGAAAATACCGCCGCGCTCAAACAAATGCTAAAAAAATCCTGAATAAATAACAAAAGCCCGCATAAATACGGGCTTTCTGGAAGATTTGCTTCGTCAAAATTTACTTTACCACGAGCTTTTCCGCATCGCCAAACGTATCATAGCTTGAAGTAATAACCTTCTCGCCAACCTGCAAACCTTCGATAATTTCAAACGTGTTCGGATTCTGCCGTCCAAGCCGTACATTGCGCTTGATTGCTTGCTTTCCGTCTTGCGATAGCACAAAAACCCACTGACCGCCCGTTTTTTGGTAAAATCCTCCGCGAGCCAGCAAATTCGCTTGTTCCTCGCTGCCAAGCTCTAAGCGGATTTGCAAGGATTGACCGCGCCGAATGCCTTCTGCAGCCGCGCCTTCAAAGTACATATCCACTTCAAAACGACCATTTTTTACTTCCGAAAACACCTTGCGAATGACCAATCTATGCGGCTTTCCAGCGATTTCACATTGCCCGATTTGACCAACATTGATACGCGCCAAGTAGAATTCGTCCACAGGAACGCGGATTTTGTACGCATCAATCACATCAATTTGCCCCAAACGCTGACCACTCGTTTTTGCTTCGCCAATTTCGCAGTTGAGCGAGGTTAATTGTCCAGAAATAGGGGCGCGAATCAGCATATTATCAAGGTTTTGCTTTACAACGCCGAAGTTCGACTTTAAGCGACTGGTGGAGTTTTCGAGTTGATTCACCTGCGCCAAACGCATGATGGAATCAGTGCGCACGGTTTCGAGCGTGAGGGCTTTGCGCTTCACCAAAAAATCGTAATTGTCTCGCGCCCGCTCAAACTCTTCTTTCGAGACGAGTTGCTTTTGCACGAGAAGTTGATTTTGCTCAAACACACGCTTCGCATTGGCAATCTGATTTTCGAGGTCAAGAAGCTGATTTTTCAAGGTGAGCCGCGTCTGCTCCATCGCCACACGGCTGTTTTGCAAATTGTTCATTTGGTCGAGCATTTGCGCTTCACGATTGACGGCATCCAGCACCATTGTTGAGTTCTTGAGCAAGACAATCGCATCGCCTTCTTTCACCATCGCACCCGCTTCAACAAACATTTTTTCTACGCGCCCGCCATCAACGGCATCAAGGAAAATCGTGCGTTGCGGCTGCACCGTGCCTGTAACGGGGATAAATTCTTGGAACACGCCGCGCTCGACGCTCGAAACCGTGATTTTATCACGCTCCACGTTCAGTGTGCTGCGCGTATCGCCTAAAACGACGGTATAAATCACAAAGCCCGCAAATACAGCACTTGCCGCAAGTACCGTGATTTTACGCGCTGTCCAGCGTTTTTTTTCAATTTTCTTATCCATGACGTTTATGCGTTTGAAACGTGAAAATATTACGTTGCTTGATGATGTGTATGTTGAGATTTCTTGATTTGTTCAATTAGTGTGCCAAAGTACAGAAGTACCATTGTACGCGCTCTTCAGGAATATTTCTTCACAAATACTGTCCGCAAACAGCACACAAACTGTTCAAAAACGGACACTTTTTCACGAAACATCTTGCCTCAATAGATATTTCCAATGTATCTTTGTTTAAATTTTTTGGTAAATTTTCTCCCCGCAAAACTGCAGATTTTTCAGATTTTTCTCACTTTTACACTCAACACTATGAACATTATTCCGAACATTATTCCTCCTCAATGGCACTACACACAAGATGGGAAGCGGGATTTACGCATTGATTACCTGCGCGGTTTTGTCATGCTCATTCTCGTTGTTGTTCACTTCGATTTTTTCTCGGTGTTCAATTTCATCGCGTGGGAGCGCATTGGCGTTATCGCTGGCGCGGAAGGATTCGTGATTTTATCAGGCTTTGTGGTTGGAATGCTCTATGGCGGCAAAATTGAAGAAGATGGCTGGCGCAGCATTGCGCAAAAGCTCTGGAAGCGAGCAATCAAGCTGTACAGAGCGAATCTTGGTGTGATTCTTGCCGTCGCACTTCTCAGTACTCTCCCCTTCTGGTCGGCATGGAAGCTGATGACGTTCACAGATTTTGCTACAAGCACGGTCTATCAATTATATCCGCAACCCGGACTTCCCTTCCCGCAAGCACTCATACAGCTTTTACGGTTGCAATTTGGTCCGCATCAATTTCAAATTATGGGTTTGTACGTAATCCTCCTTTTTGCCACGCCCGCCCTGCTGTGGATGCTCCACAAACGCCTTGTTATCGTGGTTTTGGCGGCTTCGTGGGGAATGTACGTGTACAACATTTACTCGCCTAGTATGCCGACGGGTGCGCAATTCGAGTACGGTTTTCCCATTCTCACGTGGCAAGTGCTGTATCTGCACGGTTTGGCGGCGGGCTATTACAACAAATCGTTGGCAAAGCTGATGGATTCTGGCTTTCGCATTCCAATTCTTATTCTGAGCGGCATTCTTTTTTGGGGATTTATGTTTTTTACGCTCAACAATCCAAACCCTGAAATGCCAGCATTTGCGCGATTTTCAGTCATTTCTCCCAAAGTTTTTGGCGAATTGTACAACAAATATTTCCTCAAAAACACGCTTGGTGTCTTGCGTCTGGTAAATTACGTCGCGGTGTTGGTCTATGGCTCATACATTCTCACCATCTGCTGGAAACCGCTCCACAAGGCGTTTGGCTGGTTTTTCTTGCCGATTGGACAAGCCTCGCTCTACGTTTTCATCATGCACATTTTCGTTTTGTACATTGTTAGCAATATCCCGATTTTTTGGCAAAAAAATTTCATCATCAACTCGCTCGGACACACCGCATCGTTACTCACGTTGTGGCTGCTTGTGCGGTATAAAGTTTTGTTCGATTACGTTCCACATTAGGCTTTACGCGCTCTCTGGAATGAAACAATTTCACCCAAGCTCTCGTCTTCTTTCAACAAGCACTCCCCACACCAACAAAAATTCTATGAGCAAAGCTACCTCCAAACAAGGAACAATCCTTGCGATTGACGACAATACCGATATTCTTACCTCGCTGCGTTTGCTTCTGAAGCAGCATTTTCAAACCGTTCACACCGAAGCACATCCCGACGCGCTACCCACGCTGCTCAAGAACACGCGCTACGACGTGATTTTGCTCGATATGAACTTCACAAAGGACGTTTCAAGCGGTGCGGAGGGTTTTCATTGGTTGGAACAAATTCACCAAATTGACCCCAATATTCCCGTCATCATGCTCACTGCGTATGGCGATGTGGATACTGCCATACAAGCAATCAAGCGCGGTGCAACAGATTTCGTGCTAAAGCCTTGGCAAAATGAGAAACTCTTAGCAACCATCAACTCCGCATTAAATCTCGCTTCCTCACGCAGAGAAGTAGAAACCTTGAAAACGAGTGAACGCTCACTCAAAAACGCCATCAACGCACAAAGCGCACCAACACACGATTTCATTTGGTCTTCCCCCGCCATGCAAAGCATCAATGCGCTGATTGACAAAGTTGCCGTCACCGATGCCAATGTAATTATACTTGGTGAAAACGGTACGGGAAAAGAAGTTGTCGCCCGCGAACTACATCGCCGCTCGCTTCGGGCGCAAGAAGTGTTTATCGGCGTGGACATGGGCGCATTGCCCGAAACGCTCTTTGAAAGCGAGTTGTTTGGCTACGTGAAGGGCGCGTTTACTGATGCGAAGGAAGACCGCGCTGGGCGTTTTGAGTTGGCAAATGGCGGTACGTTATTTTTGGATGAAATTGGAAATCTCTCCTTTCCCGCGCAATCCAAACTGCTCGCCGCGCTGCAAAACCGCATGATTACTCGCTTGGGGTCGAGCAAGCAGATTCCGCTCAATATACGCCTCGTCTGCGCAACGAATATGCCCCTGTACACGATGGTCGAGGAAAAGCAATTCCGCCAAGACCTTCTGTACCGCATCAACACTGTGGAAATTCACCTTCCGCCACTTCGAGAGCGCAAAGAAGATATTCCACTTTTGGCAGAACATTTTCTCAAAAGCTATTGCACAAAATACCGCAAACCCGCAATGCGCCTTGCTCCGCCAGCACTCAAAAAACTAGAACAATATCCATGGCGCGGCAATGTCCGTGAATTGCAGCACACACTGGAGCGCGTTGTGATTATGAACGATGCCACGCTCATTGATGCAAGCGACATTGCCCTTTCTACCCCAAACAGCGCATCGCAACAAGGCTCTGAAGGGAATCTCCACGTTGATAATTTGAATTTGGACGAACTGGAAAAACTCGCCATTCGCAAATCGCTTCAAAAGCACAACGGCAATGTCAGTCATGCTGCCGAAGAACTAGGTTTGACGCGGGCTGCGCTGTATCGTCGTATGGAAAAATATGGGTTGTAGTTTTGGACTACTTTTTTGTTCTTTACTTCCTTTCCCCCACATCATGCCCAGAAACTACACGCCTTCCAAGCCCATTCGCTACTTGGGAAGTTTTCAGGTAAAAATAATTATCAGAATAATTTTCCTCACTGCAAGCATTGGTGCGGTGTTATGGGTTTGTACGCAAACTTCCCTGTATGCAACAATGACCATTCTCGTGCTTGCTTGCCTAGCGCAAGTGTGGTCGCTCATCCGCTTTGCAGAGCAGACAAACCGTCATTTGATACGATTTCTGGAGTCGGTGAAATACGGCGACACCGTGCAGATGCAGTCTGTGGCTCGCTTGGGCGGCTCGTTTGAAGAATTAACCAAAGCATTTACGGCGGTGGTGCAAGATTTTGAGCGCATTCGCGGCGAAAAAGAGGAGCAATATCTCGCCTTGCAAACAATTCTGCATCACGTCTCTATCGGGCTTCTGTCTTTTGATGACAACGAGATGGTAGATTTCATTAACCCCGCAGCCCGCAAGCTGCTTGGGCTGACGCAAATACGCACGCTTGCAACACTGAACGTCCAGCACAAGCCGCTTGCCGACGCGCTTCGGAGCATTCCGCAAAATGGAAAACTGCTGGTGAAACTCGTAGTCGGAGAAGAAATCCTCCAACTCGCGCTTGCTTCCACGACCTTTCGCCAGCGTGGGCGCGACATCACGCTTATTTCCTTGCAAAATATCGTGAGCGAATTGGAAGAACAAGAAATTATCGCGTGGCAAAAGCTCATCCGCGTTCTCACGCACGAAATTATGAACTCCGTTGCGCCAATTACTTCTCTCGCCGAAACAGCATCCACGCTACTTGCAGAGGATTTGCCCGACGACGAGCAAGACCGCCGCGAGCTTTTAAGCGACGTGCGCGATGCCATAGGAACGATTGCCCGCAGAAGCGCAGGATTACTGGGGTTTGTGGAGAATTATCGCACACTTTCGCGCATTCCCGAACCAAACTTTAGTTTGTGTAAAATCGAATCGTTACTCAAAGATTCCGTGCGCCTCTTCGAGCAAGAAGCGCGTGAACGCTCGGTTTCGCTCGAATGCAGCACTGAGCCTCGCTCAATGGAAATTCCTGCCGACCGCACGTTGTTGGAACAAGTCGTAATAAATCTTGTGAAAAATGCGTTGCAGGCAAGCGCGAAGGATGGAATCGTAAAAGTGAAAGCATTTCAAAGTCCCACAGGGCGCACCATCATTGAGGTTTCAGACAATGGAACAGGAATCGCGCCAGAAGCGATTGATAAAATTTTTATTCCCTTTTTTACGACAAAGCCCGAAGGTTCTGGGATTGGACTTTCCTTTGCGCGTCAGGTTCTGCGCAAGCATAACGCCACAATCGGCGTGGTTTCTGAGTTTAGCAAAGGTACAACCTTTACCATCAAGTTTTGATGTGGTTGTTGGCGAATTTTCCTGCATTACAACAAAAGCAACATTCCCAAACCAATCACCACGCACACCGCACCAATCCAGCGCAAACGCGGATTTTGAAAAAGAAAACTCCCCCAAATACTTGCCCCACCTGCAACGAGCAACAAAAACTCCAAAATGCGAAAATGAAACGGATGCTCTGGTGCTTTTTTCGGAACGCCAGAACTCACCACAAGCGCACGGAGACTGGCTTGGCTCTCGAAGCCAATAGAATCTATGTTTGTGAGGCGCACAAAGTACGTTCCTTCGGGAAGCAGCACGTTTGCTTCACCGTTTTGATGAATTGCATTGTGAACAAATTCGCTGAACTCCGCATTGGAAGCAACCTCCAGCCTTGTTGTATAGCCGCCATTATTCCATCGAAATGGAGTAGGATTAGCGTTCGGTGCAATTCGTTCTTCAGGTTCAAGTAGTTCTGGCTTTCGCGGAAGTGGCACAATTCCTTGCGCGGTGAGATTGTCTCCCGTGCCAGCACCTCCAACAACAACACCAAAATCTTCCCCAACATCCAGATTTTGTCCCGCTCTTGGGTCATCATTCAACACCTGCACATTTGCCCGACCTTGCAAAACAGAAATAATCGAACGCTCTTTACCATCTACTTTTACTTTTGCTGATGCTTGTGCTGATGCGCTATTGAAGCCGATATGAGAATTTTTTGTACGAACCGAAAATGTATCTTGCGCTTTCATTTCACGAAGTTTTAGCATTAAATTTCCTTTTGCCAATTCGATATTTTTTAATGTTTCCGCTTTCGGTTTTCCATCAGCACCATTCAAAGAAGCAAGGCGTGATGCAGCTTCAAAGCCATAAACAAACATCGTTGCATTTTCACTGAGGTGCAAAACGCTGTTGTTGCGAAAGGTGATGTCCAACCACGCATTCTCACTCGTGTTCAGGCGAAATGCCTCGTACAATTCTTCATTCATACGAGCTTCGCGCCAATCCTCTTCCCACGCTGATTTCACCTGCACACTCGGCTTCACAGCACTGATGCGGGCTTCAGGCGGAAGCGGCTTTCCATCTGGGCTGACAAGTAATTTTCCCGTGAGCGCACTCAGTCCGATAATCTCTACACGGCGATTTTTCGTGCGCCCATCTTGCGTAGCGTTATCAGCAATCGGAAACTGTGCTCCATAGCCGCGAGTTCTGATGCGGCTTGCAGCAATTCCATTTTCCACTAAGAATGCCCGCACGGACTCGGCTCGCTGTAACGACAAGGCTGTATTCTGCACTTCATTTCCTTGGTTGTCAGCGTGTCCGCCGATTTCGATATTCAACAAACTGCGTTTTGTTAAATAGTCCACAAGGAGCGTAAATACTTGCTTCTGACTTGCTTCTAGCTTTGCACTACCGAGCGAAAAAGCCGCATCGGTGAGCGTAATTTTTTTTCCTGGACTGAGATTGAATGGCTCTTGTGCAATTACATGTTGTTCCGAAAAAATGAATATCAATCCTAACAATATGCAAGCAAATAATGGTACTAGATGGCGCATATAATCTTGCTTGTGAGAAAAATAATTGTATTGCTTGATACGCATAATTGTTGAGATAATATTCAAAAATTAAAGAGGAAGAGTAAACCAAAAACGCGAGCCAGCATCGCGCTTACTTTCTACGCCAACGGTACCGCCGTGCTGTAACGCAATTTCCTTCACAAACGCCAAGCCGAGACCTGTTCCGGCGTTTTTGCCGACACGTTCATCGTCATCGGCACGGTAAAATTTTGTAAAGAGTTTCGATTGTGCACGTTCTGAAATACCAAAACCTTCGTCCTTTACGGAAAGCTCAATTTCACTGGCTTTCAAGCGGATTTCGATACACATTTTTTTGCTTTCTTCCGAATATTTCACTGCATTCGTGAATAGATTCAAAACTGCTTGCCCGAGCAAATCTGGGTCGCCAAGCACGGGTGGCGTGGTGGCAGGAAAAACGGCATCAATAGAGATGTTCTTTTTCTGTGCAAGTGAAGAGTTGATTGCAACGACCGAACGCACGATTTCATCAAGGCGGACAGGGATTCTCCGAACTTCGGCTTTGCCTGATTCCATGCGACTCAAATCCAAAAACTTCGAGATAATTCCCGCTAATTTTTTGCTTTGCGCCGCGATGGTGCGCCCAAATTCTTCCGACTCTTCTTTTGCCAATTCGCCTTCTCCAATCAGCTCGGCAAGTCCATTGATGCTATTGAGCGGCGAGCGAAGTTCGTGAGCGACAATCGAAACCAAATCCGTTTTCATGCGGTCAATTTCTACTTCGTGTGTAACGTCTCGTAGCAAGCCCATTAGGGCAAGCACTGCGCCGTTTTGCTGTACTTTCACGAGCGTCCCGCGCAGAACAAGTTCCCGCACCTCTCCGCTTTTACGAAGGCGAAACTCCACAGAGCGCACCACTTCTTGTGTTTCAAGCATATCGCTTGCAATCGTGGTGAAATCATGCTCCCCAAGCACGTCATCCAGCAGCAGCCCTTCGGAAGCCATTTCCAGAGCAAACCACTCTGCGCAAATACCATTCAAAAGTTCGATTCGCTTTTCCGCATTAAGCAAAATAATTCCGTCTTGCGCTTGACGCACCATCGTTTCTAGCTTGTTTCTCTCAGCAATGATGCGGTTTACGTTCAATCGCTCGTATTTTGCAAGCTCTTCTGCGAGAGCGTTTTGCTCAGAAAAAAGTGTGGCAAATTCGTCTTTGCGCTCTGGGTTCATTTTTACAGAAAAATCCCGCCGCGCCAGCTTTGATGAGCTTTCCAAGAGTTCTTGCAATGGTTTAGCAAGTTCACGCGAAAAGAAAACACCCGCAACACCAGCAATGAAGCCGCAGAGCAGCATCCAAAGAACTGTGTTTTGCTGAATCTCGCGCACTCGTTTGTAGGCAATGTCGGTGGGTTCTTCCACAAGAATCACGCTTCGTAAAAGCGGTACAGACAAGGCTGCACCAAGCATTCGCGTTCCTTGGCTGTTCGAGTATTCTCGCAATGTTCCGACAAATGCTGATTGAGAGTTTGCGTCTCCCCCCAGCAATGCTGATGTTGCTCCGCCCTGTTTTTGTGCTGCTTGCACAGCATTTCGATTTGAAGAAGCGAGCAAGATGAGAGAATCTGACAACAAGGAAATCCGCTCAGGTGCACCTTGAAACAACCGTCGTGAATCCTGTTCGACCAAGGCACATAAATCCTCCGTTTTTACGAATGCCATCAGATAGCCGATGCAACGCTCATTGCTCACAAGCGGCGTGAGAACTGGTATTGCGGGCATGAGCATTTTTTCTTCAAAGACGGGATTCAGGAACGATATTGTGCCAGAACTATGAGAAATACTCGCATTCAGGCGAAGTTTTGCAGGAACGGTGCTACCCTGCTGCTTGACAACAGCATCGACAATTTCACCACGTACATCGTAAATGCCGAGCGCATCAACATTTTCCGCTTCCGCAAGAAGGCTACGAACTTGCATCAATGCTTGGCTTTCGGCATTATCACTTACCAAAGTGTTCGCAACATTGCGCAACAACTGTACTTTTTCTTGAACATGAGTATTTACGCGCTCTTGAACACGTTCTGCGGCAAGAAAGTATTTCTCTTGAGCAAGCTCACGTATACTAGATGCCTGTATTTGCGCCATTCCATAGCCAACAATGCCCACAGGAATGACTGCGGCTGCGACGAGAGCAAGTGTGAGTTTTGTTGAGAATTTCATAGTTCAACATTCATAGCACAAAGATTTTCACCGTAAAACAAACCACAATATATGGAAAGAGCTGGAATTATTCCGTATTTGGAACATTTTCCGACAATGAAATACAAAAAAAGCCTCACCACAAGATGTAGTGAGGCTTCGAGAGTTGTTGTAATGAGTTTCCCCTAAAATCAATCGTCATCAAATGTTAAAATCCAAATCCACCACCACCGCCATCTTGCGGCGCATCGCCACTATCGCGGCGGCGGCGTGGTTGCTCGCCCTGAATGCCACCCAAGCGGCAGCTAACATTCAGCGTCGCAATGCGGGTTTCAGGCTTTTGTTGCACATTCGCCGTGAACGACGAACCTTGCAAGAGCATATTAAATCGCTGCGTATCGAACACGTCCGAAACGTTCAGTGTAACCGACCATTCTTTGCTCAAATCTTGGCGGAAACCGAGCGTTAATGCGTGCCACGCCTGCATTGTGCCTTGTCCGAATTGGATTGGTCCGTTGTACATATAGTTCACTTGCAAGTTGCCGCCTTCCCACGGCATTTTGAGGGTGGAATTTGCGCGAACATTGTACGCAATCGCTCCAGCACTGATGTTATCTACCTCGCTGCCACCTGAGACGCTATTGTAGAAAACGTTTACGTTTGCCATCGCTGTCCAGAAGGGCAGGATTTGACCGCGATAGACGAACTCAAAACCAGTATTCACGATCGCATCAAAATTGCGGAAGGTGAGAATGGTATTTGCACCGACAGGTTTGGTGGGATCTACGTCGGCAAAGAATTGCATGGCATCGCTCGTGCGGCGATAATAGCCCGTTGCCGTAACGGTGTGCTTCTCAATTTGAGAAACAAAGGAAAGCTCGGCTGCATCAATGGTTTCGGGGCGCAAGTTCGGATTTCCTTTGCGCAATGTTGCGGGGTTGGCGTAATCAATAAACGGATTCAGTTGCCAAAAGTTCGGACGGTTAATACGCCGACTGTAGCTGGCTTGCAAGGTATTTGAGGAATCCAGTTTGCGCGACAAATGCACCGTCGGGAACAAATGCGTGTAGCTCTGACCGCCGCGCTCGCCGCTTGTCACCTGCAAGGTATTCACAAAGGTATGCTCAAGGCGCAAACCCGCTTGAACGTTGAGGTCGAGTAGGCGCGTGGAAAGCATTCCGTAGCCCGCAAGCACGTGGTCACTAAAGTTGAAGCGATTGATTGCACCGCGATTCGGCACAGTTTCACCAGAAATGCGATTGAGCGAATCCAAATACGTGTCGTTGTCAATCATGCGCAAGGTAGATTTCAAGCCAGTTTCGAGCTTTCCGATTGCTGTCGGTTGCACGTAATCGGCTTGCACAGTCCAAATGCGGAAATTGTTGATGAAGTTGTTATGTTCGACGCTCGCCCTTGAGGGAAGCGGGTTTCCAGTCACGTCCAATTCTTGCTGCGTGAATGTGCCGTAGCTGCTTGCATCGTTGTTGGAATAGCGCGTAGAAACGTCGAGATAGTGCTGCTTTCCCGTGAAAAGCTGTTTGTAGCCTGCGCCAAATTCGTAGCTTTTCCAACCGCGTTTGACGATGTTATCACGCTCGGCACGGCGGAAAATCTCATTGCTTGCGCCATTTTTGTAGATAAAATCCCAATTTTCTGTGTTTGCGCCGTCGTTGAAACGCACTTGTCCATTTACGTTCAGTGTTGCTGCGGTTGTCAGCGAATAATCTGCATTCAAATTCCCAAAGTGTCCCAAGCCAGCCCACTGACCATTAATGCGCTGTTGCAGCACATCACGAATGCCTGAAGTTGCCGTATTTTCTATGTTTCCACCAAAATATTGCTGATGATACCGTGCGCCATAGCCCGCCGTTACTGCCAGTGGACCGTTTTTGTAGCCAAAATCCGTCCCAAGATTGTACTTGTGATTTGTTCCCGCGCCGCCGTTAAAATTCAAGTTCCAGCTTGATGTAATCTCGGTTTTGGTAACAATGTTGATGATTCCGCCCATTCCTTCAGCATCGTAGCGAGCGGAAGGATTGGAAATGACTTCGATTTTTTCAATCATATTTGCGGGAATTTGTTGCAGCAACGCCGCACGGTCACTGCCCGCGAAGCCAGTTTGTTTGCCATTGATTTGAATAACAAGATTGCTGCTCCCGCGCACACTTACGTTGCCGTTCACATCTACATCGACAGTTGGGACTTGGCGCAGCGCATCAACAGCCGTGCCGCCAGTAACGGTCGCATCTTTGGACACATTGAAGACTTTCTTTTCCGCAGAAATCTCCATCACTTCACGCTCGCCCGATACCGAAACCTCGTTCATTTTTGCCGAAGAAAGCGGCAAACTCACGGAACCGAAGTCGTAGAGCGGCTTTGCGGCATCAAGTTCGATAGTATCTTTGAATTTTGCATAGCCCAAAAGCGACACTGCAACGTGATAACGTCCGGGTTTCGCGTTATTGACGGTGAATTTTCCGTCTGCATCCGCCAAATCACCAGTAATGGAGCCATCGCCAAGATGTTTCATATACACACTTGCCGATTTCAAGCCTTTCTGCGAACCATCTTCTACAACCCGCCCCGTTACTTTGATTTGCGGTCCTTTTGCTTGTGGAATTTGAGCAGATTGAGATGAAGGTTGTTGAGCAAATATGGCTGCACTCGGCATCAACACAAGTGCTGAGAGCAAGCAAAGTGAGTGCAAGCAGAAACAAAACGGCACAGCAATAACGCTGCGCACTGCGGAAGCAGTCGCTTGGTACATAAAAATTCTCCGAATTGGAATGAAGTAAAACTATTTGATAAACAAATGATAGGGAAAATGAACCATCACATTTTCAAACTATTGAGATAGCAATTATTGAAGAATCAACAGTAGAACTATCAACGAAAAACATTGCCAGAACCCCAGACTATTGACAAATGCTTGCGCATAAAATAGCATTTACCAAAGATGAGCGCGTTGATTTTCTATGATATACTTGGCTTTGTGGAAAAAGTTGCAGGAAAAATGAGGCGAGTGCAGAATTAACAGAATTTTAACAAACCTTTGTCTAAAAGAATGAGAGCCTGACGAAGAAGTCAGACCCTCATTCTTGTTGTGAGCAATAAATTTTTATCGCACAATCAGCATCGGAATCGAGAGTTCATGCCGCACAGGAGAGATTGTTGCACCAAAAATAAAGTCAGCAATGCCGCGATGTCCATGCCCGCCCATCACCAGCGCGTCAATCTGGGTTTCTTTTGCAAGTTTGATAATGGCTTTCGGAACATCGCCATAACCTAGATGTGGAGCGGCTTTCAAGCCATCTTTGCGGAGAGCTTCGGCAAGGCGTTCTAAATACAAGGCATCTTCGCGGGCTTCGGAATCAAACGCCTCCGTGCCATAGACCACGCCGCCTACGCCCTCGACCACGTGAAAGAGGCACAGCTCCGCGCCGTGTTGCTTGGCAAGATGAATGGCGTGGCAAAGAACATTGCGGTCGCTATCCGAGAAGGCAATCGTAACGCCAATTTTTGCAAAATGTGGTTCTTGCAAGGTCAAACGTCCGCCTTCAGGTAACATCGTGAAAACCGCATCACGTCTGCGCTCGCGGGCAATCGTATTTGAGCGTTTATCCAAAAATGGTTTTACCAACACATAGCCGAGCAGCACTGCCCACAGAACCGCACCAAGTCCCACAAGCAGCTTGATTCCTGCATTCGGGGTTGTTGCAATCAACTCGAGTGCTTTTTCTGCAACCAATTTTGCGTTCAGCACAATGATAATTCCAGCTGCACACCACGCCAAACCTT
Organism: Candidatus Kapaibacterium sp.; assembly: GCA_004292595.1. Classification (GTDB taxonomy): domain Bacteria; phylum Bacteroidota; class Ignavibacteria; order Kapaibacteriales; family UBA4661; genus PH2015. The sequence goes on along the minus strand of RDXM01000123.1, from coordinate 5,983 downwards.
GCACCCACGCCTTATTCGCAAACTCGCCCATGATGCGCTTGTCGCTGGTGAAGTGAATGAGCGGGACAATCGCAAAGGGAAGTTGAAGGCTGAGGACAACTTGGCTTAAAATCAGCAAACTGTACGTGCCGCTCTCGCCCGTCGTCAACAAAACCCACACCGCCGGAACAATAGCAACCATGCGGGTTACAAGCCGCCGCACAAAGGGGCGAATTTTGAAATGCAGAAAACCTTCCATGATAATCTGCCCCGCAAGCGTTCCTGTAAGCGTGGATGATTGCCCCGCCGCCAAGAGCGCGACAGCAAAAAGCGTTCCCGCAAGCGTTGTCCCAACAAGCGGCGAAAGCAGTTGGTGAGCCTGTTGCAGCTCATTGACGACAACACCATTCTTGAAAAAAATGGATGCCGCAAGGATGAGAATTGCAGCATTGACAAAAAAAGCGGCGTTCAGCGCAATAACAGAATCGAAGAAGTTGAGCTTGGCTGCAGACCGCTTCCCTTCTGGGCTGCGATCGAAGGCGCGTGTTTGCACGAGTGCGGAATGGAGGTAGAGATTATGCGGCATCACAGTCGCGCCAATAATGCCAATCGCCACAAACAATGCGCCTTCTGGCAAACTTGGCACAAAACCTTTCGCAATACCGACAGCATCTGGCTTTGCAAGGAACATTTCCACCAAAAAACACCCGCCAATAAGTGCCACAAGCGCGATGATAAACGCCTCAAATTTGCGGACGCCAAGATTTTGAATCGCCAGAAGCAGCATCGTATCAAAGCCCGCGATGACTACGCCCCAAATAACGGGAATATGAAACAGCAGATTTATTCCGATTGCTGTACCCAAAACTTCCGCCAAATCGCACGCGGCAATCGCCACTTCGGCAAGAAACCAGAGCGCGTAGGCAATCGGTGCGGGATAGTTATCGCGGCAGGCTTGCGCCAAATCGCGCCCGCTCACGATGCCAAGCCTAGCGGACAAGGTTTGAAGTAGAACCGCCATAAGATTCGACATAAGCAGCACCCACACAAGCGCATAGCCAAAGCGCGCGCCACCTTCGATGTCGGTTGCCCAATTTCCTGGGTCCATGTAGCCAACACTCACCAAATATGCGGGTCCGAAAAATGCAAAGATTCGCTTCCAACGCTTGGTTTCATGCGGTATTTCTACACTGCGGTGAACGTCGGAAAGTGAATTGTTTTCACGTGGATTTGTGTTTGAAATGCTCATGTTTTTGTCATTGATTGTGATTGAAGTATGGACAAGATACAGAATCTATTTCAAAAACTAAAATATTTTTTAGCTGAGGCTAAAAATAAAGGCTAAAAATAAAAAAGTCTGGAAACCTTAACTGATAAGGCTTGCAGACTTTTCACTTTCTATCTTTTTCTTTTACTTCACCCACCCATCCAGCATAGTAATGGTGCGGCTTCCATACTCAGCATTGCGTTCCGAGTGCGTTACCTGCACGATTGTCGTTCCTTCGCTATTCAATTTTGTGAAGAGCTGCATGATTTCTTCGCCTTGTTGCGAGTTTAAATTTCCTGTTGGTTCATCGGCAAAAATAATTTTTGATTGTGCAATAACGGCACGTGCAATGCCAACAAGTTGCTGCTGACCGCCTGAAAGCTGGTGCGGGAACAAATCTTTTTTCGCAACAATGTTGAATTTATCCAAAATATCTGCAACCATACTTTTGCGCTCATCTTTCTTGACATTCTGGTACAAAAGCGGCGTTTCGATGTTTTCATACACCGTGAGTTCGTCAATGAGATGGTAGCTTTGGAACACAAAACCGATATGCTCTTTGTGCAATTCTGTTCGTTGTTTTTCGCTCAGTTTCATCACGTTTTTGTCCGCGAAGGTGTACTCTCCCTCGCTTGCTTCGTCGAGCATTCCCAAAATGTGCAGAAGCGTGGATTTACCTGATCCTGATGGTCCCATGATGGACACAAACTCGCCCTGCTTGATGTGCAGATTGATATTGCGCAGAACAAAGGTTTTCAGGGAGCCAGATTGATAATACTTATTGATGTTTTGAAGTTGAATCATAGCAAGTATTGGATAAAAATGATGGAATTGGTTTGTCAATGTTTCTTATGATAGAAGCAAGCTAGAAATTTCGTGCCAAAACCTCAAAGCGAGTGTTTACGCGCTCTTGTGGAAATTCTCTTTCTTGAAAATGTTCGCAAACGGCACAGAAAGTGTTCATTTTCGGACAGTATTTGCTAAAAATGAAAGTTATTATTGAAACAACGCACCTTTTGACAAAAAATTCTTGAAAGCTAGATAGAATCTAACGTACAGAATTTAGAATTTTGAAGGGCAGTTTTTATAAAATAACCTTAAAGGCAAGATAGAATCAACGCTTGAAGGTATTTATATTGTCTTTATCGAAAATTTACTCAATGAAAGTCGTTTTTCATCAAGAATTTCCCCCACTTTTCACACAAAAATCCCTTATATTTGCAGCGTTTCGTGTTCAACTTCATAATCCACCCCTTTCACAATCATCACCTTTTGCAACAATGTCTCAACAATCTTCTTCCAACGACGCAGCAAAATGCCCCTTTATGAACGGCGCTGTAAAGCAGTCCGCAGGCGGCGGCACACGTAATCACGATTGGTGGCCTAATCAATTACGCCTGAATATTCTCCGCCAAAACTCGCATTTGTCCAATCCGATGGATGCGAAATTTGATTACAAAAAAGAGTTCTTGTCGCTTGATTTAGCGGCAGTGAAAAAAGATATTATTGAACTTATGACCACCTCACAATCGTGGTGGCCCGCCGATTACAACCACTACGGACCGTTCTTTATCCGTATGGCATGGCACAGCGCGGGCACGTATCGCATTGCTGACGGTCGCGGTGGTGCAGGTGCTGGCACATTGCGTTTCGCACCGCTCAATAGCTGGCCCGACAATACCAACCTCGACAAAGCACGTTTACTACTTTGGCCCATCAAGCAAAAATACGGTCGCAAACTTTCGTGGGCGGATTTGATGATTTTGACAGGCAACTGCGCACTCGAATCCATGGGCTTCAAATCCTTCGGTTTTGCAGGCGGACGCGAGGACGTGTGGGAGCCAGAAGAGGATATTTACTGGGGTTCAGAAGGAAAATGGCTGGAAGACAAGCGGTATGCGGGAGACCGCGAACTTGAAAACCCGCTTGCTGCTGTGCAAATGGGATTGATTTATGTGAATCCAGAAGGTCCTAACGGTAATCCTGACCCGCTTGCTTCAGCACGCGACATCCGCGAAACATTTGGCAGAATGGCGATGAACGATGAAGAAACAGTCGCGCTCATTGCTGGCGGACATACCTTCGGCAAAACACACGGTGCAGCAGACCCAAACAAATACGTGGCTGCTGAGCCTGCCGGAGCAAGCATCGAAGAGCAAAGCATGGGTTGGAAAAACAGCTTTGGAACAGGACACGGCGGAGACACGATTACAAGCGGCTTGGAAGGCGCGTGGACGACAAAACCTGCGCAGTGGACACATGATTACTTCAAGCATTTGTTTGAATACGAATGGGAACTCACCAAAAGCCCAGCAGGTGCACAGCAGTGGACACCCAAAGGTGGCGCGGGTGCAGGTACAGTTCCAGATGCACACGATTCCGCAAAAAAACACGCTCCAATGATGCTCACCTCCGACCTCGCGCTGCGCTTCGACCCAGCGTACGAGAAGATTTCACGTGATTTCTACGCAAATCCAGATAAATTTGCTGATGCTTTTGCTCGTGCATGGTTCAAACTTACACACCGCGATATGGGTCCAGTGGCGCGGTATCTCGGCTCAGAAGTGCCGAAAGAAGTCTTGATTTGGCAAGACCCCGTTCCTGCAGTTGACCACAAACTTATTGACGCTAGCGATGTAGCTGCGCTGAAAGCGAAAATCCTCGCTACTGGCTTGTCTGTGGCGGAACTTGTTTCTGCTGCGTGGGCTTCGGCTTCGACATTCCGCGGCTCGGACAAGCGTGGTGGCGCGAATGGCGCACGTGTGCGACTTGCACCGCAGAAGTTTTGGCAGGTGAACAACCCGCCGCAATTAGCGAAAGTGTTGGAAGCGCTGGAAATAGTTCAAAAAGAATTTAACGGCGCGGCGGCGGACGGCAAGAAAGTATCGCTTGCTGACCTTATCGTTTTGGGCGGCGCGGCGGCTGTCGAAAAAGCAGCGAACAATGCGGGTGTGAAGGTAACAGTTCCCTTCACCGCAGGGCGCACAGATGCTTCCGAGCAGCATACCGACGTGGAATCATTTTCTGTGTTGGAGCCGCAAGCGGACGGTTTCCGCAACTACATGAAGAAAAAATATACCACGTCTGCTGAAGAAATGCTTGTCGATAAAGCACAGTTATTGACGCTCACCGCACCTGAAATGACGGCACTTGTAGGCGGTTTGCGTGTACTGAACGCGAACTTTGATGGCAGCAAGCACGGCGTATTTACAACAAAGTCCGAAACACTCTCGAACGACTTTTTTGTGAATCTGCTCGACCTTGCAACAACATGGAAAGCCACCGACGCACACCAAGACACTTTTGAAGGCACAGACCGCGTGAGCGGCGCAGCAAAATGGACAGCTACCCGCGTAGATTTGATTTTTGGCTCAAACTCCGAACTCCGCGCCCTTGCTGAAGTTTATGGTTGTAATGATGCACAAGAACAGTTTGTGCATGACTTCGTAGCCACGTGGGCAAAGGTGATGAATCTTGACCGATTTGATATAGTTGCGTAAGATATTTGAAAGATGAAAAAGCCCTGTATGCTTGATAAAATCTTGTGTACGGGGCTTTTTTTAACTTGAATTCAAGGACTATTTATTGAGAATTACCTATCATAAATCGGTACTCAGTGGTAAATTTTTGCCGTATTTGCGAGAAATGAACAATGAACGACAAATAATTTGGGATCAAAACCTTGAACTCAAGTTGTAATTTGAATTCAATCCTTGTCTCTGTTCGTGAATTACGAAAAATGGGAGGCAACTCACAAACAGAATGCCTGCAGTATATTTTGAAAAACTTATCAAAGCAATCTCCAAATAGCAAAAAGGCAAGTCGAATGAACACAAACTTACCACGAGAAAAACAGACATTGTTGGAACACATTGTCAGTGAGCTGCGAGTGCTACCACACGTAAAGGCGGTTGTTTTAGGCGGTTCATTTGCAACAGGTTATGCTACGGCTACTTCGGATTTGGATGTGGGAATTTATTATCACAATGCAGAACCATTTGCAATTGAAGACGTGAGGGGGTTGCGGAAAAATACCCATCTGATTCCGCTCCAACCGTTACAAATTTTTACGAATGGGGTCCTTGGGTCAATGGCGGTGCATGGATAAAAACTGCTCACTCGGACGTAGATTTTCTCTACAAAAATATCGAACAAATTACCGCCACCATAGAAAATGCAAAAAAAGGGATTTGGGAAAACAACTTTGACCAACAGCCGCCCTACGGCTTGTCTTCCATCATTTTTTTAGCAGAAACACATCACTGTATCTCTCTGTACGACCCGCACGGAATCATTCAAAAACTCAAACAAGAAGTTGCAACCTACCCACCGGCATTAAAGCAATCCGTGATTCAACAATCATTGTGGGCTACCGAATTTACGCTTTGGTACGCCGAACAATCTGCCGCAAAACACGATATGTACAATATCATGGGGTGCTTGACCAGAGCCATCAAGCATATAGTAACAACGCTCTTTGCAATGAACGAGATATACCCAATGGGCGACAAACGAGCACTTGACATCCTTGAAAAAGCAAGTATAAAACCTTTAGAACTTCAGCAACAAATTGACGCGATTCTTTCTGCGGACAAAAGCACCGTCGAGAAGAACATCACACTTGCGCGGTCTTTGTGGTCTCATACCGTTTCGATTGTAAAATGAATAGTTTCAATTCTCCGAAACAAGGCAGCATGCTGCCTTGCTCAAATCAAAGTATTCAAAATACAGTCAAAA